>JAFVWL010000138.1 GCA_017501695.1 Oscillospiraceae bacterium
CTATATTGATTACTATAACAACCGGCGTATCAAGGCAAGACTAAAGGGCTTGCCGCCTGCATTACACAGACAGCAAGCCCTCTCGGCAGCTTAAACAATTTGAGTTAGAAATATTTGTCTAACTTTTTGGGGTCACTTCACGGGTTCGAGGGGCGGTGATTTTTTACAGCCGGGACAGGTCGAAGTAAGGCTCCAGGTATTCCCGGGTGTTGCGGCACATTTGCCGGAACAGCTCCTCCGCCTGGGCCAGAGTCAGGCTGCCGCAGAGGGGCTGGTCCGCGAAGGCCTGGAAAATGACCCCCAGGTCCCGGTCCTTGATGCCCGCGTAGGCGGTTTCGATGGCCATGGCGTTCCGGTGGACCAGGCTGGCCACAGCCCCCGGCAGGGGCCGGGCGGTGACAGGCCGGACCTGACCGTTGGAGAAAACGCAGTTGGTCTCCACAACGGTCCCCAGGGGAAGCTGACCCATCTGGCCCCGGTTGGGAAGGTTCACATTGGAAACCACGGTGGAGAAGCCAAGGATGGCCTTCATCAGGTCCGCCGCTTCCTCGGCGGAACGCTGGATTACGAAGGGTTTCCGGCCCTCCGCCATTTCCACGGTTTCCGCGATCCGCTCCGCCTGCTGTGCCTCCCGGAAATCCACGGTGGTCAGATTGAACTGCCAGTCCTTTACGGTCTGGGGATCCTTCAGGTACCAGGACCCCGGCAGGAACTCCGCCAGGTGCCGGTCTCCCGCGGCAGCCAGGGCGCCGTAGCGACGATACAGGTCCAGCTTCAGCTTGTTGCCGTAGGCGAAGGGGTCCTCCCGGAAAGCGAACCGTCCCCCGGGGCCTTCATAATAGCCCTCCTCATAGAACCGGTCCATGAACTCCGGCAGCAGGGCCAGCAGGTCCAGGTCACCATACCGGGCTTCCGTGATCCAGGTGAAGTGGTTGATGCCGCTGGCATCGGTATAAATATCCTTCCGTTGGACATCGATTCCCTTGATCTCCTTCAGCACCCGGGTCAGGAAGGTCTGGGCGTGGAACACCTCATGGCAGCAGCCAAAGGCCTTGATCTCCGGGAACACATCGTACAGGGTTTTCACCAGGATGCTCATGGGATTGGTCAGGTTCAGCACCCAGGCATCGGGGCAGACGGCTTTGATCCGGGCGGCGAAATGCTCATAGATGGGCACGGTCCGCATGGCCCGCAGAATGCCGCCGGGTCCCACGGTGTCGCCCACGGACTGCCAGATTCCGTAGGCTTCCGGGGTGTGGACATCGCTGCGCATCTCCCGGAAGGTGCCGGGCAGAATGGAGATGATGACAAAATCCGCCCCGGCCAGGGCCTGGTCCAGGGTATCACTGACGGTATACTGAAAAACAGACCGGGTGTCAGGGTCCCGGGCGATCCGCTGACCGATCTTCCGGTTCCGGCAGGCTGCCTCCCGGTCGATATCGTAGAGGGCGATCTCACCGGAAAGCCCCTCCGTTGCCGCCAGATCCGACATGAAGACCCGGGCCCACTGCTTGGAGCCGCCGCCGATATACGCGATCTTGATGTGCTTTTCCATTTTGGTCCCTCCCTGGAAAGAAAAGTGTTGACGGGATTATTATTTTGGATTATCATAAGAATATAAATGGATTATTCGCTGAAAGACATGGACAAAACGGATGTCGGGCGATGGAGGGGATATCATGCTGGTGCTGCAGACCGATCTTTATGAATATCACGGCCAAACCCGGGCACCGGGAGCCGCGGGAAAGCTGACCTGCTATGTGCCCCGGACTCCGGAAAAGGTGAGCGTGAGCCGCCGCCGGCCCGGTGTGCTGATCCTGCCCGGCGGTGCTTACCGCTGGGTATCCGGGCGGGAAGGAGAGCCGGTGGCGCTGCGGTTCGCCGCCCGGGGCTGGGCGGCCTTTGTGCTGGAGTATTCCTGCGCGCCCTTTGGGTTCCCCACCTCCCTTCGGGAGGCGGCTATGGCCATGGGCTATATCCGGGACAAGGCGGCGGAATTCGGCGTGGATCCCCATATGGTGGCGGCGGTGGGCTTTTCCGCCGGGGGCCATCTGTGCGGCACTCTGGGAACCATGTATGATTGCCCGGAGCTGGCGGATCTGGGGGTGGATCCCCGGCCTGACGCCCTGTGCCTGTGCTATCCCGTGGCGGTGAGCTGGGGCCGGACCCATGAAGAGAGCTTCGAAAACATCTCCCGGGGAGACCCGGATCTGCGCCGGCGGCTGTCCCTGGACCGGCTGGTCCGGCCGGATATGCCCCCGGTGTTTCTGTGGCATACCCGGGATGACCAGTCCGTGCCCTGCCGGAACAGCCTGGTGCTGGCATCCGCCCTGGAAGAACAGGGCGTGGACTTTGAAATGCGGATCCACCGCCATGGACAGCATGGCCTGTCCACCGGGGATGAGATGGTATATCCTGCGGGAAATGTTCCGGAAATAAGCCGGGATATACAAAATTGGCCGGAATATGCTATGGAATTCTTCCGGGATAAGGGCCTGCGGATCCGGGATGAGGAGGGGGCTTTATGAATACGATCTTATATGTGGGCGAGCACAGCCGGACCTATGATGTCCAGTGGCACGAGCATGCGGAGTGGGAGCTGGTCTACTGCACCGGCGGTGAAGGGACCTTCCAGTTCGAAAACGGCACCACCATGAACTACAAGGCCGGAGAGGCCGTAGCCATTCCGCCCCGGGAGCGCCACTGCAATTTCAGCAGCGAGGGCTTTACCAACATCTATCTGCGCATGGCAGAGCCGTCCATGCCCTACCGGTCCGCCTTCCGGGTGTCCGATGACGGTGCGGAGCATCTGCGCAGCGCCTTCGCGGAAGCGAGATTCTATTTCCTGGCGGACGTTCGGAAACGGGAGCTGGTGCTGGCTGCCCTGGGTGAGCTGATCACCAGCTACATGATCGTCTACCGCAGCAACAGCGAGTTCTCCAAGCCCGTGGAACAGATCCGGGCCATGATCATCAACAACTATGCCCAGTGCGATTTCGCCCTGGATGAGGCCATCCGGCAGATGCCCTTCCATTACGATTACCTGCGGAAGCTGTTCAAGAAGGAAATGGGTATCACACCCCTGGAGTACATGACCGGACTGCGGATGAAGAAGGCGGAGACCATGCTGACCGCCATGTGGGGCAGCGATTATTCCGTGGCGGAGATCGGGACCCTCTGCGGTTATGACGACGCGCTGTACTTTTCCCGGGTGTTCAAAAAGCACTTCGGGTGCTCACCGTCGGCCTTCGCAAAAAATCGTGAAAAAAACGGAACGAAAACTACGCAGGAGGAAATCTGACCTTTTTGTCCTTCAAAATTTTCTTTTTCCCCTGTGTTAACAGAAAAACCATAACATTCCAATGTAGAAATCCTGTCACCCACCTGCCCTTTGGCAGGTGGGTGATATCCGTTTTGTGAATATTCGGTGTGGAAAAAGTTATGGAATTAAACAAAGTGCTCATGTATAATTTTTGTAAATAATGAAAATTGTGTACTTTGCCGAAAAGGGGTGGCGGAATTGAAACTGTGTATTCGGGCCCACGATCTGGGTGTCCAGGGAACCGAGGCCATCCTGGCCCGGCTGGCGGAGCTGGATATCGACGGTGTGCAGATGGTCTGCTACAAGGCCTACGATGACATTCCCTATGCCCCCGGTGCCATTACGCCGGATAAGGCCGCGGCTATCGGCCAGGCCTTTGCCCAGCGGGGGGCCATGATCCCTCTGGTGGGTGCCTATTTTAACCCGGTCCATTCCAACCGGGAAAAGGCGGAGCGGTGCTTCAATATTTTCGGCGAGTATCTTACCCGGTGCCGGGCCATGGGCTGTGACTATGTGGGCTCGGAGACCGGCTCCTACAGCGATGATCCCTGGGTCTATCACCCCCTGAACCGCAGGGAGGAGGCCTTGGAGGCAGTGGCGCAGACCTTCTCCCGGCTGTGTGATATCGCCGAGGTCCACGGCTCCACGGTGGCCATGGAGGGCGCCGCGGGCCATGTGTGCTGGAATGTCCAGGCCCTGGCCAAGGTCCGGAAGATGATCGGTAAGAAGACCGCCGTGATCTTCGACCTCTACAATTATCTTGACGAAACCAACCAGCGGGATTACCTGAAAATCCTGGACGAGGGTCTGGATACCTTCGCCGGTGAGATCCTGCTGTTCCATATGAAGGACTGCCGGTTTTTGGAGGGCGGCGCGCCCAGGCAGGTGCCCTTGGGCACCGGCGACATGGATATGGAAGCCATCCTGCGGCGGATCAAGGCCTACGACGAAAACGCGGTGCTGACCCTGGAGGGTACCACCGGCGACCATATTGCCCGTGCGGTGGCCACCATCCGGGGCATCTGGGACCGGATCTGACATGAAGACCATCCATGTGACTGCGGAAGAGGACCTGCAGAAGGTTCTGGATTCTGCTCCCGCGGACGCGACGGTCCGGCTGGCACCCGGGATCTACCGGGCCAAGACCGTGATCCGAACCCCGGGACTGACGCTGATTGGCGCCGGGGCAGGGGAGACGGTGATCGTCTGGGACGATCACGCCAGAAAACCCCACCCCATCGGATATGAATACAATACCTTCCGGACCTGGACTCTGGCGGTCTGCGCGGACCGGGTGACGATCCGGGACCTGACCGTGGCCAACGATGCCGGGGATCCCCGGACCAAGGGCCAGCAGGTGGCCTTGAGCGTTTGCGGAACGGATTTCTCCATGGAAAACTGTACCCTGACCTCCACCCAGGATACCCTGTTTCTGGGGCCTCTGCCGTCGGATCTCATCGGCCGGTACGAAGGCTTCCTGACGGACGACCTGCGGGCCGGATATCCCATGACCCAGCGGTTTGAAAACTGCCGGATCCAGGGCACCGTGGATTTCATCTTCGGCTGCGGCGAAGCGGATTTTATCCGCTGTGAAATCCGCTCCCTGCACGACGGACGGGACACAGGCTATGTGGCGGCGCCTTCCCATGAGGCCCGGCGCGGCCGGGGCTTCCGGTTTCGGGAATGTGCGTTTACCTGCGGGGCGGAAGTGGCTCCGGAAAGCGTTTATCTGGCCCGGCCCTGGCGGGATTACGGCATGGCGGTTTTTGAGAATTGCCGGTACGGATCCCACATCGCCCCGGCGGGCTTTGATCCCTGGAGCGGTACCCGGCGGGACCGCACCGCCCGGTTTTACGAAACCCCGCCGGTCCCCGGCCGTGTGGACTGGGTGAAAGCGTAAGGAACGGTGCCTATGAAGCAAATGACATTATCCCAATACCGGACCATCGATCTGGGGATCCTGCTGGGGGTGCTGGCGGTGAGCCAGTTCTTCATCAGTGTGGCTACTTACCAATGGTTTCCGGACCAGCTCTATGTGGTGTCTCCGGCGGCGGCGATCACGGCCCTGGTGATGATGCGCTGGGGCGGCTGGGCAGCCATTCACGCGGCCTCCGCGGGCTTGCTGTTTTCCTGTCTGTCCGGCGGCGGCTGGCAGCAGTTCCTGATCTACGGCGCGGGCAACCTGGCGGCTCTGGCAGCCCTGCCGGTGCTGCGGAAGCTGGGCAAGGAGCGGGTCCGGAAGGATGTCCTCCTGTCCCTGGGCTTCGGGCTCGGTGTCCAGGTGCTGATGCAGCTGGGTCGGGGAGTCCTGGCTATGATCCTGGGCTTCGGCTGGGAAGCGGCCCTGGGATTTATCACCACCGATTCGCTGTCGGTGATCTTTACCTTGTTTATCACTTGGATCGTTCGTCAGGCCGACGGGCTGTTCGAGGATCAAAAACATTATCTGCTCCGCCTGCAAAGCGAGCACCAGAATGAAGGGAGAGAACAGTTTTGAAAAAACCAATGGCTGGAGATTTCCTCGTTTATGACAAGCACTCGAACACATACCGCGTGGACCCGGAGCAGGCCGTGCGGGATGATGTGGAGAAGCACTACTGGCTCAATGTGGGGCGCACGGTTCTGAAGGACTGGCGTCTGTACGTGATGCTGGTGCCCATGATCCTGGTGTTCCTGTTCTGGCGGTACTTCCCCATGTACGAGCTGCTGCGCTGCTTCAAGGTGGCGGATCAGGTCAAGCCTGTTTCCGAGCAGTTCTTCTCGGGCTTCTCCTATTTCAAGCGGCTGCTGGTTGGCGGCGACAGTATGTCCACCGATTTCTGGCGGGCGCTGCGCAATACCTTCCTGCTGAGCTTCTACGGTCTGTGCTTCGGCTTCCCGGTGCCCGTGATCCTGGCCCTGTTCTTCAACGAGATCAAGTCCAACGGTCTGCGCAGCGTCTACCAGGTGCTGACCTACCTGCCCAAGTTCATTTCCACCGTCGTCATGACCTCCCTGGTGACCATGCTGGTCAAGCAGGGCTCCCTGACCACCGGCATGGGCATCCTGTCCCAGGCGTTGTCCTCGTTGGGTGTCATATCGGAGGAGGTGGCCTACGCGGGCCTTCTGAAGAACCCGGACTTCTTCCGGGCCATCTACCAGATCAGCGGCATCTGGGAGACCGCGGGCTACGATTCCATCGTGTTCTTCGCCGCCATCATCGCCATCTCTCCCACCAGCTATGAGGCTGCCCAGATCGACGGCGCGGGCAAGATGGCCCAGATGCGCTATGTGGTTCTGCCCAGCATCCTGTCCACCCTGGTCATCATGCTGATCACCCGGATCGGCTCCCTGCTGAGCGTGGGCTACGAAAAGGTCCTGCTGCTGTACGATCCCAGCACCTACATGACCGCCGATGTGGTTTCCACCTTCGCCCAGCGCTACGGCATGGGCAGCGCGTCGGCAGCGTCCAACCAGGGTATCGCCTCCGCCGCGGAAATGATGAGTAACGTGATCAGTATGCTGCTGGTCATCGGTGCCAATACCATATCCCGCAAGGCGTCGGATGTATCGCTTTACTAAGGGGGGCTTCCGGTGAAAAGAAAACTTGAAATTTCCGAACTGATCTTTAAGATCATCAGCTACACTCTGCTGACCATGTTCGCCCTGTGCTGCCTGTATCCCTTTGTCTACGCCGTCAGCGCCGCCATCAGCGGCCAGCATGCCGTGGACTACGGCGAGGTCATCCTGTTCCCCAAGGACATCCAGTTCGAGGCCTTTGCCCGGATGTTCAACGACAATATGTTCTGGAACGCTTACGCCAATACCTTGTTTCTGACAGTGTACGGCACCCTGTGGGCCATGCTGGTGGCCATCCTGGGCGCCTATGCCCTGTCCAAGAAGCGGCTGCTGTTCCGGACCTTCTTCAACTTCTTCCTGGTGTTCACCATGTGGTTCTCCGCGGGCATCGTGCCTCAGTACCTGAACTATCTGGATACCAAGGAAGTGTTCAACGCCATTGGCATCATGGATGACAAATGGCTGGTGGTCATCGCCATGGGTATGGCGGCCATGAACATCATCCTCCTGCGTAACGCCTTCGAGGGTGTCCCCTCTGATATTGAGGAAGCCGCCATCGTGGACGGTGCCACGGAATTCCAGGTGCTGACCAAGGTGTACATCCCCATGTCCAAGTCCACCATCGCCACTGTGGCCCTGTTCTTTGCCATTTCCCGCTGGAACGGCTACTTCTGGGCCCGGCAGATGATCTCCAACGCCAACGAGCATCCCCTGCAGGTCTTCATCCGGCTGAAGCTGGAGGAGTTCACGGATCCCGAGTTTATGGCCGGCTGGAATGAGATCTATTCCTCCGACTCCGTGATCTATGCCCTGATCGTCTGTTCCATCGTGCCCATCCTCGTCATTTATCCCTTCATCCAGAAGTACTTCGCCAAGGGCGTCAACGTCGGCGGCGTGAAGGAGTAACCCCGTATAATTACCGGACCAACAACCCGGCCAATTATAGGCTGCCGCAGGCGGATCCGCCAGAACAGCCAAAAATCAAAAAGGAAAAGGAGAAAACCAACATGAAGAAGACGTTAGCCCTCATTCTGGCGCTGATCATGTGCCTGGGCCTGCTGGCCGGCTGCATGAGCGTCGACACTCCCACCGATCCTCCCACGAATCCCCCCACCAATCCTCCTACCAATCCTCCCACGACCCCCGGCGGTGACAAGCCCACCGATCCCCCTCCCACCGATCCTCCCGTGACCGATCCTCTGGCTTTTGCTGCCGGCACCGTCCTGCGCATGGCCACCGGTTACAACAGCGCCAAGACCGGCCTGTTCTTCGATCCCGAGACTGCCGGTGAGGGCATCACCCTGGCCGACGGCAAGACCTACCACAACGGCGAACTGAAGCCCACCTGGGTTGAGGTTCAGAACCGCCTGGGCATGGTCTTCGAGAACCACTACCAGGGCAACTCCGCTCAGAACGAGTTCAAGTACTGGCAGGACCGCCTGGGCGAAGTCGACATGGTCAGCGGCACCGCTTCCCAGCTTTCCGAGTTCGGCGTGGCCGGCTCCATCGTCAACATCGCTGAGCATCTGGACAAGATGCCCAACTTCAAGGCTTACCTGGAGGCCAACCCCATCGTCCGCCTGTCCATCACCGGCGACACCTCCACCGGCGCCATCTACTTCTCCCCCTACTTCGACGGTGTCAACGACATCGAGCGTATGCCCCTGATGCGTGTTGACTGGGTCGTCAAGCTGCTGGACGGCGAAGGCGAGTTCACCGCCGACGCTTCCCACAACCTGGCCGCCGCTGTCTACACTCCCTACATGCCCACCTCCGGCAAGGTCACCGTTGATGTGGTCAACCTGGAAGGCACTGCTGTCGAGCAGGTCACCAAGGACTATGACGCTGCCGGCAACATCGTTAAGGTCATGAACGACGCCCTGGCTTCCGGTACTGTGACCGGTGTGCAGGCTGTCAATATGCTCCGCGACTACATCGATACCGCCTACAACGGCTACTACGGCACCGCCCGTTCCAACCTGTTCGTCGGTCAGAACGCTGCCTGGGATGCTGACGAGCTGGTCGCCCTGCTGCGCTGCGTCGTTGCCAACCCCCAGACTCTGAACGGCACCGACAACGTGGAAGGCCTGTTCTCCCGTGAGGACGCCAACAACCAGCGCCGTGTTGATATGTTCCGCTTTGCCGGCACCCTGTTCGGCGTCCGCGGTCTGGAGTCCCGTCAGGATTACCTGTATGTGGGCAGCGACGGCATGCTGCACGATGCCCGTCAGGAAGCTGACACCTACGAGGCTCTGGCCAGAATGAACGCCATGGCTCAGGAAGGCCTGATCTCCCAGTCCTACATCGACGAGTCCGATGAGAACACCTCCAAGATGCTGGAGAACGACAACGGCTTCATGCACTATGACTACAACCAGACTCAGACCGTCTACAACGAGACCAAGCTGGACGACGGCGAGAAGTACATGGCTGTCATGGTTCCCGTGGCCCACTGGTTCGACGGCACTGAGGGCGGCGTCTACATGCGCTTTACCGAGTCCTGGCGTTCCGTCAAGACCGACGGCTGGGGCATCTCCATTGCCGGTATCAACGGCGACGAGAACAAGCTGAATGCCTGCCTGAAGCTCATCGACTACGCTTACTCCCCCGAGGGTCAGATCCTCATGTCCTACGGTCCCGATGCCTTCATCAAGACCAATGAGGACGGCTCCTACGTCACCTTCAACTTCAACGGCACCGAGATGCCCGTGATCGCCGACGCCACCTACGACGAGCTGTGGGCGAAGGCTTCCGGCAACTACACCAACTATGCCCGTATGTACCTGGGCTCCACCCTGTCCTTCGCTAAGAGCCAGGCCTTCGAGTATCAGTGCACCCACGTGGTCGGCAAGGAAGGCGCCGGTCACATCTCCACCGCCATCGGCCTGGGCGTCATCAAGCATCCCGAGCTGGCCCTGACCGAGAACCCCTGGTACACCTCCGTTCCCACCGTCCTGCCCACCACCGCTCAGGAGAACACCATGATCGGCGAGATGACCGAACTGAAGACCCAGTTCAGCTCCTCCAAGAAGGAATTCAACCTGATGTGCGCCATGATCGCCGGCACTCTGGAGCTCGAGGGCTTCGACTCCGCCGAGCAGGCTGTTGAGACTGTTGCCCAGACCTGGAGAGGCGCTCAGTACCTGGCTCTGAAGCAGGATGCTTACAACCGTCTGGTCGCTTACTACGAGACCCTGAACGGCTGATCTTAACCATTTCGCGGCGGCTGTGACCGCAGCCGTCATCCGGAACCTTTTCCACATTAGTTGATCCAAGGATCCTCCGGGGGATGGAAACATCCCCCGGACAGGATCCGGCTTCAACGGGGAGGTCATTATGTATAAAAAACAGTTGAATTTCCAAAAATTCGTGTGCCTGCTGGCTGTGATCGCCGCGGCGGTGGTCTTCGTCTATTCTCTGGGCATGATCACGGACATCTATGATGCCCTGTACTCCACCATGAGAAACCCCAACGACCTGACCCAGACCTCTGTGCCCGGCTCCATCATCTACTATGACATGCAGGATTTCAACACCATGTACACCTATGTGGGCATCGGTCTGATCCTGCTGGCCTGCGGACTGTTCCTTACCAACACCCATGTGCGCAGACGCTACTACATCGGCAACTATGTGGCAACTCTGGTGTACAGCGTGGCGATGGTTGTGGCTACGGTGTGGTCCCATCTGGAGATCTCTGCCTTTGCCCACCAGTTTATGACCACGGTGGATTTTGAGGCCCTGCGCAAGTATGCCGACCTGTGGAAGACGCCCTATCTGGACAATACCTTCCTGCTGGATCTGCATTACGCGGTGGCAGCCCTGTCCCTTGTGGCGGTGGCGGCCCTCATCGGCAACATGATCTGGAAGATCCTGCTGATGCGTGGGGAGAAGAAGCTGACGGAAAGCGGAAAGGAGGCTGCCGTATGACCCGGGAAGATCAGATTCTGAAGAAGGACCGGATGCTTTATACCAAGGATACCCTGTCCGCCAATCTGGTGCTGGCGGCCATTGTGCTGGACGCGCTGTACTTTGTGAGCATCTACAATTCCGATGTGGGTACTTATTACTACAATTGGGTGATCGGTGCCTCCATTATTTACAACCTGCTGTTCATGCTGGGCGCGTTCCTGGCCTCCGAGGGCGTGAAGAACCGGAAAAACGGTTATTCCGTCATGCTGATTCTCCTCGGCCTGATGCAGATCGGCCGTGTGTTCTATCTGCCCACCATGGCTCACGAAGCTGTGGTTACGGTGAAGAAGGAGGAACTGGTGGTCATGGGTGACGAGCAGTTCTACTTCGTGGTTGCCTGCCTGGTGATCTCCGGCATCTGCTGCTGCGCCGCTGCGGTGACCAGCTACATCAACAACAAGACCCTGGCTGATTACGTCCGTTCCAACGAAAAACAATCCGCATGAGAGGTAGAAGATTATGGCAGAACTGAGCTTACAGCATTTGGAAAAAGTCTATGACAATAACGTTCAGGCCGTATTTGACTTTAATCTCGACGTGAAGGACGGCGAGCTCATCGTCCTAGTCGGTCCCTCCGGCTGCGGAAAGTCCACCACGCTGAGAATGGTCGCCGGCCTGGAAGATATTACCAGCGGCAAAATGCTGCTCAACGGCAAGGACGTGACCAATGCCCCCGCCAAGGACCGGGACATCGCCATGGTCTTCCAGAGCTATGCCCTGTACGGCCATATGACGGTGTACGAGAATATGGCCTTCTCCATGACCCTCCGGAAGGAGAACCCCAATGTGATCCATAAGAAAGTACTGGCTGCGGCAGAGGTCCTGGGCCTCACGGAGCAGTTGAACAAAAAGCCCTCCCAGCTCTCCGGCGGTCAGCGCCAGCGTGTGGCTATGGGACGGGCCATCGTCCGCAATCCCCAGCTTTTCCTGTTTGACGAACCCCTCTCCAACCTGGACGCCAAGCTGCGCAGCGCCACCAGAAGAGAGATCCTGCTGCTGCACAAGCGGCTCAACGCCACCATGCTCTATGTTACCCACGACCAGACCGAGGCACTGACCCTGGCGGACCGGATCGTGTGTATGTCCATGGGCCATGTCCAGCAGATCGGCACCCCCCTGGAGCTTTACGATTCCCCGGCCAACCTGTTTGTGGCCAGCTTCATCGGTCTGCCGCCTATGAATTTTGTGGATGTCAGAGTGAATCAGGGAACTCTGGTCCATGAGCACTTTACCATGCCCCTGACCCAGGCCGAGCAGAAGGCCCTGGCCCCTTACGAGGGCAAGACCGTTGTCCTGGGCATCCGTCCCGAAAACACCCGGGTGGGTGACGAATTCAAACTGAAAGTCCTATCCAATGAGAATTTGGGTATGAATACACTGGTCCACGGCCATATCGGCCCCAACGGCGAAGGTGAACGGATCACCTGCAAGCTGGCGGGCTGGTGCGATTACAAGCCGGGTGATGTGGTCTCCATCACCTGCACCAGAAAGCATTTCTTCGACAAAGAGACCACCAACGCCATCCCTGTGGAGGTGGAAGCATGAGCGAACTGAAGAATAAGAAAAAGCCCGGTATCGCTGCCGGTGTGCGGGAGACCATCCGCAAGGCCCTGGTTTCCCTGAAGCGGAATCCCCAGGTGATCCCTATGACCATGCTGGTCATTTCCTTCGTGCTGTATTCCTTCAACCTGACGGCCATGTCCGATACCACCGCCAAGATCCAGGGCCCCGGTATGGGCCTGTGCCAGTTCTGCATCATGCTGTTCTCTCTGCTGTCCTTTATCTGCCTGATGAACAGCTTCCCCCGGCGCAAGCCCGTGAATGTGCCCATGGTGGTCCTGCTGTTCATCATGTTCGGCATTATGATCTACTGCGACATCCATTACATCGGCGCCATCAATGCCGCCATTACCCGTGCCGAAAGCCCCATTAAGATCGAAAAGGCTACGGAGTACATTGTGACTGCCAATAATATGCTCATTGTCTTCGGCGCGCTGATCGGCGTTACCGCCGCCCTGGTCGCCACCCTTCCCTTCTACAGCAAGCTGCTGAAGAAGATCAACACCACCGTGGAGGTGGAGGACAACGGCGAAATGGGTGCCATCGAGCTGAACGACTGATCTGTCCCCAATCTTCCGAAGGAATGGAAAACCCATGAGTAAAAGCAAAAAATCCAAAAATTATGACCTGAAAAGCAAAGCGGTGGAGAACCTGACGGATTCCGGGGAACAGACACCGGAATACTCCGAGGAGGAGCTGAACAAGTACCGGTCCAAGGGCAAATTCAAGATACCGGAGCTTGCCAAGGTCCTGTTTGCCAAGGCCTGGTTCGCCGGCGCGGTGTGCTACTTCATCTTCTGGGGACTGGGAATGTACCTGGTCAGCATCATTGATCTGCTTTTTGTTCTGGGCGTGGCCCAGGGCATGGTGACGGACCTGCTGCTAAACAATGTGATCCGCTTTATTGAGAAGCAGCCCGGTGCCAACGACAAGTGGCTCATGGTCACCCGGAAGGGGAGCCTGGGCCTGGTGCTGAATGTGCTCTACGGCCTGGTCCAGATCATCTGTGTGTATATGCTGTACAATGTGATCAACCTGGCTATCATCAGTGTCACCGGTGCGGTGGATACGGTGCCTTTGGGTGTGGAGCCCATCCTCTTCGGTGTGTTCACCATGGGCATTGACCTGCTGTTCATCGGCATGAAACGGATGCTGAGCGGCATGGTCAGCGATGCCAAAACCAAGGCCCGTGGCCTTTGATCCTGATTTTTCCATATGAGATAAGGAGTGTCGGTATATGGCTTATTTGACCCTGAAAGGACTTAATAAGATCTATCCCAACGGCTTTCACGCGGTCCATGATTTCAACCTGGAGATCGAGAAGGGCGAGTTCATCGTCTTTGTCGGTTCCTCCGGCTGCGGTAAGTCCACCACCCTGCGGATGATCGCGGGTCTGGAAAACATCAGCAGCGGCGAACTCCAGATCAATGGCGTCCGGGCCAATGAGATGGGTCCCCGGGAGCGGGAGGTGGCCATGGTCTTCCAGAGCTACGCCCTGTACCCGCAGATGTCCGTGTATGACAATCTGGCCTTCGGCCTGACGCTCCAGGGCGTGGACGAGGATATTATTGACGAGAAGGTCAAAAATGTGGCCCGGATCCTGGGCCTGACGGATTACCTGGACCGGATGCCCCGTGCCCTGTCCGGCGGTCAGCGTCAGCGTGTGGCCGTGGGCCGCGCCATCATCCGCAAGGTGGGTGTGTTCCTGATGGACGAGCCCCTGAGTAACCTGGATGCCAAGCAGCGTGTGACCATGCGGGCAGAAATCGCCCAGATCCACCGCCAGACCGGCGCTACCACCATCTACGTTACCCACGACCAGATCGAGGCGATGACCCTGGCTGATCGGATCGTCATTATGAAGGACGGATATATCCAGCAGGTGGGCACTCCCTACGAGCTGTATTTCAAGCCTGTGAACCTGTTCGTGGCGGGCTTCATCGGCGAGCCTCCCATGAACTTTATCCGTGCCACGGTTCAGGACGGCTGTATCGACATCGCGGGCCAAAAGCTGAATATCAAAGCCAATCTGGGCCACCACGCCAAGGCTTACGAGGGCAAGGATATCTATTTCGGCTTCCGTCCCGAAGCCACGGTGCTGGGTGAGCAGGAGAATTCCCATGTGCTGGAAGCCCGTGTGGAGCTGACGGAGATGCTGGGTGACAACACCAACGTCTATGTGAACATCGGTCCCCACAACGCCATCCTGAAAGTGACTCCTTATGAGACTCCCGAGATGGATACGGACATCGTTTTCTCCATTCCCATGGAGCGCACCTATCTCTTTGACGCGGAGACCGAGCGGGTCATCTCCCTGGAGGACCAGGCGGCTCCGGTCTGAACATCTAATTGCGAGGAACAAATATGAGATTTCATTGCTTGTATGTTTCCTCCGTTTCCGCCTGCTTCGAACTGGAAAACACATCCCCGTATTATGCGGAAGAAGCCTTTGACGTAACAGTGAATGGTGCGCCCGCCCTGGAGGGCGTGCGCACCAATGTTTTTTCCCTGTTCGACCTGAAGCCGGAAACGGAGTATACGGTGGCCGTGGGCGGCGAAGCCCTGTCCATCCACACAAAACCTGAAACCGGATGCGTCAGCGTCCGGGATTTTGGCGCAGTGGGTGACGGTGTTACGGATGATACCGTTGCCATCCAGAACGCCATCCACGCCTGTCCCCGGAACGGCCGGGTCCAGGTGAGCCCGGGCACCTACGCGGTCCGGCCCCTGGTTCTGAAGTCCCACATGACCCTGGAGCTTCAGTCGGGAGCGGTGCTTCTGGGAGACACCTGTGAGGAACATTACCCTCTGATGCCCGGCGAGGTTCCCTGCGGACCTGACGGGCAGGACCTGCAGATCAGCTCCTGGGAGGGCAATCCCATGCCCTGCCGCCAGAGCTTTATCAGCGCTTTCCATGCCCATGATATTACCGTCGTGGGCCGGGGCATCATCGACGGAAACGCCCCCAATTCCACCTGGTGGGAGAATGTGAAGACCCGGTCCATCGGCCGTCCCCGGCTGGTGTTCCTGAACCGGTGCCAGAAGGTCCGGTTCCATGGCATCCTGGGCCGCAATTCCGCTTCCTGGAACTTCCATCCCTATTTCTGCCAGGATCTGGGCTTCTACGACATGGCGGTGGAGGCACCTAAGGACAGCCCCAATACCGACGGCACGGACCCGGAGTCCTGCGACGATGTGCGCTATGTGGGCGTCCGGTTCTCTGTAGGTGACGATGCCATCGCCATCAAGTCCGGCAAGATGTATATGGGTATGCGGTACAAGACTCCGGCTACCCGCCATGTGGTCCGCAACTGCCTGATGGAATACGCCCACGGGGCCATGGTCCTGGGCAGTGAGATGTCCGGAGGCATCAAGGACCTGACGGTGAGCCAGTGCTATTTCAAGCACACGGACCGGGGCCTGCGGATCAAAACCCGCCGGGGCCGGGGCAAATACGCGGTCATCGACGGTGTGGAGTTTTCCAATATCCGCATGGACAACGTCATGGCTCCTTTGGTTATGAATATGTATTATTTCTGCGATCCGGACGGTCACGAAGAGATCGTTTGGAGCAAGGAATACCATCCTGTGGACGATACTACCCCCTATCTGGGCTCCTTCCGGTTCCGGGATATGGACTGCACCGACTGCGAGTGGGCCGCGGGCTACTTCTACGGCCTGACGGAACAGCCCATCGGCAGTGTGACCATTGAGAATGTGCGCTTTACCTTTAAGGAGGATGCCCAGTCCGGCCGGCCCGCCATGATGGACTACATTGACAACGAATGCAAGCGTGGCCTGTATTTCAACGGTGTCCATAAGGTGATTCTGAAGAATGTGACGATGGAAGGCCAGGTCGGCGAACGGATCACGGCGATCCGTGTGGATGAGGTGATCGACGAATGAAACGGATAGAAAGTTATGTAAACCGCCTTCTGGCGGAATCCACCCCGGACCGGCCCCTGTGGAACATTGAGAAGATCCGGGAGGGCAAGATCAACGGCTGGAACTACATCGACGGCTGCATGATGACTGCCCTGCTGAACCTGTACGAGATCACGGGTCAGCGTCGTTACTATGAATTCGCGGAGCAGTTCCTGGATTACTATGTGTTCGAGGACGGTTCCCTCCGGGGCTTCCGGGAGGAAGACTATAATCTGGACAATATCTGCGAGGGCCGGGTGCTCTTTGAGGTTTACCGGCTCAGCGGCAAGGAAAAGTACCGCAAGGCCATGGATACCCTCTACGGCCAGATCCGGCGGCAGCCCCGGACCCATGAGGGCAGCTTCTGGCACAAGGCCATTTATCCCAACCAGGTTTGGCTGGACGGCCTGTACATGGGCCAGGTGTTCTACGCCCGCTATACCACCCAGTTTGAGGACTGTGCCCATTACGAGGATATCCGCAACCAGTTCCGCACGGTCCGCCGGCGGATGTTCGACCCGGAAACCGGCCTGTACCGCCATGGCTACGATGCCAGCGGCGCGGCATTCTGGGCAGGGGAGAATGGCTGTTCCCAAAATCCCTGGCTCCGGAGCCTGGGCTGGTTCAGTGCCGCCCTCATCGATGTGACCGCGGAAATTGCTGACGGCCATGAGGATTTCAAGGCGGAGATGACCGGCATCGCCCGGGAATTGGCGGCCAATCTGCTGCCCTACATCGACCGGGAATCCGGTATGCTCTGGCAGGTGCCCAATCAGGTCGGTCGGGAGGGCAACTACCCCGAGACCTCCGGCTCCGCCATGGTGGCATATTTCTACATGAAGGGTGCCCGGCTGGGGATCCTGGAGGAAAGCTATGCTTCTGTGGGCGCTGACATTTTCCAAAGCATTTGCCGCCGCTACCTGACCGAGGTGGACGGCAGGCTGAATCTGGGTGGTATCTGTCTGGTGGCGGGCCTGGGTCCTGAAAACAACCGCCGCCGGGACGGAAGCTATGAATATTATATCTCCGAACCCATCGTGGAAAATGACGCCAAGGGCTTGGCTCCTTTCCTGATGTGCTATACGGAACGGTTACAATTGGAAGAAAAACAATAATTTTAGGAGGATTTTGTTATGAATAAGTTTGATTTGACCGGTAAGGTCGCTCTGGTCACCGGCGGCAGCTACGGCATCGGTTTTGCCATCGCCAGCGGTCTGGCGGAGGCCGGCGCTACCATCGTTTTCAATGACCTGCGTCAGGACCTGGTGGACAAGGGTCTGGCCGCCTACGCCGAAAAGGGCATCCGGGCCCACGGCTATGTCTGCAACGTCTGCGACGAGGAAGCCGTTCAGGCCATGGTCGCCAAGATCAAGGAGGATGTGGGCGTCATCGACATCCTGGTCAACAACGCCGGCATCATCAAGCGCATCCCCATGCTGGAAATGTCCGCCGCGGACTTCCGCCAGGTCATCGATGTGGACCTGAACGCCCCCTTCATCGTGGCTAAGGCCTGCATCCCCGGCATGATCGAAAAGGGCCATGGCAAGATCATCAACATCTGCTCCATGATGAGCGAGCTGGGCCGTGAGACTGTTTCCGCCTACGCCGCTGCCAAGGGCGGCCTGAAGATGCTGACCAAGAACATCTGCTCCGAGTACGGCATGTACAACATCCAGTGCAACGGCATCGGCCCCGGCTACATCGAGACTCCTCAGACCGCCCCCCTGCGGGAGCGTCAGGCCGACGGCAGCCGCCATCCCTTCGACCAGTTCATCATCTCCAAGACCCCCGCGGAGCGCTGGGGCAAGCCCGAGGACCTGGCCGGTCCCGCCGTGTTCCTGGCTTCCGAGGCTTCCGACTTTGTCAACGGCCACATCCTGTACGTGGACGGCGGCATCCTGGCCTATATCGGTAAGCAGCCCTGATTTCGGGAGGATCTGACATGGAAAAGCTGAATTATGCCGTACTGAAGCAGTCCGGTTATGACGGCTACATTCTGGAATCCGCGCCGGAAAAGGTCCTGCAGTTCGGCGAGGGCAATTTCCTCCGGGCATTTGTGGACTATTGGTTCGACCTGGCCAATGAGCGGGCCGGCTGGAATGGCAAGTGCTGCCTGGTCCAGCCCATTGCCCCCGGTCTGGCCAACATGATCAACGAGCAGGAAGGCCTGTACACCCTGTACCTCCGGGGCAGCGAAAAGGGACGGAAGGTGGACGACAAGCGGGTCATCTCCTCGGTTTCCCGCTGCCTGAATCCCTACGAGTCCGAAGGCTTTGAGGAAATGATGAAGGTAGCCGTGTCCGATGACCTGGAGATCATCGTTTCCAATACCACCGAGGCCGGTATCGTTTACGATCCCGCCTGTGCGCTGAACGACAGACCCTGTTCTTCCTTCCCCGGTAAGCTGACCCAGGTGCTTTACAAGCGCTGGCAGGCAGGCAAGAAGGGCATCATCATGCTGGCCTGTGAGCTCATCGACAACAACGGCAAGGAACTGCTGAAGTGTGTCAATCAGTACATCGACCAGTGGGGCCTGGAAGAAGACTTCCGAAATTATGTAAACCAGGACTGCACCTTCTGCGGTTCCCTGGTGGACCGTATTGTGCCCGGTCGGATCCGGGATGCCGCTGAGGTGGCGTCGCTGGAAGAAAAGCACGGCTACGCCGATCCTCTGCTGGATGTGGGCGAGGTCTTCGGCCTGTGGGTCATCGAGGGTGATCCCAAGCTCAACGATGTGCTGCCCTTCCACAAGGCCGGTCTGGATGCCAATGTTTTCGTGGCTCCCGACATGACTCCCTACAAGAAGCGGAAGGTCCGCATCCTCAACGGTGCCCACACGGGCTTCGTTCTGGGCGCTTATCTGGGCGGCCATGACATCGTCCGCAAGTGCATGGAGGACGAAACCGTTCTGGGCTTCATGAACAAGATGCTGCTGGAGGAGATCGTGCCCATCCTGCCTCTGGACCAGGAGGACTGCCGGAACTTCGCCGCCGCGGTTCAGGACCGGTTCAACAACCCCTTCGTCAACCACGAGCTTATGAGCATCTCCCTGAACTCCACGTCCAAGTGGCGGGCCAGAAATATGCCCTCCTTCCTGGAGTATATTGAGGCCAAGGGTTCCCTGCCCAAGTGCCTGACCATGAGCTTCGCCGCATACATCGCCTTCTTCTCCAATGATATTCAGGAGCTGACTCCTGCGGGCCTGGTGTGCCGCCGTCCCGCGGGCAATACCTACACCTGTTCCGACGACCGCTGGGCACTGGAGTTCTACTGGGACCATCGGAACGATTCCGTGGAGGAGCTGGTCCACGCGGTGATGACCAATACGCAGATGTGGGGCCAGGACCTGACCCGGATCCCCGGCTTCGAGGAAACCACCGTGGCAAACCTGAAGCGGATCCGCACCGAGGGTGCCATCGCCGCTTACGCAAGCTGTCTGTAAATCTTAACGTCATTGCGAACCAGTGCGCACACTGGTGTGGCAATCCCGTATGGTTTCCGCAAGGTCTACGGGATTGCCACGTCGCCTGCGACTCCTCGCAATGACGGTTTTTTATTTTTGGAAGGAGGGCAAAGCTATGCCTGATTTTATCCACATCCATCCCTTGGACAATGTGGCGGTGGCCCTGCATGCTGTTCCCGCCGGAACGGTGTTTGAGGGTGTCACTGCCGCCGCGGATATTCCCCAGGGTCACAAAATGGCTCTGAAGCCCCTGAACGAAGGGGACCAGGTCATGAAGTACGGTTTCTCCATCGGCCACGCCACCCAGGGGATCCTGCCCGGTCAGTGGGTCCATACCCACAACATGAAGACGAACCTCTCCGGCGAGATGGAATATACCTACGATCCCAAGCTCATGCACCCCGCCCCCCGGCAGCCGGAAACCTTCCGGGGCTTCCGCCGGAAGGACGGCAAGGTGGGTATCCGCAATGAGATCTGGATCATCCCCACCGTGGGCTGCGTCAATGATGTGGCCAAGGCCCTGGTCCGGGAGAACCAGGACCTGGTTGCCGGCACCGTGGACGGCCTGTATACCTTTACCCATCCCTTTGGCTGTTCCCAGACCGGGGCGGACCATGCCCAAACCCGGAAGCTTCTGGCTGCCCTGGTCCGGCATCCCAACGCTGCCGGTGTGCTGGTGCTGAGCCTGGGCTGTGAAAATCTGACCCATGAGCAGTTCCTGGCGGAGCTGGGGGATTTCGACCCCAACCGGGTCAAGTTCCTGACCTGCCAGAATTCCACCGATGAGATGGCCGACTGCCGGCTGCTGCTGGAGGAGCTGGCGGACTATGCCGGAACCTTCCGCCGGGAGGAAATTCCCGCTTCCGAGCTGATCATCGGCATGAAGTGCGGCGGCTCCGACGGCCTGTCCGGCATCACAGCCAACCCCGTGGTGGGCCGGTTCAGCGATATGCTGGTGGCCATGGGCGGTTCCACGGTGCTCACCGAGGTGCCGGAGATGTTCGGTGCCGAGGGCTTCCTTATGGACCGGTGCATCGATGAAACCGTGTTCCGCAAGGCGGTGGATATGATTAACGGCTTCAAGGCCTATTTCCTGCGGCACAATGAGGTGGTTTATGAGAATCCCAGCCCCGGCAACAAGGCCGGCGGCATCACCACCCTGGAGGATAAGTCCTGCGGCTGTGTCCAGAAGGGCGGCACTGCCCCCATTATGGATGTCATCGGCTATGGCGATGCCGTGACCACCAAGGGCCTGAATATGCTCTACGGTCCCGGTAACGATCTGGTGTCCGCCACGGCTCTGACCGCTGCCGGTGCCCACATGGTCCTGTTCACCACAGGCCGGGGCACTCCCTTCGGTGCGCCGGCTCCCACCATGAAGATCGCCACCAATACCCCCCTGGCCACCAAGAAGGCCGGCTGGATCGATTTTAACGCCGGTGTGGTGGCGGACGGTACCCGGACCCTGGATGAAGCCGGGGAGGACCTGATGAAGCTGGTGCTGGAGGTGGCCTCCGGCAAGCAGACCCGGACCGAGGAAAAGGGCTACCGGGAGATCTCCATCTTCAAGGACGGCGTGGTCCTGTAACCCCGGCAAAAAGGAGCGAAATTATGGCATCCCGCGTTTCACAAAAAGATGAATCCTTCCGCCAGTACGCCCTGAATGGGCCGGTGCTGGGGGTGCTGCTCAGTTCCTGTGTGCCCCTGGCCCTGTTCCAGGCGCTGCAGTCCGTGTTCAAAATTCTCGATGCTCTGATGGCATCCCATATCGGCTCCGGCGCGGTGTCCGCCGTAGCGGCACTGAGTCAGATTACGTTGATGATCACGGCTCTGGGCAGTGGTCTGGCGGTGGGCGGCAGCATCCGCATATCCGCGGCCTACGGACGGGGGGACTACGAGGAGGTCCGCCGCCTGGTGGCTACGGTCTATGCTCTGGCTGTGGCGGTGAGCCTGGCGGTGGCGGCGGTGCTGGTACCCTTCGCGGAGCCGTTTCTGCGGCTGCTGGGCACCCCCGAGGAGCTGATCGCCACCGGAAGCGGCTATTTCCGGGTGGAGATCCTGACGCTGACGGTGAACTTCTTCAACACCGTCTATATCGCCATCGAGCGCAGCCGGGGTCATGCCAAAAAGATTCTGGCCATGAATATGGTGGTGGTCCTGGTGAAGCTGAGCCTGACAGCCTTCTTCGTCTATGTGATGGAGGGGGATCTGGTGATGATCGCGGGAGCGACCCTGATCGGCCAGATTCTGATGCTGGGTTGGGCGGTGATCTCCATGCGCCGGGACGACGGTGCCTTCCGGTTCTCACCCCAAAATATTCGGCTGGACAAGCAGACCCTTCTGCCTATGCTGAACCTGTCCTATCCCGTGTCCGCGGAGAAGATGCTCTTCGCCGGGGGCAAGGTGGTGGTCAACTCCATGTCCGGCAGGTACGGGGAGCTGACCGTGGGTGCCCTGGGCATTTCCAACAACATCGGCGGCCTGACCACCTCCTGGCACATGGGCATGACCGACGGCGCCGCACCGCTGATCAGTCAGAACCGGGGCGCGGGAAAGCACCGGCGGACCTTAGCGCTGTATGGCTGGCTGCTTGCGGTGAATGTGGGCATTGGCCTGGTGGGTCTGCTGATCGTTTCCAACACCCTGCCCTGGCTGGCCCAGGTATTCGCCCAGTCCAAGAATAACTATGACGCGGAGTTCTCCGCTATGATCGCGGACATCCACCGGTGGGAGATGCTGGGCTATGTGACCCTGGGCATCAACTCCGCCACGGTGGCGCTGCTGCTGGGCTACGGCTATACCAAGCTGACCCTGTTTTTGAATGTGGCCCGGGTATTTGCCTACCGGGTTCCGGTGCTGTGGGTCCTGCAGAATTTCACGGACCTGGGGCCGGAGGCCGTGGGCATCACCATGATGGTCAGCAACATCTGCGTGGGTGTAACAGCCATCATCATCGCCATCCCGGTAGTGCGGAAGATCCTCCGCCTGGCCCGGGAAGAAGAAAATACCAACGCCTGACCGGTTCGGTCAGGCGTTTCAGTCTGTCGAAAAACCACGTCATTCCGAGCCAGTGCGCACCCTGGCGTGGGAATCCCGTATGGTTTCCGCAAGGTCTACGGGATTGCCACGTCGCCGCCTTTTGGGCGGCTCCTCGCAATGACATTCTTGTTTCGATGCTTTTTTGACACGCTGACCGCCCGCGGATTATTCCGTGGGCGGTTTCGCTGCATTATTGGATCCGGGCGGGGCGGAGCAGGGGATGCCGGTCCCGGTCCGCCAACTGCCATACCGTCACTGCCGCGGCACCCAGAGTTTCCACCAGCACATCGTGCATGGTGTCGATGAGGCCGATGTCCAGATACCCCGCTTTGGGCAGGGCTGTGCCGTTGACCAGGGTTTCCCGGATGTCCGGAATATTGTACAGGACTCCGGGCCGGTCGCTGAGGATATAGGAATGGATGCTGTGGATCAGGGTGTCCCCCTGCATATCCATGGCGAAGAAGGTGTCCATGGCGTATTCAAACAGCTCCCACACCGCCGACAGGGCGATGGAGAAGCACAGGCCGAACACCGCCCGCAGCGCCGGGGAAACGCTCTGGTTTCCGTTCAGCCCTCCTGCCAGGCAGAAGCCCACCACGGCGAACACCACGCCGCCGCTGGTGTGCAGCAGCTTATCCCACCAGTTGGTCAGGTAATACAGCTTGTAGGCCTTGCCCAGCATGGGCCCCATGGCATAGACCATGCAGAACAGGAAGAATCCTGTGTGCATCCGCAGCCCGAAGAACCGCTCCACCGCCACCGGTATGGATACCAGGATCACCGTGCCCAGACATACCAGCGACGCGGTCACGTCGCCTTCCATCAGGAACACCGCCGCGGACACCAGACAGAACCCGGCAC
Source organism: Oscillospiraceae bacterium (assembly GCA_017501695.1). Classification (GTDB taxonomy): domain Bacteria; phylum Bacillota; class Clostridia; order Oscillospirales; family Oscillospiraceae; genus Faecousia. The sequence goes on from JAFVWL010000138.1 coordinate 23,700, forward strand.
AGGTCAGCCAGACCCCAAACCGCAGCTTTCCGTCGTTTTCGTACAGCTTTTTCATGTTAACACCCCATTTTCCGACGCATCTTTATAGTATGCACCTTATGGAAAAAAGGATACCCGGAAATGAAAAACTGAAACGAAACTGGTTGTGTCGGTTTTGTGAACATTCCGCCGAAAAAACACGCCATGGCAGATGCCATGGCGTGACGTGGTTATTTGAGGAACAGGCGGATTATTTTGTCGCAGATGGCCTGATAGGGCCGGTAGCGCATGGGCAGGTCCAGCCAGGTCTTCTTGTCTACAATGCTCTTGTAGTGAGTGAAGGTATCGAAGCCGGTCTTTCCGTGGTAGGAACCCATGCCGCTTTCCCCCACACCGCCGAAGCCCATTTCCTCCGTGGCCAGGTGGATGACGCAGTCGTTGACACAGCCGCCGCCATAGCTGCACCGGCCGGTGACGGTCCGGATCAAGTCCTTGTCTTCCGTGAACAGGTACAGGGCCAGGGGCCTGTCGTGGCTGTTGACGGTGTCGATCACTTCCTCCACCGTTTCAAAGGTCAGGACGGGCAGCACCGGGCCGAAGATCTCCTCCTGCATCACCGGGTCCTCCCAGGTGACATTGTCCAGGACCGTGGGCTCGATCCGCAGGACGTTTTCGTCCCACTTGCCGCCCAATGCCACTTTGGCGGGATCGATCAGTCCGGTGACCCGGTTGAAATGCTTCCGGGAGATGATCTTTCCGTAGGCCGGGTCGGACAGGGGTTCGGCACCGTACTGCCGACGGATCTCCTGCTTCAGCAGCTCCAGAAACCGGTCTTTGACGCTGCTGTGGCAGAGAATATAGTCCGGGGCAACACAGGTCTGGCCGCAGTTGAGATATTTGCCGAAGGCGATCCGCCGGGCCGCGATTTCCAGATTGGCGGATTCGTGGACGATGCATGGGCTTTTTCCGCCCAGCTCCAGGGTCACCGGGGTCAGATGGGCCGCGGCCTTTTCCAGAACCAGCCGGCCCACATCCTTGCTGCCTGTAAAGAAAATACAGTCGAATTTTTCCTCCAGCAGATGGCCGTTTTCCGTTCTGCCGCCGTTGACCACCGCCACATATTCCGGCGGGAAGACGGATTCCAGCAGCTCCGTCAGCAGGGCACTGGTGGCGGCGGAGTAGGCGCTGGGCTTGACCACCGCCGTGTTGCCCGCGGCAATGGCATCCACCAGGGGGTCCAGGGTCAGCAGCAGGGGATAGTTCCAGGGACTCATGATCAGGCTCACGCCGTAGGGGCAGGGCTTTACATAGCTGTGGGCCGGAAACTGGGCCAGCGGTGTGGGGACGGTCCGCTCCCGGCTGTAGTGCCGGATGTGCTTGAGCATATGGCGGATCTCGCTGAGGACCATGCCGGTTTCACACATATAGCTTTCCGTAGGCGCTTTGCCCAGGTCCGCGGCCATGGCATCGGCAATGGCCTGTTCCCGGTCCAGAATGGCCTGGCGGAGCTTTTTCAGGGCGTTGATCCGGAAATCCACATCCAGGGTGGCGCCGGTGGCGAAGAACCGGCGCTGGGCCGCCACAATGGCGGAAATCTGTTCCTTGGTCATAATAAGCCTCCAATTGTGTTTGTTAAGATTGTAACACCCGGGGAAGAACTGTGTCAACCCGGAGAAAAATTTCAAAATTAACATTTCTCAAACAATTCCCAAGCATTTCGGAAATTTGACCGTACTAGAATAAGGCCATCAATCAGGGCGGCTGGGAACAGACCGCTGACAACAAAAAAGGAGCGTATGAATATGAACAACGATCAGGAATATCTGGTGCAGAAAATCCGCACCCAGTACACCGAAAAGCAGCATACGGAGCTGGATGAGCTGAAGGCTCTGGATGCCAAAGTCAAGCGGCCTGCCAATATTTTCGCTTACATCTTTGGCACTCTGGGTGCCATCGTCATGGGCGCCGGCATGAGCCTGGTAATGACCGACATCGGTGCCGTTCTGGGTCTGGCCAACACCATGGTCCCCGGTATTATCGTGGGCGTTGTGGGCCTGGTGATGGTCTGCTGCAACTACAGCATCTACAACGCCATTCTGAATTCCAGAAAGAAGAAGTACGGCTCCCAGATCCTGGAGCTGAGCCAGAAGCTCATGGACCAGGCGGAAAACTGAAGGGCACCTCTAGAAACTCCCCTTTTGCGATTTGACCGGGTCTTTGCACCCAACTTTTCATTTTGAAAAGTCCGCAATACACAAAGTATTCCGAACTTTCCAAAACTTAATTTGGGCACAAACCCCTCGCCCAAATCATCAAAAAAGAGTTTTTAGAGGTTGCCTGAAAAAATACACCGAACGCACGTCATCGCGAGGGCTTTGCCCCTCGCAATGGCGTATTTTTTAAGGACTGCGAAACGCAAACAAAACTTTAACATTTCTGTGTTATGCTGTATAATAAGAGAACCAAGAACGGGAGGACCCAAAATGTTTCAGATATTGGTAGTAGAGGATGACAAGGACCTGAACCGGTCCATGTGCGCGTTTCTCAATGCCAGCGGCTACCGGGCCACGGGCTGCCTGGATGCGGACCAGGCATTTGAGGCTATGTATGAAACGGTGTTCGATCTGATTGTGTCCGATATCATGCTGCCCGGCATCGACGGCTTTGAATTCGTCAGCGCGGTCCGGCGGCTCAATGAGAATATCCCCATCCTGTTTGTTACGGCCCGGGACGATTTTGCTGCCAAGCAGCGGGGCTACCGGGTGGGGGTGGATGACTATATGGTCAAGCCCATTAACATGGACGAGCTGTTCCTGCGGATCGGCGCCCTGCTGCGGCGGGCCAAGATCGCTTCTTCCCGGCGGCTGACAGTGGGGGATTTTGTCATGGACGCGGACGAGCGGACCGCGTTCCTGGGCGATGAAGAAATCAGCCTGACCCACCGGGAATTCAACATTCTCTATAAGCTCCTGTCCTATCCCCGGAAAACCTTCACCCGTCAGCAGCTTCTGGATGAATTCTGGGACGCGGATACGGATACCTCTCCCCGGGCGGTGGATGTGTACATGACCAAGCTTCGGGGCAAGCTGAGCGACTGCGGCGCGTTTGAAATCCGGACCGTTCACGGTCTGGGCTATAAGGTGGTGCTGAAATGAAAAAGCCTTCCTTCCGGGGCTTTCTCCGGACGGTCCATGATTTTGTGGTGTTCTTTCTGCTGGTGGCTTTTGTGGTCACCTGCTGCATGATGCTGTTTGTGACGACTCTGGCGGATACCACGGGCCTGGAATTTACGCCGGAGAATGTGGCGGCGGCAGCCAAGCTGACCTTCGGCAATGTGGTGCTGATCGCGCTGCTGATCACCGCGGTGGACAGCGTTCGTCGACGGCTTATGCTGGACCGGCCCGTGCGGCGTATCACACAGGCTACGGAACGGATCATGCGGGGGGATTTCTCTGTCCGGATTGAGCCCCTGCGGGGTGCCGGAATGGAAATCTTTAACCGGATCATCGACGCCCTTAATCAAATGGCGGCGGAGCTGGCGGGCACGGAAACCCTGCGGACGGATTTTATTGCCAATGTGTCCCACGAACTGAAGACCCCCCTGGCGGTTATGAGCAATAACGCCGCCCTGCTCCGGCAGCCGGGAATCTCCGGGGAGGAGAAGGAAAGCTGCGCCCGGGCCATTGAGGAAAACGCCCACCGGCTGTCGTCCCTGATTACCAACGTGCTGAAGCTGAACAAGCTGGAAAATCAACAGATTTTTCCCCAATGGGAGGAACTGGACCTGACAGAGCAGCTCCGGCTGTGCCTGCTGGGCTTTGAGGATGCCTGGGAGCGCAAGGACCTGGAGATCCGGGCGGAACTGGAGGAGGACCTGCGTGTCCGCTCCGACGGGGAGCTGCTGAGCCTGGTCTGGAACAACCTGATCTCCAACGCGGTGAAGTTTACTGCCCCGGGAGGGACCGTCACGCTCCGGGCCTGGTCCGAAGGGGACTGGGCCGTGGTGGCTGTGACAGACACGGGAGTGGGAATCCCGCCGGAGGTGGGCCGTCATATTTTCGAGAAATTTTACCAGGGCGATCCCTCCCACGCCACCCAGGGGAACGGACTGGGGCTGGCGTTGGTGAAGCGGGTTGTGGACATTCTGGGGGCGGAAATCGGCGTCCAGAGTGTTCCTGGCCAGGGAAGCACCTTCACGGTGCGGCTGCGGAGGAAATGAGATGGATTGGAAGCGAATCGGAAAAGCCCTGCTGTTCCCGCCGGTGTGGGTCCTGGTAGTGCTGACGGGTGTCAGTGCCTGGTCCCTGACGGCTATTTTCCTCAATGGCTGGGAGGAAACGGTCCCGGCCTGTTTCGCCTATGCGTTAGCCGCGTATACGCTGGTGGCGGATACGGTGTTTCTCGTACGGGTACTGCCCGGACGGTACCGGCAGATCCGCCAGACTATTTACGACAATCCCCTGGGCAACCGGTATATGACGGACCGGGCCTTCCGGTCCCGGGTGTCCCTGTACCTGTCCCTAGCTATCAATCTGCTGTATGTGGCGCTGCAGGGGGTCCAGTGGTACCTCCAGCGAAGCTGGTGGTTTGTGGTCCTGGGGGCTTACTATGCCATCCTGTCCGTCATGCGTCTGCTGCTGGTCCGGTATGTCGTCAAAAGCAAAACGCAGATCAGTGTGATCCGGGAATGGCAGATCAGCCGGGTCTGTTCGTATATCCTGCTGCTGCTGAACCTGTTTCTCAGCGGCGCGGTGCTGATGATCCTGTACCAGAACCGGGGCTTCCACTATGACGGGGTCCTGATCTATGTGATGGCCCTGTACACCTTCTACTCCGTGATCCACGCGGTGGTGGAGCTGGTCCGCTGGCGGAAGGCGGGGAGTCCGGTGCTGTCCACCGCCAAGGTGGTCAGCCTGTGCGCCGCAGTGGTGTCCTTGCTGAACCTGGAAACCGCCATGTTCAGCCAGTTTGGGGCGGATATGGCCCCGGAGCATCAGCGGCTGATGATCATTCTTACCGGCGCCGGTATCAGCGCAACGGTGATCACCCTGTCGGTCTTGCGGATCCGGAAGGCCGGAAAAGAAATAAGGAGCATGAAAAATGGAACAAAATGACAATTCCTTTCAGTTTACCTACTCCGCTGTCCAGCGGACGGAGGTGGAGCGGATCCGCAGCAAGTATATGCCCCAGGAGACCGACAAGCTGGAGCAGCTCCGCCGGCTGGACCGGGGCGTGACCCGAAAGGCCCAGAACTGGGCCATTGCCCTGGGAATTCTCGGCGCTCTGATCCTGGGTACGGGCATGAGCCTGATTATGACGGAACTGGGGGCCATTCTGGGCATGAGCGTGGAGCTGTCCATGGCCGTCGGCGTTCCGGTGGGTCTGGTTGGCCTGGTGCTGGTGGCGCTGGCGTATCCGGTGTATGACCGGGTCCTGAAAAAGGAACGCCGGCGGATCGCCCCGGAGATCCTCCGGCTGAGTGAAGAATTGATGCAGTAATACCCAGCAGGGCACCGGTGATCCGGTGCCCTGTTTTTGGTTGCGGAATCGGAGCAAGGGTGCTATAATGGAAAACAAATCAAAAATAAGGAGTTATTTCCATGAAACCGGAACTGTTTCAGTCTTATACCGAAAAGATCATCAACAATTGCCGCAAGGTCATCGTGGGCAAGGACGAGGTGATCCGCCAGGTGGTGGTCAGCTTCCTCTGCGGGGGCCATGTGCTGCTGGAGGATGTGCCCGGCACGGGCAAAACCATGCTCCTGCGGTCCTTTGCCCGGACCGTGGGCGGGGATTTCCGCCGGATCCAATTCACCCCGGACCTGCTGCCTTCGGACCTGACCGGCATCAATTTCTATAACCAGAAGACCGGCGAATTTGAATTCCGCAAGGGACCTCTGTTTGCCAGCATGATCCTGGCTGATGAGATCAACCGGGCCACACCCCGGACCCAGGCTGCCCTGTTGGAGAGCATGGAGGAGCGGCAGATCACCGTGGACGGCTGCTCCTATCCCATGGCGGAGCCCTTCATGGTCATGGCCACCCAGAACCCCATTGAGTCCTACGGCACCTTCCCCCTGCCGGAAGCCCAGGTGGACCGGTTCTTTATGCGCCTGTCTATGGGCTATATGGACCGGGAGCAGGAGCTGCAGGTCATTTCCCGGCCCTCCACCCTGACCCTGGTGGAATCCCTGGAGCAGGTGGTGACGGCGGAGGAAACCGCCGCCCTGCGGCAAAGCCTCCATGAGGTGGCTGTCAGCGACGAGGTGGCCGGCTACATCATGGATATCGTCATGGCTACCCGCCATGCCCGGGAGCTGGTCAGCGGTGTATCCACCCGCGGTGCCATCGCCCTGTACAAGGCCGCCCAGGTCACCGCGGCCATGGAGGGCCGCAGCTATGTGATCCCGGAGGATGTGGTTCGGGAGGCGGTGCCGGTGCTGGCGCACCGGGTCAGTGCCGCTTCCGGCAGCCGTGAGGACGCGGAGCAGTACCTTCTGAGCCGCCTGTCCACGGCTACGGTGCCCCTGGAGAAGCTGGACCGCTTATGATCGTGGCGGTGATCCTGCTGGCGGCGTTGCTGCTGGCGTACTTAGAGAAAAACTGGGCAAAATGGTCCAGCCGGGCACTCCGGTTCCGGGGCAGCTCCCACAAGCTGCTGGCGGAGCCCGGGGAAGTGGTGACCTGGCGGGCTGCGGTGGAGAATAAAAGCCGGATGCCCATTCTGTTTGCCCGGCTATGGCAGAATTTTCCGGCCCAGGTCCGGTTCCACGGGGAAAAGGCCTGGGTGGACGGCCATGTGCGGGAGAGCTTCCAGCAGTGGCACGTGGAGGAACGGATGTCCCTGATGCCCCTGCAAAAGTGTACCCGGACGGTGGATATTTCCTTCGACCGCCGGGGTGCTTATCAGATCGGTGCCTGGCGGCTGGCTGCCGGCGACCTGCTGGGCATTTCGGAATACGCGGTCACCGGCCCGGCCCAGGAGCTGGTGATCATGCCGGAGCGGGCAAAGAATGTCCGGTCCCTGGAAGCGCTGGGCGGCTTCCTGGGAGATGTATCTGTCCGGCGGTTCATTCTGGAGGACCCGGTGCTGACCGTGGGCTTCCGGGATTATACGGGCCGGGAGCCCATGAAGGCCATTTCCTGGACCCGGACGGCAGTGACCGGCTCCCTGCAGGTGCGGCAGTATGACCACACGGCGGAGCGGGTGGTGGCGGTGCTGCTGAATGTGGAGGGGGCTTCCCCGGCGGCGCTGGAGGAATGCTTCCGGCTGACCCGGTCCGCCTGCGAGCTGCTGGAGCGGAAGAAGATCCCCTATGTATTCCGGACCAACGGCAACCTGCCCGGCCCTGTGGGTAAGGTATTCTATCTGGGCGAGGGCCTGGGCGGGACCCACCTGTCCACCATCCTCTTTGGCCTGGGCAAGGCCGACGGTACCTGCTTCCACTCCCTGCGGTATCTGGTCCGGCAGACCCTGGACCGCCGCCGGGGCAACGAGGCCTACATCCTCATTACGCCGGAGCTGGACCTGGTGGGAAAGCGGGCGGTGGCTATGCTGGAGGAAGCGGCAGGGGGCAGCGTGTGCGTCCTGACGGCGCTGGAGGAGGCGGACCATGAGTGAGCTGATTTTTCTGCGGGCCTTTGGCGATTTGTGTGTTTGCTTCGCCATCATCGCGGGCTTTCCCAAACTCTTTGTCCGGGATGTGCTGCTGCTGATTCCCGCCCTGCTGTGCGCGGCGGGTGCGGCACTGGGTCCCTGGCTGGAAAAGCGGAAGCTGAAATACGCGGCCCTGATCCTGCCCCTGGCATCTCTGCTGCTGGCGGATTCCGCCATGGAATATTTGATCCTGGTCCCGGCCATCGTCTATACGGCGCTTCTGATCCACTGGGGTGCCTTTGGAATGGAGTATTACAACAGCCGGGATCAGTTCAAAAAGGTGGGGCTTGCCCTGGGCGTCTTTGTGGGGCTGCTGTTCCCCCTGGGCTATTTTGACGGGATGTACAGCCAGTATTGGGATACCTACGATTTCCCCACAGCGTTGTTCTATGGCCTGCTGTATGCCTTTACCCAGGTGTTTTTGCTGCGGCAGCTACGGCTGGGGGTGGATAGCCGGCCCCAGGACCGTCTGCGGAATAATGTGGAAATGGTGGTGGTGATGGTTCTGATCATCGGTGCCACCGTGGGTATTCTGGCTCTGGAGGGCCTGCTTCGCCAGAGCGTCGTGGACCTGCTTACCCTTGTGATGATGGCGGTGGGCTTTGTGCCCATGCTGATCCTGGAAATTATCAACCGGTTCCTGAACGATGAGGACGGACAAGCCTATGTGGAAACCATGGAATCTCTGCAGGAGACCTGGATCCGGGGTGAAGAGGTGGTTCCGGATCTGGAGGGAATGCCGGTGCAGCCTGAGGAGCCGGGGTTCCCCTGGCTGGCGGCGGTGCTGATCCTGGTCCTTCTGTGCCTGGGCGCGGCGTATTTGCTGCGGAATCTGGGAAAGAATACCGCCGGACGGGGCAGCGGTGACATGCTGGAAGCCGTGGAAGCGGAGAAGCCGGGTGCCAGGGAAAGCTGGAGCTCCAACCGGAGCAAGGTACGGCGGATCTACCGGAGCTATCTGAAATTCCTCCGGCGGAAGGGTCAGCGGCTGCGCCACGATCAGACCTCCCTGGATATCCTCCGGGAAGCCAAGGGGCCGGCGGACCCGGCAGGGGAGCTGCGGCGGATCTATGTCCGGGCCCGGTATGATTTGGACGAACCGGTGACGGACCTGGATGTGGAGGATGCCCGGAATGTCCTGAAGCAAATTCAAAACAATGCCGGACGCGCGTAAGCACGTCCGGTTTTTGCTGCCTGCATCGTCTGCGGACAGGTGTGTTTTGAGGGTTGACAGATGTGTCTATTTGTGATAGACTAGCCGCATAGTCGATAGGCAATAGACAAACGGAGGATGAACTATGGAAATGACAAAGCTGGGACCCATTGAATCCCGTTTCGCGGATATCATATGGGCGGAGGCACCCATGACTACGGCGGAGCTGGTGAAGCGCTGTGAGGAAGCCCTCCAGTGGAAGCGGACCACCACCTATACGGTGCTGAAAAAACTCAGCGACCGGGGGCTGTTCCGTAACGATGGCGGCGTGGTGACGGTCCGGATCAGCCGGGAGGAATACTACGCCATGCAGAGCCAGCGGTTTGTGGAGGAGACCTTTGCCGGGTCCCTGCCCGCGTTCCTGACGGCCTTTACCACCCGGAAAAAGCTGACGGATGGGGAAATCGCCCAGCTTCAGCGGCTCATTGACGAGAGCAGGGGGTGAGGGGATGACCGGGATTTTTGAACAGGTCCTGACCATGAGTCTGGCAGGCAGCCTGGTGATCCTGCTGCTGCTTCCCCTGCGGATGGTGCTGAAAAAAGCGCCCCGGATCTGCGCCTATGTGCTGTGGCTGGCGGCACTGGTCCGGCTGCTGTGTCCCGTGACCCTGACGGCTCCGGTGTCCATGGTGCCCCGGTCCTTTGATTCCGAAGCCCTGGTCCGTTCCTGGGTCCAGGAGCTGGACGTGCCGGAAGCGATCCCGGAAACCGGGACCGATGCGCTCCCGTCGATGGACCCGGTTCCGGCTCCGGAGGCCTGGGATTGGATGCCGGTGCTGTCCGGCCTGTGGCTGGCGGGGGCGGTGCTGCTGAGTTTGGGGAGCCTGGTGCCCTATGGGCGGCTCCGGCGGGAACTGGATGGGGCTGTGGCTCAGGCTGATGGCTACTATCTGGCGGACCATATTCCCACACCTTTTGTGCTGGGAGTCCTGCGGCCCCGGATCTATCTTCCCTCGGACCTGCCGGAGGATCGGCGGGAGTATATCCTGGCCCATGAGCGGCAGCATATCCGGCGGCTGGACCATGTGGTGAAGCTGCTGGCCTTTGGGGCGGTCTGCGTCCACTGGTTCAATCCTCTGGTGTGGCTCATGTTCCGGCTGCTGGTGCGGGATATGGAAATGAGCTGTGACGAGGCGGTACTGAAGCGGCTGGGGCCGGATGCCCGGGCGGATTATTCTCAGCTTCTGCTGAATCTGACGGTAAGCCGGGGGCCTATGACCTGGACCCCTCTGGCCTTCGGTGAAAACGACATTTCCGGGCGGATCCGGAACGTGCTGTCCTGGCGGCGGCCTGCCGCGGCGGTGACGGTGCTTTCGCTGATCCTGGCCTGGGCCGTGACGGTGTCCGCCGCGGTGGATCCGGTGCCCATGGCGGAAGCTCCGGCACCGCAGATCTCCGGTATTACCGGCGGCACCATTGTGCGCCGGCACGATCCGGAGGAACCCCAGCCCCTGACGGACCGGAAGACGGAGCTTCTGGAAAAGGCCCTGGAACAGGCGGCGCTTCTGGAACGCCAGACCCAGGAAATGCAGCTTCAGTTTACGCTGCTGCTGATGACGGAGAACGGGGAATGTCAGCTTTCCTGCGGCGTTGCCGGCGGGGACGCGGTGATCTATCTGCGGCAAGGAAACGACCTGTGGAAGGTGGAGGACGAGACAGCCTGCTGGCTGGCCCAGCATATCTATACCTGTACCGACGGGGCACCTCTGACCCCTGAGATGCGGGAAAACGGGACCCTGTCCCACAGCCAGCACCACCGGGAAAACGGCCACGGTGGTCTGGATACTTACGGCTACTACTGCGACATCTGCGGCCGGAGCGGCACTGTCGTGGTCTCCGGTTCCTGCAATTGCCTTGCCTGCAGGCAGGCGCTGGACGAGGTGGAGCGCAAACATCTTGCGCTGCTGGGTTGACCGCCGGCAGCCTTGAGAACAGGAGGTAAGAACCTATGAAATCCATACGTCAATTGCTGCGGCAGCCCCTGCGGAGCCTGCTGGGAATGCTGCTGGTAGCCCTGGCGGTGGCGGTGCTGTGTGTCAGCTTCAGCCAGACTCTGGCGGCGGACCAGACCGCGGCCAAATTGAAAGAGACATTTGCCACGGTGGCCCTGACCATGAACATGACTGACGAGGAAGCCCAGTGGGTGGCATCCTTTGCGGCGGAGCACCCGGACATCGTCCGGTCTGATCTGTCCCACGGTCTGGCCTCGGCCTGGATCCCGGAGCTGACCCAGGATAACGAGACCACCCACCTGACCCAGGTGGCCCAGATGAACGACCATTATTTAAGCCAGCCCAAGAGTCCGGTGTATGCCAACGCCATGCTGGAGGTGACCCTGACCGATGTACGGGATGAAGAGGGCGTGGAGAACTACTACCGACCCACTGCCGATGCCACCGGGCCCTATCCCGAGGGCTATACCGTGACCCTGCTGGGCACCGTGGACCGGGTCCTGGGTCTGGAATCGGGCTATCACGACCCTACGGGCTATACGGTCCGCATCTATCTGCGGCTGCCCGACCGGGAAGCCTACGAAAACCTGAATCTGCAGGCGGGCGGACGGTACCTGATCTACACCCAGGACTATGTGGATGTGGATTTCCTTCTGCGGAACTGGTATATGGACGCGGGTAAGATCTTTTTCTGGGACCGGACCTACGAGGTTCCCTACTGGAACATGGACAGCCTGACCGTGACGGAAAAGCGGGTAATCGACTGGACGGCTTATGGAGCTGCGGGACCCGGGGCAAGTCCGGAGGATTTCTATGTAACGGAATATTCCTACCGCTGCACCCTGGGCGATATGATCACCAACATCAAGGGCAATGTGGCCAAAATGTTCCGCACCGCGGAGGTGATCCTGGAGAGCAAAGGGGCCGATGGCCGGTATGAAAACCCCACCATCGCTGCCCTGGAGGGCACTGCCGAGGAATTCCTGGAAAGCCAGGCCGGTTCCCTCTGGGCCCGGGCCCTGGAGGACCTGAAGATCAACATGGATGCCTATCCGGTCATCGCCGTGGACAGCCTCCGGGGTTATGCGGATTTTGCCGGAGGCAAGGCCAACGTGACCGTGGGCCGGGAGTTTACGGAGGAGGAGCAGACCTCCGGCGCGCCGGTGTGCATCCTTTCCAAAACCATGGCGGAGCGCTGCGGTCTGGCTGTGGGCGACACCCTGACCCTGAATTACTTTACTTACGACTACGACAACCCCTACCAGGAATTCATCCGGGACGGAAAGGGCCTGGTGAATCCCACGGCCTACCGGTATCGGTCCGAAACCATGAACATGACCGATGCCCTGACCTACACCATCGTGGGCCTGTATGAGCATCAGACCCCCTGGGGTCCCGTGGATAACAATTTCTTCCAGTTCACCCCCAACACGGTGTTCGTGCCCAGCGCTTCCGTGACCGGAGATCTGGACACCAGCAATTCCGGTATGTTCCGGACCCTGGCGCTGGATGGGGACCGGATGCGGGATATGCAGCTTCTGACCGTGGAAGCGGATATGGACCACCTGTTCTTCTACTATGACAACGGCTATACGGAAATGGCCGCGTCCCTCCGGGGCTTTCAGGAGGCGGCATGGCAGGTGCTTCCCCTGGGCCTCATCGTTTACGGCGTGTTGATGCTGCTGTTTCTGTTCCTGTTCCCGGGCCGTCAGGGCCGGGAGCTGGCCACCATGGATTCCCTGGGGGCCGGAACGCCCCGGAAGGTGGGCCATGTGCTGCGCAGCACTTTGGGCATTCTGATCCCCGGCTCCGCCATCGGCGGCGGAGTGGGCCTGGCTCTGTGGGATTATGTGGGCCGGGCGCTGGCGGATTACATGGGTACCGAAGTGGATCTGGTTCTGGAGCCTGCCAGCCTGTGGCTGGTGGATGGGGTCCAGATGGCTGCCGTGGCTGTGGTCACCATCCTGGGTGCCCTGGTATTGGCCGGGCGCATGGACCTGATGAAGCGCAGATAAGGAGGTGCGGCTATGATCTTATCGATAATCAAACGGTTTTTCCGGGCACCGCTGCAGGCACTGGCAGTGGTGGTGCTGGCGGCGGTGCTGTCCGCCTCCCTCTGCGGTCTTCATGCCGCCAACGAGGATGCCCGGGCCCGGTATGAGCTGACCTGCCAGACGGTGCCGGTGACCCTGCGGGTGACCAATCTCTCCGGCACCCGGACCGACGGCCTGGAGGCACCCACCTGGGTCCTCCGGGTGTTCAACAGCAAGAATGTGAAAAACAGCCTGAAGGAATATGTGAAGGACCTGCAGATCAAGGACCTGCTGCCCATCAATGAGATCCAACTGCAGGCGAACCTTGAGAAGGAACTGACTTTGGTGGGTCTGACGGGACTGGAAATCTCCGGAGAACTGGCCCAGGAGAGTTTGGTGACCTGGTTTGCGGGTTACGACGAAAGCGTCCTGGCCGGGAAGGAACCGGTGTGCCTGCTACCCAAGTCCCTGCTGCCGGAGGGCTATACCCCCGGAGAACCGCTGACGGTTCCCATCCATTTCCGGTACGCGGATTTCAACCAGGCATTCCATGGTACTGCCTCTGAATACGATGTGGAATTGACGGTGGCAGGAACCCACGCCGGTGACAGCGGCATGATCTACTGTCCCTACGAGGTGGTAAAAAAGGCTAAGTCATACCTGGGACGGCCCAGCGAGGTGGATGCCGTTCAGGCGACCCTCATCGACAACAGCACCCAGGCGGAGGTCCGGGAAATCGCCAACAACTGGTTCGCCATTCCCAATCCCACGGGTGAGCAGACCCCCTGGCGGTACACTTTTTATTTCTACTATCCCTACGCCCTGGTCATTGACGATGCCCTGCTGGTAAGCGCGGAGCGGACATTGAAAATCAGTGTCCTGATCAACGAGCTGTGCGCGGTGCTGGTGTTTGCCCTGTCGGCGGGAGCCAGCTTCTTCGTGGGCTTCCTGATGATCCGGTCCCGGAAGCGGGAGATCTCCCTTATGCGGACCCTGGGAACCCGGACGGCCTCGGTATTCTTCCGGTTTGCCCTGGAACAGCTTCTGTGCCTGGGGGCTGGCGTGGCCCTGGGCGGCTGGTTCTTTGGATACCAGCCGGGGGACCGGCTGGGAGCCTTTGCCGCGGTCTATTTTGTGGGCCTTTGTCTGGCGCTGGTGGTATTCCTGCGTCAAAATCTGCTGACAACGCTCAAGGAGGACGAATGATATGAGCATCACCTTAAAAAACGTATCCTACAGCTACCGGGGCAAGTATCAGACCGTCCGGGCGGTGGCGGGGGTATCCTATGACTTTGAACCGGGCCGGATGTATGCCATCGTGGGAAAGTCTGGCTCCGGAAAGACCACCCTCATGTCCCTGATGGCAGGCTTGGACCTGCCCACGGAGGGAGAGATCCTGGTGGACGGCAAGTCCACCGCCAAATGGGACCGGAGCCTGCTGCGCCGGGACGCGGTGTCCGTGATCTATCAGAACTACAACCTGTTCCCTCTGCTGACGGTGGCGGAGAATATCCGCTACCCCCTGACCCTGAAGCGGGTGCCGGGAAAGCAGGCCCGGGAGGTTGCCCGGAAAATGCGGGAGCGGGTGGAGCTGCCCCAGACCTATGACAACCGGCTGCCGGCCCACCTGTCCGGCGGTGAGCAGCAGCGGGTGGCCATCGCCCGGAGTCTGGCCCAGGGCTGTAAAATCATCCTGGCCGACGAGCCTACGGGCAATCTGGACACCGCCAACACCGCCAACATCGTGTCCATCCTGCGGAGCCTGGCCCATGAGGAGGGCTGCACCGTCATCATCGTCACCCACGATATGGGCGTGGCGGAGCAGGCGGATGTGGTTCTGCGAATGAAGGACGGCACCTGGACCGAGTGACCGAGCGTTTCAACGGGAGGCGCGCGGGGCGCTCCTCCCGTCAAATGACATAAAGGAAACGCGAAGCACCCGCCGGTTTCGGCGGGTGCGTTTTGCGGCGGTGTAGATAAAAAATTACCCATTTTCAGGGAAACATTTGGTAGGTTTTGCGCTTGAATCTTCTGTGGCATGGTGCTAGAATACGGGACGAAAATGACCGAAAGAGGACGACCTCATCGAGTCAAAAAGGTTTGGAAAAGAAGGTTTTTATTCAACATGGAAATGTATCTCGTATGTCTGGCCGCCGCGCTGGTCGGCGGCTTGATGCTCTCCCGGCTGACGAAGCTGTTCCATCTGCCCGCGGTTACGGCCTATCTGGTGGCGGGCCTGATTCTGGGACCCTTCTGTCTGGGTGCCCTGGGGATGCCCGGCCTGGGCTTCAATTCCCTGGCTCAGGTGGAGGGCCTGAGCATCGTCACCCAGACGGCCCTGGGCTTTATCGCCTTTACCATTGGCAACGAGTTCCGGCTTTGCCAGTTGAAGGCCATGGGCAGCGCTGCCATCATCATTGGCATTCTTCAGGCGGTGATCACCACCGTGGTGGTGGATGTGGTGCTCATCGGTCTGCATCTGCTGTTCCCCACGGTGATTTCCATCCCCTGCGCCATCACCCTGGGCGCCATCGCTTCCGCAACGGCCCCTGCCGCAACCCTGATGGTGATCCGGCAGTACAAGGCCGACGGCCCCCTGACCAAGCTGCTGATGCTGGTGGTGGCCATTGATGACGCGGTGGGCCTGCTGCTGTTTTCCGTGTCCTTTGGTGTGGCCACGGCCCTGTCCCACGGGCAGATCAGTGTGCTGGCAGTGGTCGTGGAGCCGATCCTGGAGATCCTGCTGTCCCTTGTGCTGGGCGGTGCCATGGGCTGGCTGCTGAACTGGGTGGAGCAGTTTTTCCACTCCCGCAGTAAGCGTATGACCATTTCCGTGGCCTTCGTGCTGTTGACCGTGGGCCTGTCCATGCTGGAGTTCCACATTGGGCCGGTGCACTGCTGCTTCTCACTGCTGCTGGTGTGCATGATGACCGGCACGGTGTTCTGCAACATCTGCGACACCTCTGAGGAGTTGATGGACCGGGTGGACGGCTGGACCATGCCGCTGAACATCCTGTTTTTTGTAATCTCCGGCGCAGAGCTGGACCTGCAGGTCCTGGCCCATCCGGTGACGATCCTGGTGGGTGTGCTGTATATTCTGGCCCGGTCCGCGGGTAAGTATTACGGCGCCATGGCTAGCTGCGGACTGACGAAGCAGAGCAAGCCCATCACGGATAACCTGGGCATCACCCTGCTGCCCCAGGCCGGCGTGGCCCTGGGTATGGCGTTGACGGCGGCAACTCTGCCGGACGGTGCCCTGGCACGGAACGTGGTGCTGTTTGCGGTGCTGGTCTATGAGCTGGTGGGCCCCGCTCTGACCAAGCGGTCCCTGCTGGCTGTGGGTGAAATCAAGCCCGAGGGCCGCACCAGTGCCCGGAAGCTGAACGAGGGCGCGTAATCCCGCATAAAAGAGCATGAACGGCAGTTCGTGCTCTTTTTTTGCGGATGGGAAATTTGTCAGAAAAATACATCCCCCCACTGGGCTTGCGGGAGAGGGGACGCTTTGCTATACTGGGATTCACAGAAAAGCTGCGAATCCCAGTGAAAAGAGGTATTTCCATGAAACAGACAAACGTAAGAAAGATGGTTCTGGCGGCCTTGTTTTTGGCTCTGGCCCAGGTGCTGCCCTTCCTGACCGGACAGATCCCGGAGATTGGTTCCATGCTCTGTCCTATGCACATTCCTGCCCTGCTGTGCGGCTTCTTTTGCGGCTGGCCCTGGGGTCTGGCTGTGGGCCTGGTTGCCCCGGTACTGCGGTCATTGATCTTCGGTATGCCGCCCATGTTCCCGGCGGCGGTGTGCATGGCGGTGGAGCTGGCGGTTTACGGTGCCGTGTCCGGCCTGCTGTACAGCAAGCTGCCCCGGAAGAAGATATCCGTTTACATCGCCCTGCTGGGTGCTATGGTCAGTGGACGGCTGGCCTGGGGCCTGGCCCGGTTCCTGTGCGCGGGCTTGGATGTGACGGCCTTTGGCCTGTCTGCCTTCTGGGCCGGAGCGGTGACCACAGCGATTCCCGGAATCCTGGTGCAGTTGGTGCTGATCCCGGTGCTGGTTCTGACGCTGGAACGGCGGAACCCGGTCAATGCATAAGAAGACGCAAAGCACAGCCGCCTCCGGACCTGAAGTGACCCCAAAAAGTTAGAAATATTTGTCTAACTTTTTGGGGTCACTTCAAATTTTGACAGCGGTGCTTATATTATTCTATGGGAAAAGGGCCATTTTCTTGGTAGCATACAATATGCTCGTCGTTTTTAAAATCTATGAGCCGCCACTCTTCATCTTTTCTGGTGGCGGGCATAAATTGCTCTAAAATCACACCATTTGAAAAGACAATAATCAGATCGTTCACAGGAGAGAGTCTGCATTCTGTTACCACAGCACCCTGCATTTTGGCTTCGAGTGCCTTTGACTGCACATCAAAAACACTGCTCAATTCGTCGGGTCGTCCAATCAAATCATATTGCCAATCAGCGGGAACATCTTCACAGTAAGGCTCATAAACATCCCTTGATGCCAAAAGAACAGTGTTATCCTGCCGGAAACGCCATTGTGTTTGAAAGTGAATCGCGTACTCCGCAGCTTTTTGACACTTTCCTCGATGATTGGTAATTATATAATCTTCACCCAGGAGCAAGCAAAGCATATCTACTACACGACTGATACGATTAAATTGCTTTCCAATGATTCTCGAGACCATAGCATAACCTCCCGATTGATTAGCGGAACAAATCTTCTGCGGATTTCGCCTGCCACCCAAACTTTTCTCTAAAGTCAATAAAACATTCTTCGCATATCCAGTGGCACATATCTTCGGTGCAATAGAATGTGCATGCTTTGTCGGTCAATGCCTTCTCCCAACAGAACTCGCAATGCTCATGCCAGAAGTGCTGAATTTTCTCTCCTACTAGAAATTCATGCCCACGATTTGTGGCTTCAATATGCCTTTTTGCATATTGCTCGATTTTTTGGAAAAAGGCGTTTTTGTCTTTGTACGCAACCTCCCAGAATGCTGGGAATATGATCTTATATAAAGTTTTGTTTGACAGATATTCTTCCTGTCCATTCAGTCGCCAGTCAGACATGGGGAAACCTCCTTTGAAGTCCTTAAATAAAATTATAGCTTGATAGTGGAGAGAAATCAATTATTATTGCATCTGTCCTGAATTGCCGCTGTCCGTCATACCTGTAAAAGCAGCGTTTTTGACTTTGATGGCAGATACGAACCTCTTGCCGAGCGGTGGGCGGGTATGGTATAATCTCCCTAAGAAAGCGAGGTTTTGAGAACAATCAAAATACTGTTTGTCTGCCACGGCAGGATTTAGACCGAGGAGAACAGACCAAGCTACACCAACTTATGCCACAGATTGTAAGGCATTTCCTCTTTTCGTACTACCAGCATACTACTTATGACAGAAATCACATTTTGCCCCCAACATGACGATATAAGTACAGCCGCCTCCGGACCGGAGGCGGCTGTTTTCATCTGTTCGGTCAATCAGGATTGGATACCATCGAGATTACACACCGCTTTCACAAACCTGCATGATTTTATCCGCAGCTCCCTTTGCGCCAGAGCAACGCTGAAAGCTTTCAGAAATTACGGCGGCATTCTGCGCATAGCTGCTGTCTGTAAATATTCTGTTTATGGCACCAAGAATGGAATTTGCATCTGACTTGCCGAGTTTTATACCTGCGCCAAGCTGCAAAACTCGCTCAGCAACACCACCTTGTTCTGTTGTCTGAGGCAGCATAACAAGAGGAACTCCGAAATATAAACTTTCGCTAACACTATTCATTCCACAGTGGGAGACAAAAACATCCGCCTGTTGAAGGACGGCAATTTGGTCAACGTGCGTGAATACCGATATATTCTCTGGTAACACTCCGAATTCCTCGATAGATACCAGATTGCCGACAGACATAATCACTTGGTAATCTGTATCAGCCAAAGCAGCCAGGCACCTTTTATACAAAGCCATCATGTTGTTATTGACAGTTCCCATTGATATATAAATCAGCTTGTCCCTCTTTTTCTCAACTTTATTCGTTGCTGGCCGAATTGAGGGCCCGACAAAAGCATATTTATCAGAAAAAGTCTCTGAACAGGGCTGAAATTCGGGAGAAGTATATACAATTGTATGCGTGATATCATCATTCTGAATGATATCAAGGATGTTTTTGACAGGATATCCTTTGTCCTGAAGCCGCTTGATTTGCTTGGTGATTTTCGGCATTGAAAACACCATCTTAAACAATTCCCAGATGCTTTGCTTCATAATCTTTGCTGAGTGCTGATTAAAGGCAAAGGTTGTGGTGGAAGAAACAAACGGAATACCTAGTTTCATGGCGACTGCCTTACCCCATACAGCCATGGAATCCGCAACAATGCAATCGGGTTTTAGCTGCTCCATATCGGCGCAAACCTTGTCGTCAAGTGCCAGGGTGGTATCCACCAGAATCTTTGTGGAGAAGGCCAAGTCCTTTCCCACACGAACAGAATCTTTCGGTGTGAGTTTCTGCTCCATATCATAATCATCGCATGAAACAAAAGTTGCTCCTGCCGACTCGATTTTCTCACGCATGGTATTATAGGAATAGTACCATACTTGGTGACCACGAGCAACTAGTTCCCGGACAACGCCCAAAGTTGGGTTTGTATGTCCGTGTGCAGGAATGCAGAAGAAAACGATTTTACGCATATCGGATCACCTGCTTTTATTCATCTATTTCAGAAAAAATCCGTGCGATATATTCCTGCTGCATTTCTTTGGGAAGAATCGCAAGACCTCTGTTTATATCACCGAGAACCAGAATCTCATTTCCGGGCTGAAGGTCAAACAAATCTCTTGCCTCTTTAGGGATAACAAACTGTCCCTTTTCCCCGACTTTAACCATCCAAGCATATTTTCCGTTTTGCACATTCATATTCTTGTCTCCTTCTAGTATGATTGGTATGAATAATCATACCATAAGGAGATGCTGTTGTCAATACGTTTAGAGCATTTTTGGAGCAGGTGTCTCAGCAATATTTGGGGCACCTCTAGAAACTCCCCTTTTGCGATTTGACCGGGTCTTTGTACCCAACTTTTCATTTTGAAAAGTCCGCAATACACAAAGTATTCCGAACTTTCCAAAACTAAATTTGGGCACAAACCCCTCGCCCAAATCATCAAAAAAGAGTTTTTAGAGGTTGCCTTTGCGTTTCCGAATGGCTAGGGTGTGGGATTTTTCTCGGTTTGCAATCCGCAATGTTTCGTGATATAATAATTCGTAAGAAAGCGGGGTTTTGCGAATGATCAAAA
Source organism: Oscillospiraceae bacterium (assembly GCA_017501695.1). Taxonomy (GTDB): domain Bacteria; phylum Bacillota; class Clostridia; order Oscillospirales; family Oscillospiraceae; genus Faecousia. Next base: position 43,835 of record JAFVWL010000138.1, read on the forward strand.
TACTTTTTGTCTGCCACGGCACTACACGAATCAGCCCCGAAATACCCCCTAAAACCACATAAAACCACGATTTTTCCGCATTTTACTACAAATTTACTACATTTTTGAGTTCCGATATGACCTAAAAATATCAAAAACAGTCCCGTGGAGGCACCAGATTCGCCTCTTTTGGGACTGCTTTTTGATGTGTTAAGATAGGATCTGTACCCGGGATACCTTTAGGGCGAAGGCCGGGTTGCCTTCTATGGTGGTGTTGAGTTGCCGTGTTGCATCGTCCCAGGAAAGGTGGATCACGCAGGCTTTCCCCTGCTCATAGTCATAGGATATGCCATCATCGCAGTATATCCGGGCGGCACCATCCGCACCGGGGAACACCTGCAAGGTTACACTGCCCCAATCATCTAATGTGGATTGCAGTGGCTGATCACACAGGGGTAAAAGGCTGCCGGCTTTGACGAACACCGGGATCTTGTCCAGGGGCGCGTCCGCCATGATCCACTGGCCGCCTGCGTAGCGCTCGTGGGTTTCAAAATCGTACCAATCCGTACCGGAAGGCAGATAGACCCGGCGGCTACAGGCATTGGCCTCCAATACCGGGCAAACCAGCAGGGCGGGGCCGAACATATATTGATCCTCGATTCCCTCGCAATCCTTGCCGAATTCCATCACCAGCGGCCGCATCATGGGAATGCCGTCACAAGCCGTTTCATAGGCAGCAGAATAAATGTAGGGCAGCAGGCGGTAGCGCAGTTTCAAGAATTTGCCCATCATACTCTCTGCATCAGGGCCAAAGCTCCACAGCTCATTTTCGCCTCGGGAGCGGCCTACGATCAGATCCTCAAAACAAACCACACCCCGGCTGCCGTGGACCCGCAGTATGGGGCAGAAAGCGCCATACTGGAACCAGCGCACATACAATTGCCGGTAATCTTCGTTGTTGGGATCTCCGCCGGTAAAACCGCCGATATCTGTGGTCCAGAAAGGAAGACCGCTCATAGCGGCAGAGAGACCTGCGGTGATCTGTTTGCGAAGGGCCTCATAATCATAGCCAATATCGCCGGACCACACGGTTACACCGTAGCGTTGGCAGCCACTGAAGGCGCTGCGGGCCAGGGTCAGCACTCTGCGCCGGGGAAAATCCGCACGCTGGCCTTCATATACACCCCGGCAGTGCTCCAGGGCATAGGCGTTGATCCGTTTGTCCAGCGGCCCGTGGGCGGTGTTGATGCCTGTTCCTTTGAAATCATCGATATTTAGACCGTCGTCCGGCTCGCAGGAATCCATCCAACCGATGGTGGCGCCCTGGTCAAAATAACCCTTGGCCTGCTGCCAGTACAGATTTCTCGCCTCGGGGCGGAACGGATCGTAAAGGCCAGCCTTGTCGCCGTTGAAAATGGTGAAATGGATGGTTTTTCCGTCATCCTGACGCACAAAGGCAGCTGCTGCATCAAAGCCCGCAAAATTACGGCTGTCTTCCACCACATAGGGCCACATGGACACCATGCACTGCACATCCAGCTGCTTCAATTGGGCAAACATCTCTTCCGGTGCGGGCCAGCAGGCCGGATCGAATTGGAAATCGCCCATTTTCGTCCAGTGGTAGAAATCCACCACGATAATGTCCAGCGGATACCCTTTTTCCCGGTATTTCTTTGCCACATCCAGCAGCTCCTGCTGAGTGGTGTAACGCATTTTGCTCTGCCAGAAACCGAAGGTGTATTTAGGCAGCAGCACTGTCGGACCGGTCAAATGCCAGTAAAGGGACAGCTGCTCTTTGATAGTTTCCGCTTTCAAAATATAAAAGTCCGCCAGGTTACCTTCCGCATTGCGCAGAGTAAAGGACGAATGATCTGTAAAGTCCGCTTCGGTGGTGCCCGGATTGTCCCAGAAAATGCCGAAACCGGATTCGGTCAGCACCAGGGGCATGGCAATGGTGGTGTTGGTGTGCTTCAGCTTCAGCTTTTTGCCACGGTAGTCAAAGGTGCCTTCTTGCTGCTGCCCCAGGCCGTAATAATGGGAATCCGGCCCAGTTTGAAAGGTAATTCCCCGGCCATCCGGCGATAATTGCATACGAATTCCGGCAATTTCTTTTGCCCCATTGGGGCAGACTTTCCAGGGAAGCTGCAGTTTTTCCGGCAGTACCGTATAGCTTTGCGCCTGAGGGGCGTTTTCTGCTGCGGCGATGTGAAAGATCTGATCGGAGATGCTTTGAATGTAGAAGTCCATTTTCAGTTTCTCCTTTGTGAAATATATATTCATTCTATATCACAATTTTACCAAAATCAAGTTTTTCCCTGCATCGCCTGCTTATCGAATGAATGGCTTTTTCCAAAATGAACGATGGATTAATTCGTGAAGGCATGATATAATGGAAAAAACGTAAAGGAGTATGTTATGGTCAAGATCCTGTTTTTGTGCCACGGGAATATTTGCCGCAGTCCCATGGGGGAGTTCGTTTTGAAGGACATGGTGAAGAAGGCGGGGATGGCGGATCGGTTTGAGATCGCTTCCGCGGCGGTGAGCCGGGAAGAAATCGGCAATCCTGTGTATCCGCCTGCCCGGCGGGAGCTGGCCCGTCATGGCATCTCCTGCACCGGTCATACGGCCCGGCAGATCACCCGCCGGGACCTGGATTATTACGACGGCATCTATTACATGGATGCCAGCAACGCCCGGTATCTGCGGCGGCTCTTCGGAGATGACGCGGCAAAATGCAAGCCCTTGCTTTCCCGGGATGTGGCGGATCCCTGGTACACCGGGGATTTCTCTCAGACCTGGGAAGATGTATGCGAAGGGTGCCGGAAGATTATGGAGGAATACGGATGCTGAATCGGGAGATTTTGGAGGAGCGGCTGGCGGAGCTGCCGTTATATGTGTACCATTTTATCGACCCCAAGGCTCTGGAATTCGCCTGGCGGATCCGTTGGATCTGTGAGCATGAGTGCCCCATGCATGGCACGACCTGGGCCTGTCCTCCCGGCGTGGGGAGCCTGGAGCATTGCCGGAAGAAATGCGAAAGTTATGTAAACTGCCTGATGATTTCCACCATTGTGGAGGTGGAGGATATTTCGGATTTGGAGGAGACTTTGGCCACCCGGGCTGGTCATGAGGATGTGACCAATCAGGTCCGGGATCTGCTGCGGCAGCAGGGGATTGAGCCCTATGTGCTGTCCACCGAGGCCTGCGCCGTTTGTGACCGCTGTGCCTATCTGGACGGTCAGCCCTGCCGCCATCCCGACCGGATGCACCCCTGCGTGGAAAGCCACGGCATCAACATCCTGCCCCTGCTGGAAAGCTACGGCCTGGAATTCCAGTACGGCGAGAATGTGGTCACCTGGTTCTCCCTGCTGTTTTTCAACGAATAATTTTTAGAGGTGCCCTTTAAAAAGGCTGTAACATTTTTCCTGGAAATACGTCCTTATAGCAGAGAGGCAGGTGAGGTCCGTGGATACGGTGGAATACTTATATGAGACATACCGGTCGGATGTGTACCGGTATCTGCTGGGTATGACCCGGGACCCGGACCTGGCAGAGGACTTGCTCAGCGATACCTTCTGCACGGCGCTGGTGTCGCTGGAGGGGTTCCGGGAGGATGGGTCCGTGAAGAACTGGCTCCTGACCATCGCCCGGAACAAATGGCTGGACTATCTGCGAAAACGCAGGCCGGTGGAGGATGTGGACCTGACGGAGCTGTACATAGCGGACACGGCGCCGGGCCCTGAACAGCGGGCCATCGCCCGGGAAGCGGCCCGGCGGGTTCTGGAGCTGCTGGAACAGGAGGACAAGCGGACCCGGACTGTGGTAAAAATGCGAATTGACGGATACTCGTTCTATGAGATCGCCCAGAAGCTGGGAATCCGGGAGGGTTCTGCCCGGGTCATCGACTTCCGGGCCCGGAAGAAATTGCGGGACCAACTGAGCAAGGAGGGATATCATGCAAGCGTTTGACTGTGACCTGTATATGGACCTGATGCCCCTGGTGAAGGACGGAGCTGCCAGCGAAGCCAGCCGGGCAGCTCTGGAGGCCCACATGAAGGAATGTGAAATGTGCCGGGAACTCTACGACACCATCCCGGAGACAGCGGTGGAGCCTGACGAGAGCCGGGTCAAAAAGACTATGGAGAAGATCCGGGAGCGGTATCACCACTCGCTGCTGGCGCTGGGTGTGCTGGGCGTTCTGCTGGGTGTTCTGCTGACCATGACCCGGAACATGGCCCTGACCGTGGCCATCTTCCCCATGGTGGGCCTGGGCGCCTATTTCCTCTGGCGTTCCCGGTCCTTGTTTATTCCGCTGCTGGTTTTCTCCGCAAGCTGGCTGCTGCTGTCCCTCCGGGACGGCAATACGGCGGAGGCCGTGGGCTGGTCCTTCAACTATGCTTACGCCTGTCTGGTGGGTGTTCTGGCCGGCGGTGTTCTGGCGTTCATTTTCGACAAGATCGAAATGAAGTCCCGGCTGCTGCGGACCGCGGCGGTGGGACTGGTGCTGATCCCGGTGGTCTACGGCATGGTGGTCGTGGACATCAACATCGGCGGCAACCCCATGTTCCGGGAGTCCGTGGAGATCCGGACCCGGGAATATATGTCCGGAGAGTATTCCGGTCAGAGCTATGAGATTACCGAGATCCGCAGCAATACACCCCTGATCTACGACTACACCGCTGTGGTGACGCTGGCTGACGGAGAAGTGTTGGAATTGCACTTCGACGGCATCTGGCCGGAACCTGTGATTGGAGAATAAGTAATCATCCCCAAACGAGCAACTCGTTTGGGGATGATGTTTCTATAGCAATATTGCATTGTGGAGAGTTTTGTGATAAATTTAGGTTATAGGGGGTAAACATATGCATCTAATTGTAAAAAAGCTTTTCTCTAGAATATGGAAAAATCCAATTATAACGAGGGTGTATCTGTGGGTTGCATCGAGTTGCATGGTGTGCATGATTGGGCTGTCAATCATGCCTATTCAGGCAAAAATTGTGATGGGGATTGTTTGCCTGGTAATGGCCATATACTTGATGGCCTTTTGGGTTGATAAAGGTGTAGGAATAAATATTAAGGAGAATGCCGGAGAGGCCCTCTTGATAGAGAGTGCGGTGTTGCTACATTATGCTCATAATGTTTTGCATGGAAATACTCCTCAGATTGTTCTAAAATTACTGGGTATTTTGCCTGGTAATCAGATGGTCGACACGAAAATTGCTTTAATTTTGTTGGGTATACTTGGATGCTGGTTTAGCTTCCCAGCGGTATGTGTTTTTTCAAAATGGTTTGTGAACAGGGTGTCTGTGTTTAAGGAAATATTCTGTCGCTATTGGAAACATCTTGTCCTGCTTGCCGGGTTATATGGAATCTGTCTGTTTGCTATCGTTCAGGCGGATTTCTACTATATTGATGATATGGGGCGGGCAATGGAAGGATATAATCTGACCGGTGCTTTTTCCAGATATGCCGCGTCTTTTGTGGCGGAAATACTGCATGGGAATTCATGGCTGGCGGATATTTCTCCTCTGCCACAGTTGGTAGCGATTGTGATCATGGTTCTTGCTGGAGGAATTCTTCTCTATACCTTATCTGAAGATAAAACGATGCCTGTATGGAGTGTAATCGCCTTGATCCCATTTGGCTTGTCGCCGTATTTTTTAGAGTGTTTGTCGTACAAATATGATGCACCGTACATGGCGTTGTCTGTACTGGTCAGTATTGCTCCGATTGTATACCGTAAAAATAATCCAGTAAAATATATGTTAGCGGTGTTTGTGGGAACGCTGCTTATGTGCACCACATATCAAGTGTCATCAGGAGTGTTTCCAATGCTGGTATGTGTGATAGCACTGACGATGTGGACAAAGGCGGAACAACTGCAAACAATTGGTAAATTCATTGTATGGTCGGCCGGTGGTTATTTGGCGGGGTTGCTTGTTTTTAGATTCTTGATTATGACCCCGATTGAGTCTGGGGAGTCCTATGTGGATGTAGGAATTTCTGTTTCCAATATTCTTCCCAATATGACGGAATATATCTGTCACATCAATCAGGATTTTCCGCTGATTTGGAAGGCTCTGGGAATTCTAATTGTTGTGCTGTTTTTTGGAAAAATGGTACGGGAAACAAAACAGAATCGATTTTTAACGGCAATCGTAACCGTAATTGCTGCAATGGTAATGTTCGCTCTTGCTTTTGGTGTGTATGTTGTATTTAATGACCCACTCACGGGTCCTCGTGGAATGTACGGAATAGGAGTGCTTCTGTCCCTGTATAGCATATATATACTCCAAGAAGAGAAATGTTTTTTTGAGAGAGCAGTAGTTGCTTGCCTGGGTTGGTTTCTGATTACATTTTCGTTTGTTTATGGAAATGCATTGGATTTACAAAAGCAATATACGGATTTTAGAATTGAGCAAGTGGTAAACAACTTAAATACGGCAGGATTGCTTAATGAAGATAAGCCTTTACAGTACCGTATTGTTGGAAGGATTGGTTATCATCCAGCGGTTCAGAATACAGCGGAAGAGTATCCGATTCTTGAAAGGTTGGTCCCGTTGCAATTTCGAGATTCGTCATGGACGTGGGGTGGATACCAATTTGAGCATTACTATGGCCTGTATGCGGAGGTTGCAAAGGAAGGTGAGTACCTACTGTTGGAAGAAAACCTCGTTAGCGAAACATACTATTACTCTATGTATCGGTATGATGATGTTATTGTCATAAGCTTGAATGATGTTACTTCGTCTCCAAAAAACTAGATGCTCATCAAAAACGCCGCCCGGGAGGGCGGCGTTGTTTTATCCTCTTCTGCGGAGAATTTGGTTGGCGATGGCGGCGAACTGGGGGATGCTCATAGTCTCGCCCCGGATGTTGGCGTCAAAGCCGCAGGCGGCGATGACTTCCGCGGCACCGGCTTTTCCCAGCTCCGGGAAGCCGGAGGCCAGGCCGTTGGCCAATTTCTTCCGCCGCATGGCGAAGCTGGCCCGGACCACCCGGAAGAACAGCTCCCGGTCGTGAATGTCCCAAGGCAGGGCCTTGCGGGTTTTCAGGTGGATCACGGCGGAGGTCACCTTGGGGGCGGGCAGGAAGCACCCGGCGGGCACATCAAACAGCAGCTCCGGCTCCGCGTAGAACTGGCAGAACACAGTGAAGGCACTGTAATCCGGGGATCCGGGCTTGGCGGCGATCCGCTGGGCAACCTCCTTCTGGACCATGACGGTGACGGAATCGAAGCACTCCGCCTCCAGCAGGGCCGTAAGAATGGGGGAGGTGATATAGTAGGGCAGATTGGCGCAGGCCATGGGTCGCAGGCCGGGGAATTTCTCCGTCACCAGAGCGGGGATATCCTGCTGCAGCACGTCGCCCCAGAGGATCTCCAGGTTGTCAAATTCCCCCACGGTTTTGGCCAGGATGGGCTCCAGTCGGGTGTCCACCTCTACAGCGCAGACCTTTCCGGCCCGCAAGGCGAGCTGCTGGGTCAGGGGACCGATGCCGGGACCGATTTCCAGAACACCCGCGGAAGGATCCACCCCCGCGTCCTCGGCGATCCGCTGGGGGACCCAGGAGGCAATGAGGAAATTCTGGCCCTTGGCCTTGGAAAAATGGAACCCGTGCTCCGCCAGCAGGGGCTTCATTACATGAATGTCACATACATTGATCATAAGATACCACCTTGTTGAAGGCTGCGGAAATTGTAGTTTATAGGTTTATACGTCATTGCGAGGAGCCGCCCAAAGGCGGCGACGTGGCAATCCCGTGTGGCGACGCAGCACCTATCGTTGTTGAAAATATAGCGTAGTTCCAGAAAAAAGAACGGATTTCTTCTGGCGAAAGATTCCGGAAACCTGAAGGGGATTGCCACGCCAGTGTGCGCACTGGCTCGCAATGACGTGGTTCTTTTTGGTGCGGCAATTACGCCAAACTACAATTTATCCTGTCAAACAAAAACTTCCTGCCGGTATTATACCAGCAGGAAGTCTGTTTTTCAATATCAGCCCAGGAAATAAATGGTGGCATCCCGGCGGCCGAATTCCCAGCATTCCGCGTCGGTGGGGAAGTACAGGTCGATCCGGTAGTTTTTGATGGCGCTGCCGCAGTCCTCGGCGGTGGCGATGCCGTAGATGTAGGCACCGTCCTTAGTGACGATGAACATCCGGGTGCCATAGGGGATCAGTCTGGGGTCCACGGCCACGGTACCCACCCGGACGGTGGTGCCGGTGGCGGTGGTGAAGTCACAGCCCTCGTCGGTGTGGGTGTAGGCGGTGGCCAGCACATCCATGGTGTCGGTGTAGGTCAGGACCTGGCCGTCCTCTGTAATGATGATGCCGTCGCCGATGATCAGGCCGCACTGGGCTGCCGGGTCCTGCTCCGCGCCGGTGCCCACGGCCACCACACCGTTGACGGGCTGCTGGGCCACGGTCTGGCTCAGGACAGTGCGGGAGGTTTCCAGACCGCTTTCATAGACCACGCTGGCGGTGCAGAGCATCTGGCCATCCCGGCCCTGGACCAGCACGGCTTCTACGCCGGCGGGCAGGGAGGGGTCTTCGTAATATGTAACCTCATGGGGAATCACAGCGGTGTAGGTCTCGGTGACCCGAACGATCCGGTCCACGGTGACGGTCATGCCGCTTTGGACCTGCTGGTCCGGGTTATGGGACAGGCGGGTATCGCCGTCCAGGACAATGCCCAGCCGGGTCAGAAGCTGGCCCACGGTTTCGTCCACACTTTCGGTGTGGAGCAGGGTGCCGCCGTGATTAACGGCGACCGTTTGACTGCGGCGGACGGTGATCTCGTAGACACCGTCTTCCAGGGCGGTGGTGTAGGTGTCATCCTCGCCCAGGGCAACGCCGGCCTCATCCAGCACAGCGGCAGGGTCGGACGCGAAGGTGATGTGGGTCTTGACCTGGTTGCCGTCAGTGATCACATAGGTGTTGGCCAGGGCAGTCTGGGACAGCAGGGTCAGGGCGCACACCAAGGTCAGCACCAGGGCGGCGGTGCGGACCATGCCCCAGAGGCTGGGTTTCTTGGTTCTGCTGCGAGCTCGCATGGAATCGGTTCTCCTCTCGTCAGAATGGGGATCCGTGGGGAAATCCACGGGAAGTAACAAAAAGTAACAAACTCGGTTTATGAATACGAATTTGCATACATTATAACAAATTTGACCAAAAAGTCAAGCTTTTTATGATTTCTGACAGTTTTCCACAACTTTTTAACAGATTATGTCAATCGCATTATGTCAACTTCTCGTTCAAAATATACGCATTTTTACAAAAAATGACCACCACATCTTGTGCAAAAGGTTACACTTGTTTACATAATTGAGTAGATTATGTAACCTAACGAAACTGGCGGCGTTTTCGGTATTATGGTGACCGGATTTCCGCCGCCGGGCGGTATTTCCCGGAAAAGCATTGACATTTGGGCAGATTTGTGCTAAATTTTTATCAGTTACAGGCTGTGACGAAGACCCGGTACGAAAATATATGCCCAGAGAGGTGCCCGTATGCTGGAAGGGTACTGCATCCCTGTTTCGTCCCACACCGCTTCCGAGCCGTCCGGCGGAAATGCCGGACCGGGTGCGCCCGTTAAAGCGTCAATGAGTGACGGCGTACTTCGCCGTAACCAGGGTGGAACCGTGGAATACTGATGTATCCCACCCCTGATTCCGTTCAGGGGGTGGGTATTTTTTATACCTTTCTCCCGAATCAAAAAAGGAGGAAAACCAAAATGGAAAACGAAAACCTGTACACCTTTGAAAACCCTGAGTATCGCAAGACCTACTGGCATACCTGTTCCCACATCATGGCCCAGGCTGTGAAGCGGCTGTGGCCCGAGGTCCAGCTTGCCATTGGCCCCGCCATTGACGAAGGCTGGTACTACGACTTTGACGCGCCCTTCTCCTTCACTCCCGAGCATCTGACCAAGATCGAGGCCGAGATGAAGAAGATCTGCAAGGAGCGTGTCCGTCTGGAGCGGTCCGAGAAGCCCCGGGCCGAGGCCATTGCCTACATGGAGTCTATGAACGAGCCCTACAAGGTAGAACTGATCCAGGATCTGCCCGAGGATGCGGTCATCTCCTTCTACACCCAGGGGGACTTCACCGACCTGTGCGCCGGTCCTCACCTGGATCACACCGGCCGTGTCCGTCATAACGGCTTTAAGCTGACCAAGTCCTGCGGCGCTTACTGGCGGGGCGACAGCAACCGCAAGATGCTGCAGCGGATCTACGGCATCGGCTTCCCCAGCAAGGACGAGCTGGATGCCTACCTGAAGGCCCAGGAAGAAGCCCTGAAGCGGGACCACAACAAGCTGGGCCGGGAACTAGAATTCTTCACCACCGTGGAAGAGATCGGCCAGGGCCTGCCCATTCTGCTGCCCAAGGGCGCCCGGGTCATCCAGACCCTCCAGCGCTGGGTGGAGGACGAGGAGCAGAAGCGGGGTTACCTGCTGACCAAGACCCCCC
>JAFVWL010000025.1 GCA_017501695.1 Oscillospiraceae bacterium
AACTCCCCCAGTCAAAAATCGGTTCCGAAGAGCCGATTTTTGCCAGCCCCCTCTTGAAAAGCGGGGGCCGAGGCGGCTTCGCCGCCGGGCGACCGCAAGGGTCGCCCCCTACGCGGACATATTACGCGAAACTACAATTTTCCCCAATAAGAAACATCCCCGGGCGTGGCCCGGGGATGAAGCTTATGCAGGCTGCAGCATTTTCTTTTTCCACTTTCCCATGCGGAAGACGATCAGGGACATGACCATGCCCAGCACCCAACTGATCATGAGAGAACCGAACAGGGCGATGGGTTCGCCGTGGGGATACGCCTCGCTCTGGGTCATGCCGGCCATGAGGTAGGCCAGGGGAACCCGGATGACGATGGTGGAAATAATGGAGATCCACATAGGGGTCACGGTGTCGCCGGCACCACGCATGACACCGCCCAGGACCTGGGTCACAGCCACGGCAAGATACCCCAGGGCCATGATCTGGATCATGGAGTTGGCAAGCTCGATCAGGGCTCCGGTGGTGGTAAAGAAGCCCATGAGGATCCGGCCGAAGAACAGCAGCACCGTGGTGATCACCGCGGCAAAGCTCAGGGCGATGATGCTGCCCTGCTTCACACCCTGGTCAACCCGGTCATACTTGGCAGCGCCCACGTTCTGACCGGTGTAAACGCTCATGGCCTGACCGAAGGTAAAGTTGGGCATCATGGCGAAGCCGTCCACCCGCATGATGATGACGTTGCAGGCAATGACCATTTCGCCCATGGCGTTGGTCAGGTTCAGCACCACCATACCGGCGGTGGCCATGATGGCCTGGGTCACGCCGGAGGGAACGCCGATCCGCAGGATCCGCAGTGCCACCGGGGGCTTCAGCTTCATGGTCTTGGGGGACAGGTCGAAGACACCCTTCATGCTGGCCAGCTTCCAGTAGCAGAATACGGCGGAAATACCCTGGGAGATCACGGTAGCCAGGGAGACACCGGCAACGCCCATGCCGAAATTGGCCACGAATACAATGTCCAAAACAATGTTCAGGAAGGCCGCGATGAGCAGGAAGCCCAGGGCGGACACGGAGTCACCCAGACCCCGGAGAATACCCGAGAGCATATTGTAGAAGAAAAAGCCCACGATGCCGAAGAAGTAGATATTCAGGTAGTCCGCGCACCAGCCGATGATGGATTCCGGGGTCCCCAGCAGGGTCAGCAGGGGCATGGTCACCAGGGGTCCTACCACCATGATGATCACCGTGGCAATGGCGGACAGGGCGATGCAGTTGCCGATGCTCTCCGTCAGACCCTGGCGGTCCCTGGCTCCGAAGGCCTGGGACACCACGATGCCCGCACCGGTGGAGATGCCCACGAACAGGGCCAGCAGCAGGTTCAAAATGGGGCTGGCGCTGCCCACGGCGGACAGGGCGTTGTCACCGACGTAGATGCCAACAATGACGGTGTCCGCGGTATTGTAAAGCTGCTGGGCCAGGTTGCCCAGGAGCATGGGAATGGAGAATTCCATGATCCGCTGCCAGGGATGGCCGTTGGTCATGTCCTTGGCCGCAAATAAGCTGCGTAAATTCACAATCGATTCCTCTCTCTGTAAAAAATCATATCCAATCCATTTTAGCAAATAACCTGCGGAATTGCAATAGATAAAACGGCATCCCCCGGACAAACTGTCCGGGGGATGGTCAGCGTGTCAAAAAAGTATCGAAACAGGAATGTCATTGCGAGGAGCCGCCCAAAAGACGGCGACGTGGCAATCCGCATCCCCTAAAACCTGCGGTTTTAGGCGTACTTTCAGCAAAACGAAACATTTTGGAGAACGGATTGCCACACCAGTCTGCGGACTGGTTCGCAATGACGTATTGTTCGGGGGACTTTTTCGACAGTCTGGGCATCCCCCGGACAAACTGTCCGGGGGATGGGGATCAATGATACTCGGTGACCGCGCCGGTGCGGTAGGCGTCCAGCAGGTCCTGCAGGTCCCGGACCTGGTCCATCAGGTCCCGGCCCTCGTCGGTTTCGGAGACCTTCATCCGGTGCTCCAGCTTCTCGAAAATAACGGAGGAGTTGGCGATGTCATCGTTGTGGTTGATGGCATCCTGGCGGCTGGTGAAGGGCTGGTGAGAGACCAGCCGGAAGTGGCGGGAGGAGTAGATCAGGGTGTAGCCGGCGATGCCGGAGGTGGGCTGATAGGCCTTGCTGAAGCCGCCGTCAATGACCAGCAGCTTACCGCCGCCCTTGATGGGGCTTTCGCCCTTCTTTGCCTTCACCGGCACGTGACCGTTGATGATGTGGCAGTGGGGTCCCTCCAGGCCGAATTCCTTCAGGATGGCATCGCAGACCGCCGGGTCCTGATAATAGGTATAGTAGGGGTTCTTGGGCTCGGCCCAGGCTTCCTCCTCCAGGACCAACTGCCGCTCCAGGGTCGCCATGCGCTCCCGGCCGAAAATGGGGCTGTTCCGGCCGCACCACAGCCACCACAGGAAGTCCATGCCCAGGATCCGCTCCTGGGAGCCCCGGGCGTCGTAGTAGGCCTTCCGGGCGGTCTGCTCGGCGTAGTCCAGGAATTCCTTGCCCTTGCGAGCCTTGCCGCCCAGGGTGAAGGTCAGGAATTCGCCGTCTTTGGTCATGGGCAGGCAGCCGTGGAACAGCAGATTGCCGTTGATGGCCTTGTACAGTCCGCCCTTGGTGTACAGGAACCGGGTGTGCTTCTGGAGCTTTTCGGAGTGCCGGAAGGAGCTGGTGAGCTGGTCGATGACCTGGCTTTCCTCGGGGGTAAGCTGGTGGGGGTTGGCCGGGTCCACCGTGGGGAAGTCGCAGTCCTTCATGGTGTAGGTGTTGCCGTTGATGCAAATGGTTTTCTTCTCGTAGTCGATCTTGTCCAGCAGCAGCCGGTCGTCCATGCCATATTCCGGATGCCGCAGGACCTTCTGGCCCTCCAGCTTGTAGAGGATGATGGAAATGGCCTTGTACATCCGGGAGGACAGGAGCTTGTCCTTGTCCGTGAAGTGCTTGGCGTTCTCGCCCAGGAGCTTCACCTGATAGCAGGAGGTGTCGCAGTCCTTGTAGACCTCGTTGGCGAAGATGGACAGGGGCCGCAGGGAGATGCCGTAGCCCGTTTCGATCACGTCCAGGTTGTTGTAGCGGATGGAGTTGGCCAGGACCATAGCCACCAGGGTCCGGGAGCCGGAGGCCGCGCCCATCCACAGAATGTCGTGGTTGCCCCACTGGATGTCCACATTGTGGCAGGCCATCAGGGAGTCCATGACGATATCCGCCCGGGGACCCCGGTCGAAAATATCGCCGACAATATGCAGATGGTCACAGGTCAGGGCCTTGATGACCTCGCACAGGGCTTCAATGACAGAGGGTGCCTGACCGATTCGGATGATGGTGTCGATCATATTGGCAAACTGGATCCGCTTGGAGCCGTCCTCATCCCGGAAGTGGATCAGCTCGTCAATGATCACCTCGTAGCCCGCGGGCATACAGGAGCGAACCTTCCAGCGGGTGTGCTTGATGGATACGTAGCGGCAGACCTGGATCAACTGGTTCAGGGTCAGCCGGTACCAGGCATCCATGTCCTCGTTCTCATCCAGCTCCAGCACCAGCTTGGCGGCGGGATAGTAGATCAGGGTAGCCAGCTCGTTTTTGTCGTACTGGGACAGGGTGTCACCGAAAACCTCGTTGAGCTTTACCTTCACCTCGCCGGAGCAGGAATTGAGAATGTGCAGGAAGGCTTCGTATTCACCGTGGATGTCGGACATGAAGTGCTCCGTGGGCTTGGGCAGGTTCAGAATGTTTTCCAACCGGATGATTTCTGTGCTGGCGGATTGAATGGTGGGATATTTCTGAGCCAGAAGCTGAAGATACCGGAGCCGCTGGGGATCAAAGGTCTTTTGAACGTCCATGAACAGTCTCCTTTCTAAGACTCAGACACCGGAATAGGCGGAGAAGCCGCCGTCGTTGACCGGACCCACCTTGCCGGTCAGGTCCGGCTTCAAAACATTTCTTTCCATAATTCCATATCTCCTTTACGATGACTGCGGGCATAAAGCCGACGATAAATCTTCCTTATAATTATAATCCATTTTGCATCGGTCAGCAAGTAAAAAAACCGGCCAGCCCCCGAGGAAAAATCCTTCGCTTTTTATGATATTTCCACAAAGCATCTTTACAATCTGCCTTGAGTATAGTATAATCCGCATGAATACCATCGGTAAAAAAGAACACCGGGATTGGAGCAGAAAGTGTGATAGCAAAGAACTACTCGACCCAGACGTTTGAGAAAAAATATACCTACACAGGCTCGGATCTGGGTGCTGTGTGGACCAAAGAATATACGACCTTCCGGGTGTGGGCACCCACAGCCGTGTCCGTAAAGCTGCGGCTGTATGAAAGCGGCACCCACGGCACCCAGGACCTGCTGGAGCAGTTGGACATGACTCCGGACATCAAGGGCACCTGGATCCTGCGAAAGCCCGGGGACCTGAACGGCGTGTACTATACCTTCTTGGTGGAGCGGGACGGCATCACCAAGGAGGCCTGCGACCCCTATGCCCGGACCACCGGCGTCAACGGCCGCCGGGCCATGGTCATCGATCTGGAATCCACCAACCCCGCCGGCTGGGACCTGGACCGGAACCCCCACCAGAACCGCGGCATTGTGGACGCGGTGGTCTACGAGCTGCATATCCGGGACCTGTCCGCGGACCCTGACTCCGGCATCCGGAACCGGGGCAAGTTCCTGGGCCTGACGGAAACCGGCACCAAGAACCCCTACGGCCAGGCCACGGGCCTGGATTACATCAGGGACCTGGGCGTGACCCATGTGCAGCTGCTCCCTGTTTACGACTACGGCTCCGTGGACGAAACCCTGCCCGAGGGGACCCAGTACAACTGGGGCTACGATCCCGTGAATTACAACGTGCCCGAGGGCTCCTATTCCACGGATCCCTTCAATGGCGCGGTCCGGGTCCGGGAGCTGAAGCAGACCGTCAAGACCCTCCATGACAACGGCCTGGCTGTGGTTATGGATGTGGTGTACAACCATGTGTATGACGCGGGCCGGTTCTGCTTTAACCGCATTGTCCCCGGCTATTTCAGCCGCGTTGACCGGTACGGGCGCTATTCCAACGGCTCCGGCTGCGGAAACGATACCGCCTCTGAGCGGTCCATGGTCCGCAAGTACATCGTGGACTCCCTGTGCTACTGGGCCCAGGAGTACCATATGGACGGCTTCCGCTTCGACCTAGTGGGCCTGCTGGATGTGCAGACCATCCGGGAAGCCATGGACGCGGTCCGGAAGGTCCGCCCCGGTGTGATCTTCTACGGCGAGGGCTGGACCCTGCAGACCGAACTGACCAAGCCCAACGTGGACCTGATGGTTCAGGCCAATTCCGCCCTGGTGCCGGGCTTCGGCTTCTTCAACGATTCCGCCCGGGATACCCTGAAGGGCACGGTCTTTGATGACGAGGCCCCCGGCTATGTGTCCGGCGCCCTGGACCAGGAGCCCTGGGTCCGGGAATGCGTTATGGGCCTGAATAGCTGGTGCAAGGACCCCACCCAGAGCGTCAACTATGTGTCCTGCCACGACAACATGACCCTCTATGACCGGCTGCTGCTGTCGGCACCCTATGCCGATGACCAGGAGCTGATCCATATGAACTGCCTGGCGGCGGCTATTTATATGCTGTCCCAGGGTATGCCCCTGTTCCAGGCCGGCGAGGAGCTGCTGCGCTCCAAGCCCCTGCCCGACGGCGGCTACGATGAAAACAGCTACCGCAGCCCTGACAGCGTCAACTCCATCAAGTGGGGTACCCTACGGAAAAAGGAATACCGCCGGGTCCGGGATTTCTACCGGGGGCTCATCGCCTTCCGGAAGGCCCATCCGGTGCTGCGGCTGACCGATGCCAAGCAGATCCTGGAATCCCTTACCCCTGTGGAAGGGCTGAAGCCCAATGTGACGGCCTTCCGGCTCCGGGGGCAGGATGAGGACCTGTTTATGATCTTCAACCCCAACCGGGAGGAGACTCTGGTGGCCCTGCCTCAGGGAGACTGGAATGTGTGCGTTCGGGAAACCACTGCCGGAACGGAGCCCCTGGCCACGGTCCGGGGCAGGGCAGAGGTGCCGGCCATCTCCGCCATGGTGCTGGAAAGAAAGGCTGAAAAATGATTTATCACGAGTTTCAGGGAGATACCCTGTCGGCCCTGGGCTTCGGGGCCATGCGGCTGCCCACCCTGGCCGACGAATCCATCGATGTGGCCCGGGTGGAGGAAATGGTGGCCTATGCCATGGCCCATGGGGTCAACTATTTTGACACCGCCATGCCCTACCACGCCGGAATGTCCGAGGTGGTCATGGGTAAAATTCTGAGCAAGTACCCCCGGGACAGCTACCGCCTGGCCACCAAGTATCCCGGCCATCAGGTCTGCTCCTCCTATGATCCCGCCGCCACCTTCGAGCAGCAGCTTCGCAAGTGCGGCGTGGAATACTTCGACTATTACCTGCTGCATAATGTCAGCGAGAGCACCGTGGGCAATTATGAGGACCCGCGGTGGGGCATCATTCCCTATTTCCTGGAGCAGAAGCGCCTAGGCCGGATCAAGCACCTGGGCTTCTCCACCCACGGACGGCTGGGGATGCTCCGGGGCTTCCTGGAGCGCCACGGCAAGGACATGGACTTCTGCCAGATCCAGCTCAACTATCTGGACTGGACGCTGCAGTATGCCAAGGAAAAGTACGCCATGCTGGAAGAATTCGGCATTCCCGTGTGGGTCATGGAGCCGGTCCGCGGTGGCAAGCTGGCAAAGCTGGACCCCGAATCCGAGGCACGGATGAAGCAGCTCCGGCCGGAGGAATCCGTGGCGGCCTGGGGCTTCCGGTTCCTTCAGGGCCTGCCCAATGTGAAAATGATCCTCAGCGGTATGTCCAACATGGACCAGATGGTGGACAATGTAAAGACCTTCACCGAATCCAAACCCCTGAACGGTCAGGAACAGGCCCTGGTCTTTGAAATCGCCGAGGGCCTGAAGAATACGGTGCCCTGCACCCGGTGCCGGTACTGCTGCGACGGCTGCCCCAAGGGCCTGGATATTCCCACGCTGCTTGGCATCCTCAACGAGCTCCGGTTCTCCGATTCCGTGAACACGGCCATGATGCTGGAATTCGCGCCCGAGGACCAGAAGCCCACGGCCTGCATTGCCTGCGGCAAGTGCGTCCGGAGCTGTCCCCAGAATATCGACATCCCCGGTGCCCTGAAGGAGCTGACGGAAAAGCTGAAGACCATCCCAAGCTGGGCCGCCCTCAGCAAGCTCCGGGAAGAGGAAATGCGGCAAAGCATGGCGTCGCTGAAATAAAATACGGTCCGCCGGGGAACCTCCCCGGCGGATTTTCTTGTGTCAAAAAAAGTATCGAAAGAAGAATGTCATTGCGAGGAGCCGCCCAAAAGGCGGCGACGTGGCAATCTCCTGGTGGAATGTAGGATAATCTGTCTACTTAAGTCCATCGCAGATATTCAATGTTAATTGGAAAGCTGGTCATTTCAGTCGGTGCCGGAGATTCCCACGGGCACTACCGTGCCCTCGGAATGACATATTTGGGGGAAGGCGGACGACCGATGGTCGCCTCTGCGCGGAGGGGTATTTTCCCGGCAAATGCCGTTGCCGGAAGGGAGGGTCAAGACCCTCCCCTACGATTCGGAAAATGTCACCTGTTTATAAAAAATTAAGAATTTTGGGGGGAGACAACCGATAAAAAATGTGTTATACTATTGGAAGCTATATGCTTACGATTCTGATAAGGAGGCGTTTCCTTTGAAATATTGGCGTGGATATTTGACCGCGGCGGTTCTGGGCTTCTTTACCTGGGCCCTGATGCAGTTTGCCAAGACCCACACCGACCTGGTGGACCTGTTTTACCCCTATGTGACCCGGCTGATCCAGACCTCTCTGGCCCAGTGGTCCGGCGGTACCCAGGAGATCCTGTGGCAGCTTGCCCTGGTGCTTCTGGTGGTCGTGGTCCTGACCACGGTGGTGCTGATGATCGTCCTGCGGTGGAACCCCATCCAGTGGTTCGGCTGGATTTTGGCCCTGGCCAGTGTGGTAGGCCTGCTGCACACCGGCGTGTATGGCCTGAACGATTATGCCGGCCCCCTGGCCGATGATATCAAGCTGGAACGGACCGATGCCACCGTGGCGGAGCTGGAACAGGCGGCGCTGTACTACCGGGACCTGGCCAACGACCTGGCGGACCGGATCAGCCGCAACAATGACGGCTCCGTGAACTTCCCCAGCTTCCAGGAGCTGGCGGATATGACGGTGGAAGGCTTCCAGCAGATGACCTACCACGAGCATCAGCCCATTTTCTACGGCACCACCCTGGCCGAGGACAAGGTCAACTGGACCGAATGGAAGGCCCTGCCCATTAAGGAGCTGGGCTGGGATGACTACTTCATCTCCGTGGGCACCACCCTGATCCATATGCCCATCACCGGCGAGGTCGCCGTGAATCCCCAGACTCCTGCCATCGCCCAGCCCTTCATCATGTGCCAGGGCGTGGCCAACCGGCTGTGCATCGCCAACGAGGGTGACGCGGCCTTCGCCGCCTATCTGGCCTGCGATGCCAATTCCAGCATGGCCTTCCAGTATTCCGCCCAGTTCATGGCCTACCGGGCCTGCCGCCAGGAGCTGGCGGGACTGCCGGGCAATCTGGCCAAGACCGCTCTGGAAAATGTGACCTCCGGTGAGAGCCGGAATCTGACCAAGGACCTGGAGGATTTCGAGCAGTTCTTTGCCGACTGCCGGGACGAGGAAGCGATTTCCAGGCTGGAATCCGTCAGCAACTTCCTGGACGATTTGAGCTACAATGTCCGGGATATCCTGGGCGTGGAGAAGCTCAGCGTGGAGACCGACAGCTTCCAGGATCTGCTGGTGAGCTGGCACATCCAGGAGATCTGGCTGCCCACCCACCTGCCGGAGGAGGAAGAGAATCCCTTCGACCCCTATAACGAGAATTACATCGCCGGTCTGGAGGACCTGAACGGCAATCCTGTGACGGAGCCGCCCGCGGACCCCACGGAGGGCGGTGACGCCGAATGACCCAAATCATGCTGGACACCCTGAACGCCGGCCTGCCGGTGCTGGGTCTGGACCTGCCGGAGGAAGCCCGCCGGACCCTCTGCGGCTTCGGCACCGCTGTGGTGAAGCAGAACGAGGTCATGAACCTGACGGCTATCACCGAGCCGGAGCGGGTGGCAAAGCTCCACCTGCTGGACAGCCTGAGCCTGCTGACCCTGGCGGACCTGGCGGGCAAGACCCTCATCGATGTGGGCTGCGGCGCCGGATTCCCCGGTGTGCCCGTGAAGATCGCCTGCCCCGGCGTGAAGCTGACCCTGCTGGACAGCCTGGGCAAGCGGATGGCCTGGCTGGAAACCGTCCTGCCCACCCTGGGGGTGGAGGCTGAGTGCCTGACAGCCCGGGCGGAGGAAGCGGTGACCACCCGGCGGGAAAGCTATGATTTCGCCACCTCCCGGGCGGTTGCCCGGCTGAACATCCTGCTGGAGCTGACGGCCCCTTATGTAAAGGTGGGCGGCTGTGTGCTGGCTATGAAGGGCTCCGCCGCCCGGGAAGAGCTGGCGGAAGCCAAAAACGCCATTTCCAGGCTGGGCCTGAAGCTGGAGCGGGTCGCGGACTTCCAGGTGGAGGATGCCACCCACAGCGTTATCGTTCTGCGCAAGATCAAGGCCACCCCGGCCCAATACCCCCGGCGGTACGCCAAAATCAAACAAAATCCCCTGTAAAAAAACACGCCCAACCGGGCGTGTTTTTTTAGTTGAGAGTTGAAAGTTGAGAGTTGAAAGTTATTTCGCATAGGGGAGGGTCAAGACCCTCCCCCACAATATATGTCATTGCGAGGCACTAAAACAACACGTCATTGCGAGGAGCGAAGCGACGCACCCCAGGGTGGTCTCTCTTGCCCTTCGGGCAATTCACCTCCTGGCAATCCCGTGGATTTTCGGAAATCTTCGCCCAGGGGCGACCCAACTTGCCCCCCCGCATTTATGAGGGGGGTGACTCGCCGTAAGGCGAGTCGGGGGGAGCGGTCGCCCGTCCGGCGGCGGTGCCGCCGGAGCCTTGGCTCCCCCA
>JAFVWL010000139.1 GCA_017501695.1 Oscillospiraceae bacterium
CCGGTAACTCCACCAACCCCACCCGGTTCCAGCACCCCGTTGCCGGTACCTACAAGAAGGAGTGCATCGAGCAGGGCAAGAAGTACTTCTCCGTCGCTTCCGGCGGCGGCACCGGCCGTACGCTGCACCCCGATAACATGGCTGCCGGCCCCGCTTCCTATGGCCTGACCGACACCATGGGCCGTATGCACGGCGACGCTCAGTTCGCCGGCTCCTCCTCCGTCCCCGCCCACGTGGAAATGATGGGCTTCCTGGGCGCAGGTAACAACCCCATGGTCGGTATGACCGTTTCCGTGGCTGTCGCTGTTGAGGAGTCCCTGAAGTAAGAGGGTAAAGCCCTTACTTTTGAATTAAAAATGTTAGGACCGGCCTTCGGGCCGGTCCTCTCTGTATAACACAACAGAAAGCACGTCATTTTCTGGAAAACCAGGATGATGCGCTTTCTATTTTGCGTTTTGGTTGGCAACGCGTCCTATATGATCTTATCTGTCCTGCAAACTTGACAATTAGTTTTCAATTGTATAAAATCACTTTAGTTCATCATCCCATGTTGCATCCCCTATTTACAATAAGGCCGGCACACTGCCAGCAGAAAGGACTGCTTATGACTACTTCCTCCCCGCAGGATTTTGACATCCAGGACACAAAACTGGTCAAGTATAATGGCAAGGCGGCCCATGTAATCGTCCCAGCCGGAGTCACCGTCATCGACTCCTACGCATTTGAAAGTAAACGGAGCCTCAGGATCGTAGAGCTGCCCGATACCGTGACCACCATCAGGAATTTTGCCTTCGTCAGATGTCGGGCACTGGAGCGGGTCGTCATCCCCCAGAGCGTGACAGATTTTGGGGGAGGGATAATTTGGGAATGCGACCAGGTGTTGATTTATACCCCCGCCGGGTCTGCCGCCGCCAAATATGCCGCAGACAGGAACGAGCTCTTCATACCCATGGACAGCAATACCTCCACCCCCATTTTTGAGGATTTTATCATTCAGGGCACCACCCTGGTCAAATACTACGGCGACGAAGCCCATGTGACCGTCCCCGCCGGGGTCACTGCCATCAACGGCAAAGCTTTTTACCGCAGACAGAAGCTCAAAACCGTAGAGCTGCCCGACACTGTGACCACCATCAGGGAATATGCCTTCTACGATTGTCGGAAGCTGGAACGGATCATCATCCCCCAAAGCGTGACGGAGTTGGATTCATGTATGTTGAAATGCGACCAGGTGTCGATTCAGGCCCCCGCCGGATCCGCCGCCGCCAAATATACCACACGCCAGAGGATACCCTTCATTCCCATGGACAGCAATACCTCCACCCCCGATTCTGCAGATTTTATCATTCAGGGCACTACCCTGGTCAAATACTACGGCAACGACGCCCATGTGACCGTCCCCGCCGGGGTCACCGTCATCAACCACGAGGCCTTTTACCGCAGGAGCAGGCTCAAAACCGTAGAATTGCCCGACACCGTGACCACCATCAAGAGATGGGCTTTCCGCGAATGTCGGGCACTGGAGCGGATCGTCATCCCCCAAAGCGTGACGAAGCTGTCATCCGATCTGATCGAGGAATGCGACCGGGTGACGATCCAGGCCCCCGCCGGGTCCGCCGCCGCCATATGTGCCACGGAAATACCGCTCCGCCAGCGTGGCCCGCGTCCCGCGGACTGGATGCCTCCTCAGAGCCATCCGCTCCTCTGCTACCGCCAGGGTGGTAACGTGCATCAGCTCCGGGGCAACATTCTGATCACCGTATATCTGGTAACAGACAAGAAAACTGCCTGGACAGCGGCAGCTGAGGCCGACTACCGCATAGCCCACAACGAGGCCGTACGGGAAATAGAGCAGGAAGCTCTCCGGCGGAAGATTCCCCTGCGAATCCACACTGTTTACAAGCAAATCCAGGTCGACTATACCTGTACTGTTTCAGAATCGGATCGGGATTGGTCCGACAAAATGGAAGCTATCTGTCTCCCGGACTCCGCTCCGGGCTATGATGAGCGGCCCGTGATCTTGGTCGTGAACAAGAAGCTGCGAAGCCACGCCTACCCCAGAGAGAAAGTCAACGGGATCCTGATGTCCACGGCCCGGGAGTACTGCGTGATAGGCCGCAATTTCCGCTGCTTCTCCGGCAGGACCATCCGCCACGAGTTATTTCACCTTTTCGGTGCCCCGGACCTGTACACGCCGCAAAGCGTCAAGGGTCCGGCCAGCCGCCTCCTCCCCGGCAGCATCATGAACGACGGCAATATTACCGATGCCCTGACGGCCTACTGCATTGGCTGGACCGCTACCCTCAGCCCGGAAGCACTTGACTTCCTATGGGAGACCCGCGAAAAGCCGATCTGAACACCGGAAATGCCGGGCTTCCTGCCGGGAGCAGCAACCCCATATGCTACCATGATTAAAAAAACGCACATCCTCTCTGAGCCGTCAGAGGGGATGTGCTTTATTATTGGGTATACATCAGGCAGAGCCGGATAAACTCTTTCCGGGGATCCACCTTCCGAAGATCCTTATTATAGACCGCTTCGCATATTTTCAGGGCCATTTCCGCATTGAAGTCCGCGTATCCCTCACAGTAGGCCAGGAGAATCGCCTGCAATTCTTTGATATCTCTCCTTTCAAGATAGGCCTCGATGCTGTGCTCTTGTTTGTAATAATTCACTGCTTCTTCCCCCAAATTACGCATCAGTATCCAGTCCAGATACTTAGTATCATTTACATTATCCATTATACATCTCAATCCGTTAAAATCAATATAAAGATACAAAATATCCATATTAGATATTGAGGTGCAATATGGGGAAAAACTTTTTGATTAAGGGCAATATCTGCGGCGACCGGGTTCGGCTGGGCCGGGCGATGCACAAGCCGCCCCTGACCCAGGACGATTTGGCACGGGAGCTCAACCTGATGGGCATGGACATGACCAAGCTCATCATTTCCCGCATCGAAACCAATCAGCGCCATGTCTGCGACGCGGAGCTGAAAATGCTGGCCAAGGCTCTGGGCGTTACCATGGACTGGCTGTGCAGCGATGACTGACGGACCCGGCGATTCTCAATCGTAGAGGCGTGCATCGCACGTCCGCGAACAATTGTGTTCCTGTTGTGCGGACGACCAATGGTCGCCCCTACAAGGTATGTCCTTATAGATAAAACGGACCCCCGGGGTAGTTACCCCGGGGGAACATTGTTGTCTTAGCCGAATTCGTCCAGGACCATTTTGAAGGCACCGTAGATGCAGGCATCGGTGCCCAGCTTGGCAAACTGGAAGCGGACGTTCTGGTTGGCATGGAAGATGTACCGGTGGAAAGCCTTGGCGATGCCGTCCAGAGTCGGCTGGCCCATGCGGACAAACTCGCCGCCCAGGACGACGGTATCCGGATTGGTGACACAGCAAACATTGGACAGGAAGTGTCCCGCGCAGTCATAGACCTGATTCATCACATCCACAGCCAGCCTGTCGCCGTTATTGGCTGCCCGGACCACCTCATGGAAGTCAAAGATCCTGCGGCTGCCCCGAAGGACGGACGGCGTGGCCGTGGCAGCCAGCTTCCGCCGGGCCATCCGGGCAATGCCCACCGGCGAGCAATACTGCTCCACACAGCCCTTCCGGCCGCAGGTGCAGGCCTCGGTCTCCTCCTTGTTGATAATCATGTGGCCCAGTTCTCCTGCGCCGCCGTTGACACCGTAGACAACGGCACCGTCGCAGACCACCGCGCCGCCCAGGCCTGTATTCATGGCCACAAAAATCATATTGTCCGTGCCGCTGCCCTTCCAGCACTCGCCCAGACCAGCCAGGTTGGCAATGTTGCTGGACTTCACATTCAAACCCGTCAGGCCTGCCAGAGCACGGTCAATGTTGAACACACCCCAACCAAAGTTCACGCACTTATTCACCACACCGGAACCGTTGACCGGGCCGGGAATGCCCACGCCGACGCCGATGATCTGATCCTCGTACAGGTGGTGCTCCTTCATATAGCGCTCAATGTCATCGGCAATGGCCGGAAGGATCCGGTTTCCATCCTGCATGAGGGGTGTCACGATCTTCCACTTTTCGATCAGCTCGCCGCTCTCACTGAAGAATCCCATTTTGATCTCCGTGCCAAAAATATCCACACCAAATCCGTAACGCATGATGCTCCTCCTGTCATAATGATCTCACGGCACACTCCGCCGTATATTATATTCAGTATAACACTTCCGGTTGCAAATGCAACGAAAAGCAGGACTTTTGGGGCAGGTTTCTTCGATTTTCGTCCATTTGCACAGTTTTATACACCCTGCTTTTGGCAGAAAACCCGGTTCCACGGCCGGTTCCGCCCAATCCACGATGCGTGGATTGCGTTTTTTACAGGAGGATGGTATCATCACGGTGAAAGGAGGCTTCCATATGGACGCGATAAAAATCGGGCAGCATATTGCCGCCCTGCGAAAAGATAAGGGCCTGACCCAGCAGGAGCTGGCGGAGCAACTGAACGTTACAGCCAAGGCTGTGAGCAAATGGGAAACCGGTCACGGTCTGCCGGACATTCAGACCATTGAACCGCTGGCCGGTGCCCTGGGAGTATCCATTCCGGAGATCATGAAGGGCGAAGCAATTCCCCGGGAGACCCTTCCCCTGCCCCCGGCGGAAACTCTGGTGGACACCGCCGCTTATGTGGAAGAACAGGAGCGGCTCAAGCGAAGAAGCATGATCCTCACCGGATCCGGGATTCTGCTGGGCGCACTGGGCATCCCCTGTGCCATCATCGGCGTGTTGGCAAGCGGAAGTTCCGATGTGCCGGGCAATCTATTCCGTGTCATTTTCACCCTGCCCCTGGCGGGTGCCCTGATCTTATTGGTTACCGGTGGAATTCTGCTGATCAAACGGTACCCCCTGATCCGCAAAGCCGTCAAAATTGTGCTGCTGTACATATTCTATTTGTGTGCGGTGCTTGTGGTATTTCAAATGGCCAGTGTATATAACTTTGGAGACAATCCAACTCCCATGGTAATGGCCCGGCTGATCCTGTACCCCACCGGTCTTTGGGGCGCAAACCTGCTTCTGCTCTGGGTTCTGAGAAAGAAGGAATTGATATGAGAAGATCCCGTGCGGAATGCCGTACGGGATCTTGTTACAGGAACAGAATAAAATCTGTACTGCGTTTTTTACGAAGGTACCGTTTCATTATGGGGCTCAGCTTAGCAGTCAGGGCACCGGCGGGACACTCCGTAACACACCGCAGGCAGCGGATACAGCGGTTTCCGGGAATGCCGTTGTTCATAGTTCCCATGGGACAGCGGCGGCTGCACAGACCACATTCCGTGCAGCGGTCCGTTTTCATCAAGGAAACACCCAGTCGGCTGCGTAAAGCCGGAGTCAGGTCCGCATACCACACCTTGGCGGAACGACCGATTTTCGCGGGGGTGGGATCCGCGATTCGGTCCGTAAATTGCCGGAGCTTTTCCAGGTCCGGCTCCACCGAATCCCCAAGATATGCGTGGCCCGTGGGCACATAAGCCCCTGCCACCACGGTGCCGGAGACCAGCTTCGCACCTTCCCACAGCACGTTTCCGCGGCCCATCTGGCCATAGGCCGCCGCCAGGGCTACCTGGGGCGCTTTCAGATTTTTCAGGAACTGCCGAACCGGGCTGGGAATATTCTGACAGTACACAGGAAATACCACCACCGCCGTATCCGCGGATGGGTTACAGGGCAGTTCCCGGACCGGTGCTCTCAGCATTTCCCCCAACAGCTCCGCCAAGGCCTTGCAATGCCCGGCAGCGGAGAAATAATAAACCTCCGTCATAGTCAGTCCTCCAGGAACCGGCGCATCAGCGCGCATTCCGGTACCTCCGTCAGGGAAAAGCCCAACGAATCCCGGATCTCCCGGATGGCATCCTCCCGGCTCAGATTCCGCCCCCGGCTGGCAATGGCCATTTCCAGGGCACTGAAAGGGATCATCCGGCTGCGGCAGTGATAAAACCGGACGAACTGGGAGTGCTCCTTGCAGCGCTCGATCTGGCAGCTTGTGTGCAGGCTTTTATCCATGGATTCCGGCGGGACCCAGCCGCACTCCCGGACCAGCAAGGATTTTACCTCCCGCCAGTCGTACTTTCCGCCGCAGATTTCATCCAAGTCCAAATGGACAAAAGCGGGGATATGGCCGGAGCGGCTGGACTGGCGAATGGCGCGGCGGAGGGGTTCTACCAACTCCGGCACTTCGTGAATGGCCGTCACGATATGGTCCACCAGCTCATTGCGGTATCCGGCCAGGTCCTGAAGGCCTCCGCCCTGCCCCGCCAGCTTTTTCATTGTGGCCAAAGTATGGAACTGGCCCGGCTTCAAAGGCGGGTGCAGCGTCAGGATCCGACCCAGATTCACCAGCAGATTCAGGGGCAGATTATCCGGGAAAGTATAGGCAAACTGGGGTGCCATGTGGTTGTAATACAGTCCCAGGATCTGGGCCGGTTCATTCCCCGCCACAAAATACGGAACACGATTCGCCACCAGCTCCGGATAGAACAGAACATAGGCAAGGGACGGGCAGGCACAGGTGTTTTCGCTGAGGGCGTAGAGCTTCCGATAGACCCGCCGGAGCTGATTTTCACTGACCCAGCGGGAGATAAACTCCACATTCGGGAATTTCCGACGGGCGTTTTCCATGCTGGCTCTGGCACTGGCGGACATAAAGGGAATCTCCCAGGTCAGCGCCAGCACCCGAAGGCCCAGGACCTGACTCAAGTGGTACAGCAGGAAGGTGGAGTCCTTTCCTCCGGTATAGAACAAGGCCACGTCAAACCGGGAACCGGTGGATCTGGGAAGCTCCCGAACCAGGGGCACAAGACTTTTCAGGTGCCGGGTATCCGCTTCCGTCTGGCAGATGGGGCAAAGGCCGGTTTCATCAAACTCCAATCCCGGGATCATGTAGTCATTGGCACAGCAGCAACGGCAGAACCGGGCTTCCTCCAGACTGACAGGAACCGGGCGGACCTGCTCCGCAGGCACTACCGCAGTTCCAAGGATTCCTTTCAGGCAGGAAAGCTCCTGTTTGCTCAGTTCCCGGGGCAGTTGGGACAAAAGCTCCCGTTGGTTTTTGTTCAGGCGAATTTCATTACGAAACATCCGGTCCCGGTTTCGCAGGCCGTAGTAGACCAGGCTGTTTCCTTCCAAACGCCATCGGCTTTGCATACAATACATGACTGCACCCCCTTTTCCGCTATCATATCACGCATCCGGCTTCCCCGCAAGGCAAAAATCCCGTCCGCGCTTGCGGACGGGATCTTCTTATTCCTTAGGCAACCTCTAAAAACTATTTTTTGGTGATTTGGGCAGAAGATTTCGGCTCAGAAAAAGTTTTGAAAACGGCAGAATACTTTGTGTATTGTGGCGTTTTCAAAACGCATTTATGGGGCGAAAGATTCGCCCAAAGCCC
>JAFVWL010000140.1 GCA_017501695.1 Oscillospiraceae bacterium
AAAAAAGTATCGAAACAAGAATGTCATTGCGAGGAGCCGCCCAAAAGGCGGCGACGTGGCAATCCGCATCCCCTAAAACCTGCGGTTTTAGGCGCACTTTCAGTAAGAAACGAAACATTTTGGAGAACGGATTGCCACACCAGTGTGCGCACTGGTTCGCAATGACAGGTTTTTCAACAGTCTGAGGGGAGGGTCAAGACCCTCCCCTACAGAAATAGATAAAAAAACCACCCGGATACAGAAATAGATTGAAAAAACCACCCGAAATGGGTGGTTTTTCTCATATTTCGTTCAAATAAATGGCCTCGCCCTGGAGCTTGTCCCAGGTGAATTCCTTCGCCAGCTCGGCGGCGGAAATGGGGCAGTCCCGGTCCATGAGCCCGGCGGCCCGGGCCAGCTTGCCAATCAACGCCTCCGGGGTCAGCCGCTTGCGAAGCTCTCCCAGGTCCAGATCCCGGTCCCGCTTGCTCAGCCGCCGTCCGTCCGGGGCCAGAAGCATGGGCACATGACCGTATTCCGGGTGCGGGAAGCCGAAGAGCTCCTGCAGGTACATCTGCCGGGGAGCGGACCCCAGCAGGTCCAGACCCCGGACCACCTCCGTGACTCCGGCTTCTCCGTCGTCCACCACCACAGCCAACTGGTACACATAGCACCCGTCCGCCCGGCGGACCACAAAATCGCCGCAGTCCGTTACCAGATTCTGGGAAAAATGGCCCTGACCCAGGTCCTCCAGGGTCCAGACCCGGTCCGGCACCTTCACCCGCCAGGCGGGTTTCCGGCCTGCCGGGGGATTGGACAGATTCCGGCAGGTGCCCGGGTACACATAGGTGCCGTCGGACAGGTGGGGAGCGTTCACATTATGGAGCTGGGACCGGGTGCAGTAGCAGGGGTACAGCAGCTCCAGGTCCCGAAGCTGTTCAAAATACCGGTCATAGACGCCGCTTCGGGCGCTCTGGGGCGCCGTTTCCAGGTCCCAGGTCAGCCCCAGCCACCGCAGGTCATCCCGGAGAACTTCCGCGAATTCCTCGCTGGTCCGCTGAGTGTCCAGGTCCTCCATCCGCAGCACCAGATGGCCGTCCCGGGATTTGACGGAAAGCCAGGCGATGAGCGCGGCAAAGACATTGCCCAGGTGCATCCGGCCCGAGGGCGTGGGGGCGAACCGCCCCACGGGGGCCGTCACAGGTACTGCGCCAGCAGATAGGCCAGCGCCAGGGCGGACAGGGCAATGGAGATCAGGGCCAGAATATTGAGGCCATGGCCGGGCTTTTCCGGTTCCGCATAGACCCGGTCGGAGTAGACCTCCAGATCCTCGTCGGTTTGGTCGGCGTTGTAAGCCCGGACCCCGGTGACCGGGGCAGGGGCCTGGGGTTCATCCTCTTCCAAAAATTCCTCCAGAAGGAGGTCCAGTTCGTCATCGTCGATGTGGGAAGGGTCCTCTCCGGCCAGAAGCTCCGCTTCCAGCCGCGCCAGGGCTTCCCGGGTATCCTTGTTCATGGCAGATACCTCCTTTTGGGGTATTGTAACCGAATTTCGGGGATTTGTAAAGATGTTGTTGCGTCGTGCATTCCTATTCACGTCATTGCGAGGAGCGAAGCGACGTGGCAATCCCGTGGATTTTCAAACAATCCCCCGTCTTGTCATTGCGAGGAGCCGCCCAAAGGCAGCGACGTGGCAATCCGCATCCCCTAAAACCTGCGGTTTCAGGCGCACTTTCAGCAAGAAACGAAACATTTTGGAGAACGGATTGCCACACCAGTCTGCGGACTGGTTCGCAATGACAGGCTCCGGCGGCAAAAACTCTTAACTCTCAACTCTCAACTCTCAACGAAAAAACACGCCCGGGTGGGCGTGTTTTTTTAGACAGGTTACTGCTCGGCGATCTGGTCCAGGTTGGCGGCAACCTTGCCGCCCAGGGCACCCAGCAGCAGGCTCTTCAGGTCGATGCCCATGCCGGCGGAGATGCCCTCGGTGATCTGGGTGGTGGAGTTGACGATGTCGCCCACCAGCTTGGCGGAGTTGCCTTCGCCGTACATGGTGATCTTATCCACCTTGGCCAGAGGCTCAGCCACGTTCTTGGCGATCTCGGGCAGGGCGGCCATGATCATTTCCACCACGGCGGCTTCGCCGTACTTCCGCATGGCTTCGGCCTTCTTGTCGATACCCTCGGCTTCCGCCAGGGCCTTGGCCCGGATGGCCTCGGCCTCCGCACGGCCCAGGGCCGCGATACCTTCGGCCTCCTGCTCCCGGGCGAAGCGCTGGGCTTCCGCGATCTTCATCTCCGCGGCAGCGGCCTGCTCCTGCTCATAGCGCTTGGCTTCGGCTTCCTTCTGGCGCTTGAAGAGCTGGGCCTGGGCCTCCTGCTCCTGACGGTAGCGCTCCGCGTCGGCCTTGGCACGGATCTCCGCGTCCAGGGTCTGCTTCTTGACCTGGACTTCCCGGGCCTTCAGCTCCGCTTCCCGCTCAGCCTTGGCGATGTTGGCGTTGGCGGAGGTGACTTCGATGGTTTTCCGCTGCTCCTGAGCCTGGATCTGGTAGGCAGCGTCGGCTTCCGCCTTCTTCACGTCGGACTGCTGCTTCAGCTCGGACTGACGGATGGACAGGGAGGTCTGCTTTTCCGCAATCTCCATATCCGCCTGGACCCGGGCGTCGTTGGCTTCCTTGGAGGCCTGGGCCTGGGCGATGGCAATGTCACGCTCGGCCTGGGCTTTCGCCACGGCAGCGCCCTTCTTGATCTGGGAGATGTTGTCGATACCCAGGTCCTCAATGACGTTGTTCTGGTCGGAGAAGGACTGGACATTGAAGGAGATCATTTCCAGACCCATCTTCTGCAGGTCGGGGATGGCGTTTTCCTGGACCCGCTCACCGAAGGCCTTCCGGTCGGTGACCATTTCCTCCAGGCGCATCTGGCCCACGATCTCACGCATATTGCCTTCCAGGGTGTCCTGGACCCGGCGGATGATCATATCCTCGCTCTCGTTCAGGAAGAACTTGGCTGCCAGGGCCATCATTTCCTCGCTCTGACCGATGCGGATCTTCACGGTGGCGTCTACCTTCACATTGATGTACTCTGCGTTGGGGACGAAATCGGTGGTTTTTACATCTACGGAGAACATCTTCAGGCTCAGCTTATCCATCCGCTCCAGGAAGGGAATACGGATGCCTGCCCGGCCAATGAGGATCCGGGGCTTACGGAAGCCGGAGATGATGTAGGCCGTATCCGGGGGTGCTTTCACATAGCCGGCAGCCAGGAGAATGGCAATGGCCGCCACGGGAATCAGCCAGGGGATGATGGACAGAATGATTTCTAACATGGGGGTGCCTCCTTATATGTAATTTTTAATTTTGAATGAGGAATGAGGAATGCGGGACGGGAATCGGTATATGGAACCAGGTAACGACAACCACTGTCATTGCGAGGAGCGAAGCGACGTGGCAATCTCCAGCATCGTCTGAAGTGACCAGCGATCCAATTAACATCGAACAGCTACAATGGACTTTGGCTGACAGCTTTCGCAACCGACTGCCAGGAGATTGCCAGGAGGTGAATTGCCCGAAGGGCAAGAGAGACCACCCTGGGGTGCGGCCCGTTGGGCCTCGCAATGACGCATATTTTTGGACGATATTATTCGGCAGGGTTGGAGTCGCTGCCGGTGCCGGTGAGGAGCTGGGCCAGGTCGGAGTCGCCGTCCAGAATGACGGTCTTCTCCGCGCCGGTGAGGCTCTGCTTCAGAGCATCCAGGGCCAGGGTGAATTCGTAGAAGTCCTTCTTGTCGTCGGTGTTGTAGGCCTCAGCCAGGAGCCGCATATACTCGGCCTCGCCCTCGGCTTCCAGCTTGGCAGCCTCGGCCCGGGCATTGGACACCAGGATGTTCACCTGCTTATCCACCTCATTGATGATGATGGATGCCTCATAGTTGCCGTCGGCGGTGTACTTTTCCGCCATCTGGTTCCGCTCGGAGATCATCCGGGAGTATACGGCGTTCAGGTTGGAATCGGGCAGGTCGAACTGCTTGATCTTCACATCCTCCACATGGATGCCGTATTTCTTGGCCTCCAGGTCCACGGCAGAAGCGATGCCTTCGTAGATCTCATTCCGCTCGCCGCCGTCGTTCATGTTGATGATGTCCGCCTGGGCCAGTTTACCCAGGGAATTCTTCAGGGCGGTGTAGGTCAGGGCATTGAGCCGGTCCTCAGCCACGCCGGTGGTGCCCAGGGACTGATAGAACAGCTTGGGGTCGGTGATGGACCAGAGAATATAGCAGTCCACGGTCATGTTCTGCTTGTCGGAGGTCAGAACCTCGGAAGGGGGAATGTCGTAGAACTGGGTGGCCTTGGGGAAATACCGGATGGAATCCAGGAAGGGGATCTTGAAATGGAGGCCGGACTCACCGGTGGTGTCGATGATCTGGGCGAACCGGACGGTACAGGCGTATTCGTTTTCCCGGACGGTGAACAGGGCGTTCAGACCCAGAGTGGCTGCCAGAACCAGGATCACAGCAAAAATAATTGTCTTTTTCATAGGTTTCGCTCCTTACTCATTGGGGGTGGAGGGGGTGGTGGTTCCGTTGTCCACCAGGGATTCCAGAGGCAGCAGCATCTGCACATCCTCGCCGCTGCCGGTGTTGATATACACCTTCACGCCGGGGAGAACCTGGGAAATGGCTTCGTAGTACATCCGGGACCGGGTGATATCGGGATTCCGGGCGTATTCTTCATACATGGCGTTGAACATGGCCACCTGCTGGATGGCTTCGTTGATCCGGGCCTGCTTCAGATACTGGGCGTTCTGGATCAGCTTGTCGGCTTCGGCCTGGGCCTGAGGAATCTGGGCATTCTGGTAGGCCAGGGCTTCGTTCACCACAGCCTCTGCCCGCTGCTTGGCGGTTTCCACGGCCTTGAAGGCTTCAATGACCTCGTTGGTGGGAGGCTCCGCGTCCTGGATCCGGACATCGATGAGGGTCAGGCCGATGTTGTACTCCTGGAGGATCTCCGTGACCAGGTCCTTCACCTGGCGCTGGATGTCTTCCTTGCCGTCGGTCAGCACCGAGTCCACGGTGGAGGAACCCACCACGTTGCGGACCTGGCTCTGGATCAGGTTCTTCAGGATCAGCTCGGGCTTATTAGAGGAGTAGAGGTAAGCAACCGGGTCGGAGATCCGGTACTCCACGAAGAAATCCACGTTGACGATGTTGTAATCGCCGGTGATCATGGTGCTTTCGGACTCGTTGACCTTGTAGCTGTCTCCGTCGGAGGTATAGCCCAGCTCAATTTTCTGGTACACATTCACGTCCACCATCTGGACCTGCTGGATTCCGAAGGGGAGCTTGAAGTGGACACCGGCATCGGTGACATCGGTGACCTTGCCGAAGGTGGTCACCACGGCCTGCTGCTTGTCGTCCACGGTGTACCAGCAGGTAGTTGCCGCCGCGCCCAGGAACAGCACCACCAGGACGATGATGACGATGTTGCGGATCTTTTTGAAATCGATTTGCTTTTTGGGCTGGTTCCCGTTGGGGCTCCAGCGATAGGTTCCGTTGACTTCCATATGCGTTTGCTCCTTTTTATTCTTCTTTTTCAAAGATCAGGTCCATTTTTTCAATGTGACCGGTTCCACGTTGCTTTGTGGGGATAAAGCCCACATACCGCCAGCCTTCGGCGGCTTTGCGCCGGATCACGGCGCGGTAGTTGCTGATTTCGTAGATATTGCCGTTGAAGGCACCCCAGCCAGCCATGCTGCTGGTGACGGTTTCATAGCTGTAAGTGTATGCCATAGGATTCCTCCTAATAATCGGATTGTTTCATGTGAAACATTGTCCGCCCACCCCTATCCACGTCATTGCGAGGGTGCTTGCACCCGTGGCAATCCCGTGGATATTTAGACAATCCCCCGTCTTGTCATTGCGAGGCCCGAAGGGCCGTGGCAATCTCCTGGTAGATGGCTGGGAATTCTGACGGCCAAAGTCCATCGCAGATGTTCCATGTTAATTGGAAAGCCGGTCCCTTCGGACGGTGCTGGAGATTGCCAGGAGGTGAATTGCCCGAAGGGCAAGAGAGACCACCCTGGGGTGCGTCGCCGCCTTTTGGGCGGCTCCTCGCAATGACAAATTTGGGGGCGGGCGACCACAGTCGCCCCTAAAGAACCCTATCAGATTAGTTCCGTTCGAAGCTCAGGAACCTTGTACCCTGGAAGGTCAGGTTTCCCCGGTCGCCTTCCACCAGGTAGCCGAACTGGCTGTAGGGGATGCTCAGCTCCATCCGGTCCCCGGAGGCCACCTGGAAGGTGGCGTAGTAATTGGTGTGGGCGCGGTTGTGGCCGTGGACATGGGTACGCTTGGTCACCACCGTGGCCTCCACCGTCAGCCGGGGGGAGGCGTCATTCTTCCGCTCCTGCCGGAAGCCCTTGATCAGCGTGGTCAGGATCAACCCGAAGACCAGGGCGAACATGACAAAGAATATAATAGGGAATATGTTAAACATCCAGAATCCCATGGGAAATTTCCTCCTTTTCCTGGTCAATATCGTCCATCAGCTCCTCGGCGGCCTGGCGCATCCGGGCGGCCAGCCAGGCGATGACCATGATCCGCAGGGTTTTCACGATCCGCTCTTTGGCCCCGGGCACCGGTTCCTTATAATCCGCCAGGGATTCTTCGATGAACCGGGTGGCATCCTCCTTGCTTTCCAGGGTCCGGGCATTTCCCGCCAGCTTCACGAACAGGAAATACAGGTCCGAGTCCCGGATAATATCGTCGGCGCTGGAATCCAGGTCGCCGTTGACGTAGGACAGCAGGCCGCAGATCCGCTCCATGGGGAGCACTGCCTTAAATGTATTGATCGTGAGGATCCGGCAGACCTGATCCATGTCGTAGCGCTTCTGTTTTGGGGGAGAAAGAAATCCCCGCTTCACCCAGTTCTGCACCGCGTAGGGCTCCAGGCCGGACAGATTGGACACCTGGCTCAGCACTATGCCCCCGGTGAGGAACATGGATTGGAACAGGCCGTCCACCCGGACCGCGTCCGACTGCTTGATCTTCAAAACCGTGCCGGGGATGGTCCATTGATTCTGCATAGGTTACACCTCCATCTCTTGTGGTTGAACTGATTGTAACACATGGTCACGTGACCGTCAAGTGGTATCACGTGATATTCACACTTCGTTCACAAATAATTCACAATCCTTAAAAGCACCTGTATTTTTTGTCTTTTTCCTCTTTACGAAATGGGAAAACTGTTGTACAATACGGGTATCATTTCTAGGGGGTGTGCCAGGTGAAGTGTATGCGCTGCGGCAAGGATACCCAGGATCGGGATGTGTTCTGTCCCGAGTGCCTTGGGGAAATGGAACGCTACCCGGTGAAGCCGGGTACTGTGATCCAGATCCCCGTCCGCCGGGACCCGGCGGAGAAGCCCAAGCGGAAAAAGGAGCTGACCCTGGAGGAACAGCTTGCCGCCGCCAATAAGAAGCTGGACCTCCTGCGGCGCTGGCTCATCGTTATGACCGCCGCCGCGGCACTGCTGGGGACCCTGCTGTACTTCTCCGTATCCACCTCCGATGCCCAGCAGGAAGAAAATTCCCGGACCCGGAATTACACTGTGGTGGAATCCGGAGACTGATGTTTCACGTGAAACATCCACATTCAACCGAAAAACACTGTTTCACGTGAAACACGCATGAAGGAGGGTATCTATGGGTAAAATTATTGCCGTAGTCAACCAGAAGGGCGGCGTGGGCAAAACCACCACCACCGTGAACCTGGCGGCAGCGCTGACGGAACTGGGATTGAAGATCCTGGTCTGCGACTTTGACCCCCAGGCCAACGCAACCTCCGGCCTGGGCATCGACAAGCGGAAAATCAAGAAAACCGTCTACGATACCATCATCAATGACGAGCCTACGGCAAACGCCATCGTCAAGACCCCTTATGCCGACGTACTGCCCAGTTCCGCGGATCTGGCCGGCGCGGGTGTGGAGCTGATTTCTGTTCCCAACCCCAACTACCGGCTGGAAATGGCGCTGAAGCAGGTGAAGGAGCAATATGATGTGATCTTTATCGACTGCCCGCCCTCGCTGGAAATGCTGACCCTCAACGGTCTGGCGGCGGCGGAGGGAATCCTGGTGCCGGTCCAGTGCGAATACTACGCCCTGGAGGGCCTGTCGGATCTGATGAACACCCTGCGGATGGTCAAACGGCGGATCAACCCCAAGCTGGAAATCTTCGCCGTGGCCCTGACCATGTATGACGGACGGACCAATTTCTCCAACCAGGTAGCCCAGGAGGTCCGGCGGCACTTCCCCGGCAAGGTCTTCGCTACCATGATTCCCCGGAATATCCGTCTGGCGGAGGCTCCCAGTCATGGCAAGCCTGTCACCGCCTACGACCGGTCCAGCCGGGGCGCCGTGGCTTACAAGGCTATGGCCGAGGAATTTAAGAAAAAATTATAAATGTAGGGGCGTGCATCGCACGTCCGGCGGCAAAATAAAAGAAATTTCCGATGTTTTTCGGCGAATTCGAAATTTTTTAAGGCGGACGACCAATGGTCGCCCCTACAAAAGACCCTTAACCAAGAGAGGATGATAATATGGCGAGTAACAAAGGCCTGGGACGGGGCCTGGGTGCCCTGATCGGGGATTTCGATCAGGACTACGGGGAGAAAAGCCCCTACCAGCTCCTGCCGGTCTATAAGGTAGAACCCAACCGGAATCAGCCCCGGCAGGACTTCGACGAGGAAGAACTCCAGGCTCTGGCGGACTCCATTACGGAGCACGGCGTGATCCAGCCCCTGACGGTGCGGCTGCTGGATTCCGGCTATTATCAGATCATCGCCGGTGAACGGCGTTGGCGGGCGGCACGGATCGCCGGCCTTTCAGAAATCCCGGCCGTGGTCATTGAGGCCGACGACCGGAAGGCCATGGAACTGGCCTTGATCGAAAACCTCCAGCGGCAGGATCTGAACCCGGTGGAAGAAGCCCTGGGCTACCAGTCCCTGATGAATGACTACGGCCTGACCCAGGAGGAAACCGCCAAACGGGTGGGAAAATCCCGGCCCGCCGTGGCCAATGCCCTGCGGCTGCTGGGCCTGTGCCCGGAGGTCCTGGAAAAGGTCCGCTCCGGGGAGCTTACCGCCGGTCACGCCCGGGCGGTGCTGACCATCAAGTCCGAAAAGAAGCAGCAGGAAGCAGCCCAGAAGATCATTGCCCTGGGCCTGTCCGTCCGGCAGGCGGAGCTGCTGTGCCGGAACATGACCCGGGAGCCGGAGCCTAAAAAGGAAGTGACCCTGGCGGTGGACTATGTGGCAGAGTGCGAAAAATCCCTGAGCAAGCACCTGGGCCGGGGCGTGAAGATCGTCAACGGCAAGCGCAAGGGCCGCTTTGAGCTGGAATTCTACGGCCAGGAGGACCTGCAAACCCTGCTGGACGCACTGATGAACCTGAAAAAATAATGATACTTACGTCATTGCGAGGAGCAAAGCGACGTGGCAATCCCGTAAGGCTTGCGGAATTGCCACGGGATCGCCACGCCATGAGCGCCCGCAGGCGCCATGCAAGCGAGCAACCGCCCGAAGGGCGGCTCTTGGCGAGTCGCAGTTTGAGCACTGGCTCGCGATGACGTGAAAACCCAAAGGAGAGGTAATTATGTTAGACATTCGTAAAATCAAGGAAAATCCCGATGCGGTGAAGGCCGGACTGAAGGCCAAGGAAGTGGACTGCGACGCAACCATCGACAAAATTCTGGAGCTGGACGTGACCATCCGGGGCCTGAAGACCTCCACTGAGACCAAGACCGCTCAGAAGAATAAGCTGGCCAAGGAAAACGGCAAGCTCTTCGGCATGAAGAAGGGCGCGGAAAAGCAGGGCAAGCCCACCGAGGAAATCGATGCCAAGATCGAGGCCAACAAGGCCGAGGCCATCGCCCTGGATGCCGCCATCGCTGACGAGGCTGCCCAGCTCAAGGACCTGAATGCGGAATTCAAGGTTGCCATGCTGAGCCTGCCCAACCTGCCCGATGCCGACCTGCTCCCCGGCGGCAAGGAGAACAACCAGCCCATCCGTTATGTGGGCCAGAAGCCTGTCTTTGATTTTGAGCCCAAGCACCATGTGGACCTGTGCAACGGCCTGGGCCTCATCGACTACGAGCGTGGCGTCAAGCTGGCCGGTGCCGGCAACTGGATGTACACCGGCATGGGCGCCCGTCTGGAGTGGGCCCTGCTGAACTACTTCATCGACACCCACACCGCCGACGGCTACGATTTCATCCTGCCCCCCCACATGCTGGAGTACATGTGCGGCGAGACTGCCGGCCAGTTCCCCAAGTTCGCCGACGAGGTCTATAAGATCGCCAACCCCACCGACGACCGGGTCCATTATATGCTGCCCACCGCCGAGGCAGCCCTGTGCTCCATCTACCGGGACGAGATCCTGACCGAGGCTGACCTGCCCAAGAAGCTGTTCGCCTACACCCCCTGCTTCCGCCGGGAGGCCGGTTCCCACCGTGCCGATGAGCGGGGCATGGTCCGGGGCCACCAGTTCAACAAGGTGGAGATGTTCCAGTTCTGCAAGCCCGAGGATTCCGACGCTGCCTTCGAGGAGCTGGTGACCAAGGCTGAGAAGCTGGTGGAGGGTCTGGGCTTCCACTTCCGTACCGTGAAGCTGGCTGCCGGTGACTGCTCCGCTTCCATGGCCCGGACCTATGACATCGAGATCCTGATCCCCTCCATGGACGGCTACAAGGAGGTCTCCTCCGTGTCCAACGCCCGGGATTACCAGGCCCGCCGGGGCAACATCCGTTTCCGCCGGGAAGCCACCGGCAAGCCCGAGTTCCTGCACACCCTGAACGGTTCCGGCCTGGCCACCTCCCGGATCTTCCCCGCCCTGGTGGAACAGAACCAGCGGGCCGATGGCTCCGTGGTGGTCCCCGAGGTCCTGCGCAAGTACCTGGGCGGCATCGAGGTCATCGAGAAGAAGTAAACAATGTCATCGCGAGCCAGTTCTCAAACTGGCGTGGCGATCCCGTGGACATTTCGGAAACCTCACGGGATTGCCACGTCGCCGCCGGAAGCGGCTCCTCGCAATGACGTGAAATATAAGAAAGGAAGTACATATTATGTCCAAGAATCTGAAGCCCTCCTGGTGGGATGAGTTTATCACCTTCGCC
This sequence comes from Oscillospiraceae bacterium, assembly GCA_017501695.1. Lineage (GTDB taxonomy): Bacteria > Bacillota > Clostridia > Oscillospirales > Oscillospiraceae > Faecousia. Next base: position 11,151 of record JAFVWL010000140.1, read on the forward strand.
GTCAAGGGCAACGCCATGGCACTGGCCGTTGGTACCATCATCGGCGGCGCCTTCTCCACCATCACCAAGTCCATGACCAACGATCTGATCATGCCCGTGGTCAACATTTTCCTGGGCGGCGCGGATTTCTCCGAGGCCAAGATCGCCCTGCCCCGGATGCCCTGGGTGGAGCCCACCTACGAGACCGTGGTCAATGCCGCCGGTGAAGAGGTGGTCCAGGAGGTCCAGAACTACCTGACCTACGGCAACTTCATCTCCGCCGTCATCAACTTTGTGATCCTGGCTCTGGTGGTGTTCTGGATCGTGAAGATCGTCAACAAGCTCACCGAGATGGCTGAGAAGAAGAAGCGCGAGGAAGAGGCCGCCGCAGCCGCTGCCGCTGCTGCCGAAGCCGCCGCCAATCCTCCCGCTCCCCCCGCTCCCACCGCCGAGGAGCTGCTCACCGAGATCCGGGACCTGCTGAAGAATAAGTAAATCCAAAAATCCTCCCGGGAAGGCAACCCTTCCCGGGAGATTTTTAGTATTTCGCAGGGCGGGGGCTTGCTCCCGCCGTTCGATTCCGTCATTGAACATCTACGATGGACTTTGATCGACAGGTTTCGCAACCATTCACCAGGAGATTCCCACGGGCACTTCGTGCCCTCGGAATGACATTATGGTCGGTGGCTGTGTGCGGTTATCGTGGCAACACCGACATCGACAGGTTGGCGGCGGGTCTGGGAAGCCCCGCCCTACGATTTCCGGCGGCGGTGCCGCAGACGGGTCGTTCAGGGGGGCGGCCCCCTACAAACGCAACCAGGGAACGAAAAGTATGTCATTGCGAGGAGCCGCTCAAAGGCGGCGACGCACCCCAGGGTGGTCTCTCTTGCCCTTCGGGCAATTCACCTCCTGGCAATCTCCAGCACCGTCTTATACAACTAACCATCCAATTAACATCGAACATCTACGATGGACTTTGATCGACAGGTTTCGCAACCATTCACCAGGAGATTCCCACGGGCACTTCGTGCCCTCGGAATGACATTATGGTCGGTGGCTGTGTGCGGTTATCGTGGCAATACCGACATCGACAGGTTGACGGCGGGGTCAAGCCCCCGCCCTACGAAAGACGCAGAGATACAAAAAACGGAAAACCTTGTTTATTTGAACCAAAAATATCGATAAATATTTGACAAATACGACAAAACCCGTTATAATGAAAATGCTGGGCATTTTTGCCCGTTCCCCGTACACATTATGAAAGGAAGGATCCGATCTATGTATAAAATCGTTCGCAAGAAGGAACTGAACCCCTCCGTCACCCTGATGGAGATCGAGGCCCCCTTTGTGGCCAAGAAGGCCAAGGCCGGTCAGTTCATCATTTTCCGCATTGATGAGATGGGCGAGCGTGTTCCCCTGACCATCGCCGGCTACGACCGGGAAGCCGGTACCGTCACCATCATCTTCCAGAAGGTGGGCTTCTCCACCATCGCCCTGGGAGCTTTGAACGAGGGCGACTACATCCGGGACTTCGTTGGCCCCCTGGGCAAGCCCACCCCCGTGGAGGGCAAGAAGAAGGTCTGTGTGGTTGGCGGCGGTGTTGGCTGCGCCATTGCCCTGCCCTCTGCTGCCGCCTTCAAGGCCGCCGGTGCCGAGGTTACCGTCATCATCGGCTTCCGCAGCAAGGACATCGTGATTCTGGAGGAGGAGTTCAAGGCCGTTGCCGACCACTTCATTCTCATGACCGACGACGGCTCCTATGGCCGCCATGGCCTGGTCACCCAGCCCCTGAAGGAGCTGCTGGAGGCCGGCGAGGAATTCGACGAGGTTCTGGCTATCGGACCCATCCCCATGATGAAGTTCGTGGCCCTGACCACCAAGCCCTTCGGTACCCACACCAGCGTGTCCCTGAACCCTGTCATGATCGACGGCACCGGTATGTGCGGCGGCTGCCGTGTCACCGTGGGCGGCCAGACCAAGTTCGCCTGCGTGGACGGCCCCGAGTTTGACGGCCATCAGGTGGATTTTGCCGAGCTTATGAGCCGCAACGCTACCTACCGGCCCCGTGAGAACGAGGTCAAGGAAACCCATACCTGCCGCATGGATGCCATGGGCAAGGCTCTGATTCAGTAAGGAGGATACGAAAATGGCGAATATGTCCAAGATCAAGGTCCCCATGCCGGAGCAGGACCCCAAGGTCCGTGCCCGGAATTTTAAGGAAGTCACCCTGGGTTACACCGAGGAAATGGCTGTCGAGGAAGCAAACCGCTGCCTGGGCTGCAAGAACCCCCTGTGTGTTCAGGGCTGCCCCGTGAACGTCCGGATCCCCGAGTTCATCAAGAAGATCCAGGAGCGGGATTTCCAGACCGCTTATGAGATCCTGACCTCCACCAATGCCCTGCCTGCCCTGTCCGGCCGTGTCTGCCCCCAGGAGACTCAGTGCGAGAGCAAGTGCGTCCGCGGCGTCAAGGGCGAGCCCGTGGCCATCGGCCGTCTGGAGCGTTTTGTTGCCGACTGGTACCGGGAGAATGTGAACGCCATGCCCGAGAAGGTGGCTTCCAACGGCACCAAGGTGGCCGTGGTTGGCTCCGGCCCTGCCGGTCTGACCGCCGCTTCCGACCTGGCTAAGCTGGGCTATGAGGTCACCGTTTTCGAGGCTCTGCATACCGCCGGCGGTGTGCTGGTTTACGGCATCCCCGAGTTCCGTCTGCCCAAGGCCATCGTTGCCAACGAGGTGAAGAAGCTGGAGGCTCAGGGTGTGGAGGTCATGACCAACATGGTCATCGGCCGTGTCCTGACCATCGACGAGCTGTTTGAGATGGGCTACAAGGCCGTCTTTGTGGGCTCCGGTGCCGGTCTGCCCATGTTCATGAATATCCCCGGCGAGGCTCTGAAGGGCGTTATGTCCGCCAACGAGTACCTGACCCGGACCAACCTGATGAAGGCCTACGATGAGAAGGCCGATACCCCCATCATCCAGTCCAAGGCCGTGGCCGTGGTCGGCGGCGGCAATGTGGCTATGGACGCTGCCCGCTGTGCCATGCGTCTGGGTGCCGAGCATGTGTATGTGGTCTACCGCCGCGGCGAGGCTGAGATGCCCGCCCGTGCCGAGGAGAAGCATCATGCCAAGGAAGAGGGCATCGAATTCAAGACCCTGTGCAACCCCGTGGAGATCGTGGCCGGCGAGGACGGCCGTGTCTGCGGCATGAAGTGCATCCGTATGGAGCTGGGCGAGCCTGACGCCTCCGGCCGCCGCCGCCCCATCGAGGTCCCCGGTTCCGAGTTCATGCTGGAGGTTGACACCGTGGTCATGTCCCTGGGCACCAGCCCCAACCCCCTGATCCGCTCCACCACCCCCGGCCTGGAGACCAACCGGAAGGGCTGCCTCATCGTCAACGAGAACGAGATGACCACCCGGGAGGGCGTCTTCGCCGGCGGCGATGCCGTCACCGGTGCTGCCACCGTCATCCTGGCCATGGGCGCCGGCAAGAAGGCCGCCGCCGCCATCCATAAGTTCCTGAACCAGTAATGATAGAAAAGCCACCCGAAAGGGTGGCTTTTTTGAATGCAAAATGCAAAATTATGTTTCGATGTCATTGCGAGGCCCTAAAACAACACGTCATTGCGAGGCCCGTAGGGCCGTGGCAATCCCGTGGATTTTCGGAAATCTTCGCCCAGGGGCGACCCTTGCGGTCGCCCGTCCGGCGGCACCGCCGCCGGAGCCTTGGCTCCCCCACAGGGGGAGCTGTCAGCGAAGCTGACTGAGGGGGTGTTCCATCGAGGGAAAAACACTCCCCCAGTCGCCTTTGGCGACACAGCGTGTCAAAAAGTACCGAAATAAGAATGTCATTGCGAGGAGCCGCCCAAAGGCGGCGACGTGGCAATCCGCATCCCCTAAAACCTGCGGTTTCAGGCGCACTTT
>JAFVWL010000141.1 GCA_017501695.1 Oscillospiraceae bacterium
AGAACTCCCCCAGTCAAAAATCGGTTCCGAAGAGCCGATTTTTGCCAGCCCCCTCTTGAAAAGCGGGGGCCGAGGCGGCTTCGCCGCCGGGCGACCGCAAGGGTCGCCCCCTACGCGGACATATTACGCTAAACTACAATCTACGCTCCATAACGATCAAATAATCAAGAATAAGGAAGACATATATGGAAAACAACATTACCTTTGCGGACCTGGGATTGTCCCAGGCCATGCTGAAAGCGCTGGAAAAGAAGGGCTATGGCTGGCCCACCACCATCCAGCAGCAGGCGATTCCCCACTTTATGCAGTGGAAGGATGTGATCGCCAAGGCCCCTACGGGCACCGGCAAGACCTTCGCCTTCGGCATCCCCATGATCGAGCACATAGATCCGGAGTCCGGCGATGTCCAGGGCCTGATTCTGGCCCCCACCCGGGAGCTGGCCATCCAGATCGGCGATGAGCTCCGGTCCCTTCTGACCTATTTCCAGAACATCCGGGTGGCGGTGCTCTACGGCGGCGCCGGCATCGGCGGACAGATCAAGCAACTGGAGAAGAAACCCCAGATCGTGGTGGCAACCCCCGGCCGGCTCATGGACCACTATAATCGCAAGACCATCCGTCTGGACAAGATCCAGACCGTGGTCCTGGACGAGGCGGACCGGATGCTGGACATGGGCTTCTTCAAGGACGTGACCCGGATCATCGACAAGATCAAGAACCGGAAGAACCTGGGCCTGTTCTCCGCTACCATCTCCCAGGAGGTCATGACTGTGTCCTGGATGTACCAGCGGGACGAGGTGGAGATCACCGTGGAGCCCAAGCAGGAGGACAAGCCGGACATCGAGCAGTTCTGCCTGACCTGCACCCCCCTGGAAAAGGCGGAGACTACCCTGCGGCTGATCAAGACCCAGGGATTCGACCGGGTCATGATCTTCTGCAACACCAAGCATATGTGCCAGCGACTCAGCGACGATTTCCAGCGGGCGGGTCTGGATTGCGACTGCATCCATGGCGATATCCGCCAGAGCCAGCGGGAGAAGACCATGCAGCGCTACCGGGACGGCAAGCTGGCTATCCTGATTGCTACGGATGTGGCATCCCGGGGCATCGATGTGGACGATGTGGACTGTGTCATCAACTACGATGTGCCCGATGAAAACGAATACTACGTCCATCGCATCGGCCGTACCGGCCGGGCCAAGCGCAAGGGCGTGGCCTGGTCCATCATCGGCAACTTCCCGGAGAAGGCCAAGCTGGACGAAATTGCCAAATACTCCAATTACACCGTTAAGGCCATGGTCCTGAACCCCGACGGCACCCTTTCCGAAGAGATGGTCAAGGCCCCCACGCCGCCCAAGCGGAGATTCCGCTGATGGCGGGGCTTACCGGGGCGGAGCAGGGCTTCCTGCTGCTGACCTCCCGTTTGGGAAACCCGGACCGGAAGACTCTGTCCGTGGCCCAGCTTCGGACGCTGGCCTCCCGGGTCCGGATTTTGGACCGGGATCCGGAGGACCGGGACCTGGAAGTCCGGGACTTGGTGGCTGCCGGTTACGGAAACGCCGCGGCGGAGCATATTCTCCGGCTGCTGGAGGAAACGGAGCTTCTGGAATATTATGTAAACAAAGGCCTCCGGGCCGGCTGTGTGCCCATTACCCGGGCGTCGAGCCAATATCCTGCGGCGGTCCGCAAACGCCTGGGTCTGGATGCCCCGGGCTGCCTGTGGGCCAGGGGAGATCTGTCGCTGTTGGATACGCCCACGATCGCCCTGGTGGGCAGCCGGGATCTCCGGGAGCCCAACCGGGCCTTTGCGGAGGAAGTGGGCCGTCAGGCGGCCCTGCAGGGCATCACCCTGGTGTCCGGCAACGCCCGGGGGGCGGACAAGACCGCCCAGAACGCCTGCCTGGCAATGGGAGGTCGTGTCATTTCCGTGGTGGCGGACCCCTTGATCCAGCACCGGGTCCGGGAAAATGTGCTGTACCTCAGCGAGGACGGCTATGAGGAGGAGTTTTCTGCCCAGCGGGCCCTGAGCCGGAACCGGGTCATTCATGCCCTGGGCAGCATAGCGCTGGTAGCCCAGGCGACTCTGCAAAGCGGCGGCACCTGGGACGGTACTTCCCGGAACCTGCGCTTCGGCTGGAGCGGTGTGTGCTGCTTCGATGACGGCTCCGACGCGGCTCTGGTCCTGGAGCAAATGGGCGCCCGGAAGATCCTGCGGGAGGATCTGTCCGATTTGCCCGCCCTGGCAATCACCGATATAAATTTATTCGACCAATGACGGAAACGTCATTGGTCGAATTTTTATCATTCTTTCGCCCAGCCTTGCGCGCAGGCCACGGCCTTTTTCCAGCCGGATACCTTCTTTGCCCGTTCCTCCATGCCGATGGCGGGGGAGAAGGCCCGGTCCACGGCCCAGTTGGCCCGGATCTCGTCCAGATCCTTCCAGAACCCTACGGCAAGACCCGCCAGATAGGCAGCGCCCATGGCGGTAGTCTCCACGCAACGGGGCCGCAGCACCGGGGCGCCGGAGATATCAGACTGGGTCTGGACCAGGTAGTTGTTGGCGGCGGCACCGCCGTCCACCTTCAGCTCGCCCAAACGGATCCCCGCGTCGGCTTCCATGGCGCACAGTACATCGTTGGTCTGGTAGGCCATAGAGTCCAGGGTGGCCCGGATGATGTGATTCTTGTTGGTGCCCCGGGTCAGGCCCAGGATGGCACCCCGGGCGTAAGCATCCCAATAGGGCGCGCCCAGACCCGTAAAAGCAGGCACCACATAGCATCCGTTGGTATCTTTGACCTTCCGGGCCATATATTCGGAGTCGGAAGCGGATTCGATGAGCCGCAGCTCGTCCCGGAGCCACTGAATGGCGGCACCGGCCACGAAAATGGAACCCTCCAGGGCGTAGGTCACCTTGCCGCCCAGCCCCCAGGCAATGGTGGTCACCAGACCGTTTTCCGAGTAAATGGGGCTGTCTCCTGTGTTCATCAGCAAAAACGCGCCGGTTCCATAGGTGCATTTGCTCTGGCCGGGGGTGAAGCAGGCCTGTCCGAACAGAGCCGCCTGCTGGTCACCGGCGGCACCGGCAATGGCAATGGGCGCGCCGAAGAACTCTGCGTCGGTCCTGCCATAAACCTGGCTGGAGGGGACAGCCTGGGGGAGCATGGAGGCAGGGATCTCCAGCTTGTCCAGAATCTCCTGATCCCACTCCAATGTATTGATGTTGAACAGCATGGTCCGGGATGCGTTGGAGTAGTCCGTGACATGGACCCGGCCTCCGGTGAGCTTCCAGATCAGCCAGGTTTCTACCGTGCCGAAGAGCAGGTCGCCTGCTTCCGCCTGTTGCCGGGCACCGGGCACATTTTCCAGGATCCAACGGATTTTCGTGCCGGAGAAATAGGGGTCAATGACCAGGCCGGTCTTTTTACGGATGGGTTCCACCCAGCCCTCCGCCCGGAGCTGATCGCAGTAGGCAGCGGTCCGGCGGCACTGCCAGACGATGGCGTGGCCCACGGGCCGGCCGGTGTGCCGGTTCCAGACAACGGTGGTCTCCCGCTGGTTGGTGATGCCGATGGCGGCAATATCCCGGGCGGAGGCGCCAATGTTTTTCAGCGCGTCCCGGGCAACCTCAAGCTGGGTGGCGAAGATCTCGTCCGCGTCGTGCTCCACCCAGCCGGGCTGGGGGAAGTATTGGGTAAATTCCTTCTGGGCCAGGCTGCAGACCTTGCCTTCCCGGTCGAAGAGAATGCAGCGGTTGGAGGTGGTGCCGGAGTCCAGGGCCATGATGTACTGGGACATAAAAATGCTCCTCTCGGTGGTTTGTTTCCCATATCATACCATATTTCAGGATAAATAGCAAGAAATGGACACTGCAGGAAATTGTAGTTTACAGTTTTATACGTCATTGCGAGGAGCCGCCCAAAGGCGGCGACGTGGCAATCCCGTGTGGCGACGCAGCACCTATCGTTGTTGGAAATATAGCGTAGATCCAGGAAAAAGAACGGATTTCTTCTGTCGAAAGTTCCCGGTAACCTGAAGGGGATTGCCACGCCATGAGCGCCCGCAGGCGCCATGCAAGCGAGCAACCGCCCGAAGGGCGGCTCTTGGCGAGTCGCAGTGTGCGCACTGGCTCGCAATGACGTGGTTCTTTTCGGTGCGGCAATTACGCCAAACTACAATTTACCTGCACATACGAAAAATCGCCGCACCCGGTTCGGGTGCGGCGATGGTCATTCTTCGATGTGTTCGTGGGTGCTGATATGGTCCTGACAGTAGCAGTGGTAGCCCTTGCACCGGGAGCAGTACCGGAATTCCAGGCCGGGATCCGAGACATCCGTCCGGCCGCAGATGGTGCATTGGTGGGTATGGGGGGCTTTGACGGAAGCCACACTGGCCTGGTAGGAACCGGCCCGGACAAAGGGGATGGTCTTGGACGCGGTTCCGGAGGGCTTCTTCCCGGACTTTCGGAACACCCGCCGGGCGTTGGCCTTCCAGGAAACGGGGATCAGATTCATACAGTCCTTGCCGAAGAACAGAAAGTAGTTCATCAGGGCAACCAGAGGGAACAGGCAATAGGGGAATCCGCCAACCAGAGCCAGGGAGAAGATGCCATAGAAGGTTACGACCAGATCAAACAGCGCCAGGATCCAGGCTTTGATGGGGATGATGAACATCAGCCGGAATTCCGCGTCGGGATACATGGTGGCGTAGGCCAGGAACAGGCTCATGTTCAGATAGCCGACATTGGCAATGCCGGGAAAAATCAGACAGAACACATCCTGCAGCAGCACGCCGCTGAGGTAGAACAGGTTGAACCGCAGGGTGCCCCAGACATTTTCCATGGCCCGGCCCAGGGAGTAATAGCACAGCAGGCCGATCAGAACCATAAATACATTGGGATCGCCGTAGCCATAGGTGAATACATAGCTCACCAGCCGCCAGACCTGACCCTGAAGGATCAGGTGGGGGTTAAAGTACAGAATTTCATAAAGCCCGGCCAGATCGCCCATCATACCCATGACATAGACGATCAGAGAACCGATGGAGACATACAGCATCAGGTCCGGTATACCCGTATTGCGGTGCTTGAAGCAGAACCGTTCAAAGCGTTTTCTCATGCAACTCAACTCCTGTGGAATAGTGCTCTTATTTTAGCAAAATCATGCAAAAAAGTCCATAGCGGAATTATGAACATTTGTGAGAAAATTTAATCGGAAAACCCTTGACTTTCTGAGAATTTCCTGTAGAATATTTGGGACAACTGCATACAAGCCTTATCAAGAGCGGTGGAGGGAACGGCCCGATGAAACCCGGCAACCTGTGGCGACACAAGGTGCCAAATCCGGCGGCAAAACGAAAGATGAGGATTCGATATTTACGCACATCGAGTCCGTCGGTGTGCTGTTTTTGTTTTGTGACCAGCATCAAAAAATCCTTGTCGCCGCAGCAGCGGATCTTCTTCCGCGACTCTTCACTTCCGGTACCTCGAAATACACAAAGTATTCCTTCGGTACCGGCAGCTTGATTCGCGAAAGAATCCCACGCTGTGCGACTGACAAATCTTTTTTGATACTGGTCATGTTGTGAAAAATTACAACAAATAGGAAGAACGCAGAGAATTTGATGTACAGAGAAAGGAATCTTAACTATGGAAAAAATCTTGTTCACTTCTGAATGTGTTACCAACGGCCATCCTGACAAGGTGGCGGACTCCATTTCTGATGCCATCCTGGATGCCTGCCTGGCCCAGGACCCCGGCTCCCGTGTGGCCTGCGAGACCATGGTCACCACCGACTTCTGCCTGATCTGCGGCGAGATCACCACCAAGGCCCAGGTGGATTACCAGGCCGTGGCCCGGGAAGCCATCCGCAATATCGGCTATGTGTACCCCGATGCCGGCTTCGATGCCGACACCGTGGAGATCCTGTGCAAGATCCACACCCAGTCCGCGGATATCGCCCTGGGTACCAACGACGAGGTGGGCGGTGCCGGTGACCAGGGCATGATGTTCGGCGGTGCCTGCGACCAAACCCCCGAGCTGATGCCCCTGCCCATCGCCCTGGCCCGGGCCCTGAGCAACCGTCTGACCCAGTGCGTCCACTCCAACGATCTGCTGCGGCCCGACGGCAAGACCCAGGTCAGCGTGGAGTTCGACGAGCAGGGCAACGTGGTGGGCATCGACACCGTGGTGGTCTCCATCATGCACAGCGCTGATTTCGAAATGTCCGAGCTGCGCCGTTATATCCGGGAGGGCGTCATCGCTCCCGTGCTGAAGGCCTACGGCTTTGACATTGCGGATGTGGCCCACATCCACATCAACCCCACGGGCAATTTCGTCATCGGCGGTCCCAACGGCGACACCGGCCTGACCGGACGGAAGATCATCGTGGACACCTACGGCGGCTACTTCTCCCATGGCGGCGGTGCCTTCTCCGGCAATGACCCCGCCAA
>JAFVWL010000142.1 GCA_017501695.1 Oscillospiraceae bacterium
GGCTGCGGCGAGATCAACATGGACGAGGAGAACAAGCAGTTCACGCTGGCTGGCAAGACCTACCACGAGGGTGATTGCATCTCCATCGACGGTTCCACAGGTAACATTTACGACGGCCTGATTCCCACTGTAGACGCTGAGATCTCTGGCAACTTCGGCACCATCATGGGCTGGGCTGACAAGTTCCGTTCCCTGAAGGTCCGCACCAATGCCGACACTCCCACTGATGCCAAGAAGGCTCGCGAGCTGGGTGCCGAAGGCATCGGCCTGTGCCGTACCGAGCACATGTTCTTCGAGGCTGACCGTATCGCCGCATTCCGTGAGATGATCTGCTCCGACACTGCCGAGGAGCGCGAGGTTGCCCTGGCAAAAATCCTGCCTTACCAGCAGTCTGACTTTGAAAAACTCTATGAGGCCCTGGAAGGCATGCCCGTGTGCCTCCGCTTCCTGGATCCCCCTCTGCATGAGTTTGTTCCTACCACTGAGGAAGACATCGCTCTGCTGGCCAAGGCCCAGGGCAAGACCGTCCAGCAGATCAAGGACATCATCACCAGCCTCCATGAGTTCAACCCCATGATGGGTCACCGCGGCTGCCGTCTGGCTGTTACCTATCCCGAGATTGCCAAGATGCAGACCTCCGCTGTTATCCGCGCTACCATCAACATCCAGAAGGAGCATCCCGACTGGAATGTGGTTCCCGAAATTATGATTCCTCTGGTTGGCGATGTAAAGGAGCTGAAGTACGTCAAGTCCGTCGTGGTTGAGACTGCCAATGCGGAAATCGCTGCTGCTGGCGTGGAGCTGAAGTATGAGGTCGGCACCATGATCGAGATTCCCCGTGCCTGCCTGACCGCTGACGAGATCGCCCAGAACGCCGACTTCTTCTGCTTCGGTACCAACGACCTGACCCAGATGACCTACGGATTCTCCCGTGACGATGCTGGCAAGTTCCTGAATGCCTACTACGACTCCAAGATCTTCGAAAACGATCCCTTTGCCAAGCTGGACCAGACCGGCGTTGGCAAGCTGATGAATATGGCCTGCACTCTGGGCCGCGCCAACAACACTAAACTGCACGTTGGCATCTGCGGCGAGCACGGTGGTGATCCCACGTCCGTGGAGTTCTGCCACAAGATTGGCCTGGACTACGTTTCCTGCAGCCCCTTCCGTGTACCCATTGCCCGCCTCGCCGCTGCGCAGGCAGCCATCAACGCTTTCAAGTAATACCACCAATCTCCCCGGCTCAGTCCGGGGAGATTCTGAATCCAGAATAGAGGAGGATCAATATGCAGTTATGCGACAGAATCAACAGCGGTATGCTGTTCTATGAACATGGCCATACCGATCCCATCGACATCCAGCAGGAGACGCAGCTCCAGGAGGAGCGGGATCACTGCAAGGAAGTGATGTTCGAATACAACAACACTCACCTGAGAGAGGATGCACGCCGTCAGGCGATCATGAAGGGTATTCTGGGAAGCTCAGGCGAACAGTTCTTCTTCGAGCCTCCGGTGCATATATCCTACGGAAACCATGTGCATATCGGCGAAAACTTCTACTCCAATTTCAACCTGGTTCTGGTGGATGACGGTGAGATCTTCATTGGCGACAGTGCCGTGATCGGAGCGGGCAGCATCGTGACACGGGATATCCCCGAAAATACCGTAGCTGTTGGCAATCCCTGCCGGGTAATGCGTGAAATCTCCAACCGGGATAAGGAATACTATTTCCGGGATCTGAAGGTGGATTACCCCTATACACTTAGACAGGAATAAATAGGTCTGAATGAACTAAGCAGTAAATGCCTTTTATGGAGGGCATTTGCTGCTTTTTCTATGTTTTCACTTGTATTAGAAAGGGTAAATATATTTATCCTATAAGCTGAAATTGTTAAAAGAATATCAATGAGCTCTAATAAAAGATCACTTGAAGAGCAATTAATGTGTTCTTTACAAAAACAAATATAAGTGTATAATAAAACTACAATAGTTAACCGGGAGGAGACGCATATGGAAACGGTAAACATGACTAAAGAACTAGGAAAACGAGTGTTTAAGGTTCGTAATAAACTGAAGATTTCCCAGGCAGAATTGGCAGAGAAATCTGAGATCAGTAAAACATATTTAGGTAAATTCGAGAGAGGACAAATTGATAATATATCTATCTGTGTGATTACAAAGATTGCCCATGCTCTAGGAGTTACCCTCAATGAATTATTTGATGGAATAGAGATCTCAGATTCATCATGGGAAAGCGAAGATGCATTTGCCAACGCTCTGTACCAAAAAAAGTTGGAAGACGCTTGCTATCCGCCGGAATTTGAACGATACAGAGTGACGACCCTTTTGCAATTTCTGGCTTATTTGCCTTTATTACAGCCAGAAAACATACTGGATAGTTTACTGAGAATAGACGGCTCTTTTGAGGGAAATGAATCGTATATTTTGAAACAGATTAACTTTTGTGTATCAAGAATCCCCGACAGTCCTGCAAAAGAATATGCCAATAACTGTGCCCAATGTCTTAGTAGAGATTCTTATTTGCAAAGAAAAAGGAATGATAATCAAGGGGCTCTGGTTGGAAGCGGTTATGAGGAGTATCGTGCCAAAATTAAGCAACTTGACAGCTTTTATAAATATTACCGAATGATGGTAGATAACAGTATTTACTAAGGCTGTTTTTTGATGAGATAGAATACATATTAGCCTGGAAGTGGAGGCACTCATTATGAGAGATTTGCTATATAAATTGAGATGTAAATGGTTATGCTGGCGTGATGGTAAAAACGGGTGTGAAAGGAACCCACGATGAGATCCCAGGTCATCAGAATCATGCCAATCAGAACGGATACGAAATCTGTTCAGCTTTATTATGATTTTCTGTTCCAGTTCCAGATGACCAGAATGTATCAGCTGCAGTTTACGCAGGAGGGGTTCTTTGAAAAACTGCAGAACGCATTGGGTAATGGGCCTTCTTACAAATGGACAGACAGCGACCGAGCCAGATTCCTTGCTGTTTGGCCTATGATTGAAGAGGCATTTCATAAGTCCTACGAAGATTGCCTGCACATTACCGCCGCAGATGCATTGGTCGTTCTTCTGGCGAAGTATACCATCGATCAGATTGGGCAAATGCAGTTCTGGGCACTGGCAAGGATCTTTCAGGCATTCAGGAAGGAACTATACACCTTAAGTTTTGCTGAATCGTCTGTTAAGGCAGCCCAAGTGCAACCTAAGAAAGTGCTTCAGACTGCTTAAACTTGATTTTCGCGCATTCGGATGCCATTATTAGATTTCCTCACCTCTTTTCACCATACCCCTAGCATTTCCGAATGCTGATAAACACCCCGGATCGCTCTGCGGTCCGGGGATACTTTTTGAAGGACAAAGATAATAATTTAGTGCATGTATTCTGTTATTTATGATATTCAAATTATTCTTCAAAAAAACTATAATTGGTACAAGCAAAGCAAGAAAAAACCATTCCTGCAATGCGAAAATCATCAATTTCTCAACCAAATAAAGGAGGATTCTATATGCGATTACTGACAGAAGTGTGGGAGCAGTATTCTGTGGCCCAGAACCAGGCTAAGAGAAATGTCCGCAGATGTGCAAGAACCAGCATGGAGACCGCTCTGCCTATGCTCGATGCTGTTGTCGACCGGGTGAAGGCCGCCGGCGAAGAGAACCTGGGTGTTCTGAATATTCCCGTCAAGCAGATCGTAGGTATTGCATCCGACATCGATAAAGAAAACTACACCGCCGACTTCCTGCCGCTTCCTTCTATAAAAAGCGAGTTCGCAAAGAAGTGGACTCAGCTTTATATGGAGTATCTTACTGACCGGGGTATGGTGGATCCTATTCAGTGCTATGAATATCTTGGGAAGTTCTATGTGATCGACGGCAAGAAGCGCGTCAGCGTACTGAAGACGAATGGTGCGATGATGGTCAAAGCTGAGGTGACCAGAATTCTGCCCGTCATGACAGAAGATCCTCAGATCCAGAGCTATTATGAGTTTGTCCGCACTTTTGAGAAGACTGGCCTGTATCAGATCAAGTTTACCCAGCCCGGTAATACGGATGAATTCCTCAAAGCCATTGGATATACGCCTGATCATGTATGGAACGAATCTGACCGTTACAGCTTCATCTTCAACTGGTATCCCTTCGAGCGTGCTCTGGAAGTTGCCTTTGATGGACTGCTAAATATTACTACCGCAGATGCAGTTCAGATTCTTCTTAAGAATCATTCTTATGCAGAACTGAGAAATATGCCGTCCTGTATGCTTGCAGAGCTTTTGCAGGATGCTTGGCTCGATATGTATCGAATCAGCAACTCCGATGTCAAAATCCGGATGAACTTCACGCAGAAGGCATCCTAAACCGTCAATGTATCATAGATTGCAAAGGAGGATCAGAAATGCTTTGCGATTGGAAAGGAGTCATTTTCGACTTCAATGGAACGCTCTTTTTTGATAGCGATAAGCATGTAATGGCATGGGACAAGTTGTCGCAAAAATTGCGAGGAGTTGGTATTAGTTCTGAGGAACTACAAGCCCATTTCTATGGAGTTCCTAATAATCGCGCAATCGAATATCTCCTCCAGAAGGAATACGCCGAAGAAATACTATCTCATTTATCAAAGCTGAAAGAGGCATATTACCGGGAATACTGCGTTAACGATGAGAAGAACTTCCATTTAGTTCCCGGTGCATGTGCATTCTTTGATCAACTGAATGAGCAGGGCATTCCCTTTGCAATTGCCAGTGCTTCCATCAAAGAGAATATTGATTTTTTTGTGGAATCCTTTTGCTTGACAAGATGGTTTTCACCGAGGCGAATCATCTATGATGATGGTTCGTTCAAAAACAAGGTAGAGATGTTCCACCATGCAGCAGCTGTTATCGGAGTTCCTATAGAGGAATGCTTGATCTTCGAAGATTCCGAGAGCGGAATCAGAGATGCACTAACTGCCGGTTGCCGCAACGTTGTTGTTGTGGATAGCATGGGGGTAGCAGATCAGTACTCCGGAAAACCCGGTATTAAGCAGATAATTCGTGACTTTAATGAGATCGTGGTAGCTTGAGTTTTGATACTATTAATCTCAAGCGAATGGGATCTTCTAGAGAAATCAAAAAACAGAGAAGGAACACTTGTGTTCGCGTAAATAATGAGAGAAAGACTTTTTGGATTGGCCCTGGATAGGGAAAAGATAAATCAGAATAAGCCTACACATTGGAACAATAGGGTGCGGATTGGAAACAGCCAGTCTGCACCCTTAATTTTTACGACACCATTCCAAATGATCCGCTATCGAAAAGAAGCGGGTTATTTGGAATGGTGTTGTTATTTCTGGCCGCGGATGCGGCTGTTCTTTGTTTTACGGGAGAAAAAAGCATCCTTCTCTGATTTGCACAAAGACTTTACAGCATTTGCGTACAGAATACGGGCACCTCCTTCTGAAATTTGATAAACACTCAAATTTCAGAAGGAGGTCTGCACAATGGCAGAAAAGGAAAAGTATATGATCAACATCGAAGGCAAGCTGGTTGAGGTATCCCCGGATGTTTACTATGCCTACTTCCGCATGGAGCGGCAGGAAAGGGGACAGGAGGAAAAGAAACTAAGGAATTCGGTAGTGTCCTATGATGCCCTGGACACGGAGGAAACGAAGGGCGAGGAGACCATGCCGGATCTGGTTGCCCCCGGCCCGGAGCAGCAGCTCACAACCAGGGAAATCCGGGAAACGCTGCACCGGGCGGTAGAAGCGTTACCCAGGGCGGATCGGGAACTGATCAAAGCGATCTTCTTTGAGGGCCTTACGGAGCAGCAATATGCATTGGCTTCCGGAACCAGCCAGCAGGGAGTCAGCTACAGGCTCCGAAAAATCCTGTCGAAGCTAAAGATGTTCTTGAACTTTATGGGAAGTTTTTGATTTTTTCTTGTAGGATGTCATCTGAATTCGGATAAGTAGTGAGGGGAACGATTCCGGCTTCCGGGACATGCCCTTCGTGTACCTACCGAAGTGAATATCCAGAAACTGAAATACATCCGTTGGTGTGCCTTGTAAAGACAGATAATAGGCAGCGACATTGGAGGGAGCGCGAAGATCCACCTGTGCAGACTATCTGCATCAATGCGGCAGGTAAGGTGGGGAGCGGGTCCGACCGTCCAGAAAGCAGATCGTGGCAGATCTGTCTTGCGATGACAGCACCGGCGTTGGTACTCCTGTCCCGGAAGGGGCAGCTCGGAGAGATCCTCGGAGGGGTGGAATTCCCGTGATGTGCGGCCAGGCACAGTTTCCGTTTCTGCCCTGGATGGCATTCTGCTGTCCGTGCCTGGGGAAGTAGTGTCAGGAATACAGGCAAGCAAAAGGAATTATCAAATTTCAGAAAGAACCGCCCTGCCGTTTTGCGAAAGCAGATCTGCAGGGTGGTTTTCTGCATACTAGCAGTTAATTCTCTGTTATGAGAAACTACGGAAAGGAGAGCATGCCCGTTGAAGTACGAGATTCCCATTTGGGAGAAAAGCAATTTGACACTGGAAGAAGCAGCTGCGTATTCCGGGATAGGAATTAACAAACTGCGAAAGATATCAGACAACGAGTCCTGCCCTTTTGTGCTTTGGGTAGGCTCCAAGCGTTTGATTAAACGCAGAAAACTGGACGAGTATGTCGAGCGGATGTATTCTATATGATGTACTCTTTTTTTGTTGGATTCGCACACTAGCTATTGGGGCGGCGTTTGAGTATAATATGCTTGAGCAATGGCCTGCTCCGCCGAAGAAAGGAGTATGTTTTATGGCAGGAAAGGCACAGGCGAAAAGAAAAGACAAGGACAGAATTGTACTTAGGAAAGGTGAGAGTCAGCGTAAAAATGGCACCTATCACTTCTCTTGGACGGATAAGGCAGGTAAGCGCCACTTCGTATATGCACCGACCTTGGAAGAACTGCGGGAGAAGGAAAAAGCAATAGAAAAGGACAAGCTTGATGGTATCAAGGCAGAAGCCAGATATGTGACCGTCAATGAACTGTTTGACCTATGGTGTCAACTGAAGCGAGGATTGAAGAATAACACCTTCGAAAACTACAAGTATATGTACAATACTTTTGTCAGACCAAACTTCGGTAAGCAGCGGATCACTGCGCTGAAGAAATCCGATATAAAGCGGTTCTATAATCATCTGGCAGACGAGAGAGGGTTGCAAGCATCCACCATTGATAGTGTACATACGGTTTTGCACCAAGTGTTGGATATGGCTGTGGATGATGACTACATCCGCAGTAATCCCTCTGACGGCGTGCTGAAGGAGCTGAAGCAGTCTCATATCTTCAAAACCGAGAAGCGCAGAGGACTGACCAAGCCGGAGCAGGAACTTCTGCTCAGTTTCCTGAAAAAACACCCAATCTACAATCACTGGTATCCTATCTTTGCTGTGATGGTGGGAACCGGACTGCGGGTAGGGGAGTTGGCAGGATTGCGGTGGTGTGACATTGATCTGGACGAAGGCATCATCGACATCAACCACACTCTGGTATACTATGACCATCGGGATGAGAACAGCAAGACCGGATGCTACTTCAATGTTCATACTCCCAAAACTGAAGCCGGCAAGCGGCAGGTGCCGATGCTGGGGTTCGTAAAGGAAGCAATTCTCATGGAAAGGGAGCATCAGCAGCTTGTAGGACTGGAGTGCAAGGTGACCATCGACGGTTACACGGATTTTATCTTCCTCAACCGGGACGGCGGTACCTTCTACCAAGGATCGCTGAACAAGACCATCCGCAGAATCATCCGGGATTGTAATGACGAGGTGCTCCAGAAGAGTGAAGAAAATCCAGTGCTGCTTCCGCACTTTAGCTGTCACTCCTTGCGGCACACCTTCACTACGAGAATGTGCGAAGCAGGTGTGAACATCAAGGTGATGCAGGACACTCTGGGTCATGCGGATATCTCCACTACCCTGAATATCTATGCTGATGTGACCAAGGAACTGAAGAAAGAAGAATTTGCGGGACTGGACTCCTACTTCAAGGAGGATGAAAAAACAGCAAATTCAAAGGCAACAGGCAAAGGCAAGAAACGCGGTAAGCGCACGGCATAAATGAGCGAGAAAAAGTACTTTCACAATGCAACAATACTAACCTCGCGATTTAAGAATTACCGTGACGGCACTCACAAAGAAGCGACACGAAGAATCTGCAAATAGTATTCGTGTACATCGCTTACATCGCAAATTACATCAATCAAAACAGGTTGAGTAAACAATTGTGTAGAGTTATGTGATTTGAAAGTTCGGAATATACCGGAAAAATAGAGTTATATCAAACTTTGTAGGGTTATAAACTGCGAGGAATTGAAATCCCCACTATGCGCCCAACTTCCGACAACTAAAACAGCAAAGCACCGCCGATCCGGCGGTGCTTTCAGCGTGTCAAAAAAGTATCGAAAAAAGAATGTCATTGCGAGGAGCCGCCCAAAAGGCGGCGACGTGGCAATCCGCATCCCCTAAAACCTGCGGTTTTATGCGCACTTTCAGCAAAAACGAAACATTTTGGAGAACGGATTGCCACACCATGAGCGCCCGCAGGCGCCATGCAAGCGAGCAACCGCCCGAAGGGCGGCTCTTGGCGAGTCGCAGTGTGCGCACTGGTTCGCAATGACAGGTTTTTCGACAGCCTGAAAGCACCGCCGATCCGGCGGTGCTTTTTGTATTATTTGATTTCCTGTTCCAGCGCGTCGAATTCCGGTGTGCTGAAAAACTCACCCAGGGTAATATTCAATCCATCACACAGCTTCTTAATTGTAACCGTGCCAGGATTTTGGCTTTTTTCATTGAGTATGCTGTAAACGGTGGAGGGAGAAACCCCGGATATGCTTGCTAATTCGTTGACGGCGATATGATGCTGGTCACATAACTGAAGAATTCGGTTGGCGATTGCTTCTTTTGTCCCCATAGCACATACCCTCCTTGCGATTTATCGTAAATAAGTTTACCCAAAACTACGATAAATCGTGTGGGATATATCGCAAATTTATGTGAGCTATGATATAATGTGCGATATATCGTAAATATGAGGAGGAAAAGAATTTGGTATGTACATTTTTCGGTCATCGGGATTGCCCGGAAACCATCCGTCCCGCCATCGTTTCCGCTGTGGAAGCTTTGATCGTGGAGAAAAAGGTGGATACCTTTTATGTGGGCAGTCAGGGCCGGTTCGATGCCTGTGTGCGCGGGGTTCTTCGCCAGCTTCGGGAAAAATATCCCCACGTGGATTATGCCGTGGTCCTGCCCCGGCTGCCCGGTCCCGGCAGGGCAGGGGAGTCCCTTGAAGATACGGTATTTCCGGAGGCCCTGGAAGGGGTCCATCCCCGGTATGCCCTGGACCGCCGGAACCGGTGGATGGTGAGCCGGGCGGATTATGTGGTCTGCTATGTTCGCCACACCTGGGGCGGTGCCTGGCGGTATACCCAACTGGCTCAAAAGCAGAAGAAAACCGTCATCAGGCTCTGATGACGGTTTGCGCCTTATTCCTTTTTAATGCCGCAGACCTGGTACATCCGGTCATTGGAAATAACCACATCCACCCGGAACCAGGGTTCCATGAGCTTGGCCAGCTCCGTTTCCTCCAGCAGCTCGATGGACACGGTGCTGGCCCGTTCGTGATGCTTGGTCAGGGCAGCCCGGCTCATGCCGTGGGCAATGGACAGCCGTCCGCCGGGCTTTACCAGCCCTGCCAGGACCCGGATCAATGCTGCCGGATCCGGAAAATGGGGAAACGCGTTGTAAACCATGACCGTATCAAACTGCCGTCCGAATTCCACCGTTTCCACATCACCGCAGATCACCCGGACCTGAGGGTACTTTTCCTGGGCGATCCGGGCCATTTCCGGGGAAATATCGATGGCGGTGACGGATGCTGCCCCCCGGCTCAGATAATCCGGGAACAGCACTCCGGTACCGCAGGCCACGTCCAGCACATGGACCCCGGGCCGTACCCCGGCGTTGTCCAGAATGATCCTCAGCAGCTCCTCGCTGCGGATCATGTCCGCGTCCCACCAGGAGGCGCAGCGGTCAAAGAATTCAATCACATCCTGCTTGTTCATAAGGTTCCTTTCTGTGTGCCGAAGTGTCGGCAAGGCTGCTTTCTGCACATTCTATCATCTGACGGGGCGGATCCGCAACCCCGGGTGGGGGATGAGGTCAGAAAATGTCGCAAAAAACCCGAAGGAAACTATTGACAAAACGGGGTCGGTGGAGTATGATAGGCAGGTAGTTAGCGGGTGCTAATCGCCCGTATTATTATGGAACCGGATGTGATTGAATGAACTTACTGAACGCACAGCTCGGCAAGGAGTATATCATCCAGCGGATCGAAACAAATGATGAGGAACTGGATGCGTTCCTGTTCTCACTTGGTTGTTACAGCGGCGAGCCCATCACCGTGGTGTCCCGCCGCCGGGGAAGCTGTGTGGTTTCCATCAAGGATGGACGCTACAACATCGACGATCAGCTTGCGGAAGTGATCCTTGTTTGATTGATATAAGACGGGCACCGGGTGCCTTTGTCTTTTGCGATGAAGTTAGTTGAGACTAACTTCCAAGGGAATTTAGGAGGAAACAGAGTTATGAGAATCGCCTTTGCGGGCAATCCCAACAGCGGCAAGACCACCATGTACAATGCCCTCACCGGCCGCAATGAAAAGGTCGGCAACTGGGCCGGTGTCACCGTTGACAAGAAGGAAGCCCCCATTAAGAAAAATTATACCGGCGGCGCGGACCTGATCGCCGTGGACCTGCCCGGTGCCTATTCCATGTCCCCCTTCACCTCGGAGGAGAGTGTGACCAGCGTTTATGTTCAGAATGAGCACCCTGATGTGATCATCAACATTGTGGACGCCACCAACCTGAGCCGCAGCCTGTTCTTCACCACCCAGCTTCTGGAGCTGGGGATTCCCATGGTGGTGGCCCTGAACAAGACCGATATCAATACCAAGAAGGAGACCAAGATCGATGTTGCTGGTCTGGCTCTGGAGCTGGGCTGCCCCGTGGTGGAGACTGTTTCCACCGCTTCCGGTCACAATGGCCTGGAGGAGCTGATGAAAACCGCCGTAGCTCTGAAGGGCAAGGGCCAGAAGGCTCCCTATGTTCAGGGAGATGTGGACCTGACGGACAGGGCGGCAGTGACCGCCGCGGACCGGAAGCGCTTTGCTTTTGTCAACAAGATCGTGGCAAAGGTGGAAAGACGGAAGGTCCTGACCAAGGATTACAATTATCAGGATAAGATCGACGAGATTCTGACTAACCCCGTGGTGGGCCTGCCCATCTTCGCGGTGATCATGTTCCTGGTTTTTGACATCTCCCAGTCCACCGTTGGCCCCTGGATCGCGGAATGGCTGTGCGGTTGGATCGATATGTTCGGCGAGTGGGTTGCCGGCCTGATGGAGAATGCCAACCCGCTGCTGGCCTCCATGCTGGTGGACGGCATCATCGGCGGTGTCAGCGCTGTTGTCGGCTTCCTGCCTCTGGTCATGGTCATGTACTTCCTGATCGCCCTGCTGGAGGACTGCGGCTACATGGCCCGTGCCACCGTGGTTCTGGATCCCATCTTTAAGAAGGTTGGTCTTTCCGGCAAGTCCGTCATCCCCTTCGTCATCGGCACCGGCTGTGCCATCCCCGGCGTTATGGCCTGCCGTACCATCCGTAACGAGCGGGAGCGGAAGGCTACCGCCATGCTGGCACCCTTCATGCCCTGCGGCGCCAAGCTGCCCGTCATCGCCCTGTTCGCCGGTGCCTTCTTTGACGATGCCTCCTGGGTTGGCACCCTGATGTATTTTGTGGGCATTCTGATCATTCTGTTGGGTGCTCTGCTGGTGAACAAGATCGCCGGTCACAAGGCCCGGAAATCCTTCTTCATCATCGAGCTGCCTGAGTACAAGTTCCCCTCCCTGAAGCGGGCAGCCCTGTCCATGCTGTCCCGGGGCTGGTCCTACATCGTCAAGGCCGGTACCATCATCCTGCTGTGCAACTTTGTGGTCCACGTGATGCAGACCTTCGACTGGTCCTTCTCTGTGGTGGAGGAGGGTGCTGAGAACACTTCCATCCTGGCCACCATCGCCAATCCCTTCGCCTACATCCTGATCCCCATCGTGGGCTTCCATGCCTGGCAGCTGGCTGCCGCCGCGGTTACCGGCTTCATCGCCAAGGAAAACGTGGTCGGCACCCTGGCCGTTTGCTATGGCATCTCCAATCTGATCGATACGGATGCCCTGGAAATGGTGGAAGGCGCGGGCGCTGATGTGGCTGCTGTGTTTGGCCTGACCAAGGTCGCTGCCCTGGCTTACCTGATGTTCAATCTGTTCACGCCTCCCTGCTTCGCGGCCATCGGTGCCATGAACGCGGAGATCAAGGACCGGAAGTGGTTCTGGGGCGGCATCGCCCTGCAGCTTGCCACCGGCTACACCGTGGGCTACCTGGTCTACACCGTTGGTACCCTGGTCACCGGCGGCACCCTGGATGTGATGGCTGCCATCTGCGGCGGCATTGCCGTGGCTGCCATCGCCACTGTGATCGCTTGGCTGTGCGTCCATGCCGACAAGAATCAAAAGACCGAATATGCCCTGCGGGCCTGAGTGAATGCCTATGGAAGATATTCTGATTATCGCGGTGATTGTGCTGATCCTGGGACTGGCCGCGTGGTATGTCTACAAGTCCAAGAAATCCGGAAAAAAGTGCATCGGCTGTCCCGACAGCGGGAGCTGCTCCGGAAGCTGTGCCGGATGCTCCGGCTGCGGCTGCGGCGGAACGAAATAAAAATGTTCCAATACTTCCCAATTTCCTCATAATGTGTGCAAAGGCGGTCCTCCCTCCGGAGGGCCGCTTTTGTCAGAAAAAATCCGCCCTTGCAAAACCGGAAGAATTGGTATACTATATAATAAGTAATCTTATAGCTATGCCCATTTTGCGGGTAGAAAGGAGATCTTGGTGGAATTACGAAAAAAATGGTATCGGATCATAACCAAGCTCCGTCAGATCCACTTGTCACCTATGACCATTATTGCCGGTACCTTTGTGGCAATTATCCTGCTGGGTACGGTACTGCTGATGCTGCCGGCGGCTTCCCGGGATGGGATTTCCTGCGGCTTCCGTCCGGCCCTGTTCACCGCCACTTCCGCTACTTGTGTCACGGGTCTGGTCCTTTATGATACCTGGACCCAGTGGAGCGGCTTCGGCCAGGCGGTGATCATCAGCCTGATCGAGATCGGCGGCCTGGGCTTTATGAGCCTGGCGTCAATTTTTGTATTTGCCCTGCGGAAAAAGGTAGGCCTGAAACAGCGTCTGCTGATGGCCCAGGCCCTGAGCCTGGATGAGATGCAGGGCGTGGTGGACCTGCAGAAAACCGTGCTTTTGGGAAGCCTGGCGGTTCAGGGAACGGGAGCGTTGATCCTGTTCCTTCGGTTCCTGCCGGACTACGGCCCGGAAACCGCGGCGGCCTGGGGCTTGTTTCATGCCATCTCTGCCTTTTGCAACGCGGGCTTCGACATTTTCGGAGAATTCGCCCCCGGTGCCAGCGCCGGCTTCGTCAATGACGATCCGGTGGTGTGCCTGACGCTGATGGCGTTGATCGTGGTAGGCGGCCTGGGCTTCTTTGTCTGGGAAGAGGTGATCCGGGTCCGGAAATGGAAGAACTTTAGCGTCTATACCCGGCTGGTGCTGATCATGTCCGCGGCTTTGCTCCTGGCGGGCTGGGTGCTGTTCTGCGCGTTGGAATGGAACAATCCGGCGACCTTGGGAGAAATGCCCGCTGGACAAAAGCTTCTGAACGGACTGTTCCAGTCAGTGACCGTCCGAACCGCGGGCTTTGCTTCCGTAGACCAGGCGGGATTGACGGACGCTTCCAAGGCGGTCAGCATGGCACTGATGCTGGTGGGCGGTTCCTCCGGCTCCACTGCCGGCGGCGTGAAGACCGTGACCATGGTGGTTCTGATGCTGTTCCTGTGGACCCGTGCCCGGGGCAGGGGAACGGTCAGCGTGTTCAAGCGTACCATTCCTTCCGGGAAGGTTCTGGACGCTATGACCATTGTGACCATTGTGGTATTGCTTTCCTTCGCCGGTGCCATCCTCATTACTGTGACGTCCCCTGTGAATTTTACGGATGCCATGTTCGAAACGGTGTCCGCTCTGGCTACCGTAGGCATTACTGCCGGCGCTACCGCAAAGCTCAGCGTTTTGGCCCAGTATCTTATTATCCTGTATATGTATTTTGGCCGGGTGGGCGTATTGACAATCAGCCTGGGCTTCCTGATGGGAGACAAGGCGGAGGAACGGTTCCGCTACGCTGAAACCAATCTGCTCATCGGATAGGAGAATTGTTATGAAATCTTATATTGTAGCGGGCCTGGGCCGGTTCGGCTCAGAGGTGGCCCGGCAACTGTGCGCCCACGGCTGTGAGGTTCTGGCTATAGATACCGACAGCGATCTGGTCCAGCAGATCGCGGACCATGTGACCCATGCGGTGACGGTGGACGTAACGGATAAGGCTGCCATGAAGGCGCTGGATGCTGCCAGCTTTGACTGTGCGGTTGTGGCCATCGGTGACGACCTTGCCGTATCGGTGCTGGCGACTATGACACTGCAGGAGTTGGGTGTGGGCCGGATCATCTGCAAAGCCTACGATGAGACCCACCGGAAGGTCCTGCTGAAGCTGGGTGCCCATCAGGTGGTGATTCCGGAAAAGGAACACGCTGCCCGGTTGGCAAAAAGTCTGTCCAGCACCAATGTTCTGGATTACATCGAGCTTAGCGCGGAGTGCGGCATTATCGAGACCCCTGTTCCCAGAAGCTGGGTGGGCAAGACCCTGAAGGAACTGAATGTCCGGGCCCAGTTGGGTGTGAATATTATTGCTGTCCACCGCAACGAAAAAATCAATGTCTCTCCCGCGGCGGATTTCCGGGTGGCACCGGGGGATATTATGGTCATTCTGGGCGATAACGAGGCCCTGGACCGGGTGCAGAAATTATGATGGAACAGAGAATCACAGCCCGGAAGAATTCCCTGATCCAGCAGGTCCGGCGGCTGGTGTCCTCCCGGAAGGCCCGGGAGCAGGATGGACTTTTCGTTTCTGACGGGACGAAGCTTCTGGCGGAGGCGGTCCGCTGGTGGCCCGGCTTGGATACGGTGATCCTGTCCGATGGGGTAGAGGCCCAGGTGCCGGATCATGTCCGTGTTGTCCGGGTACCGGAGGAGATCATGGCTTATATCTCTCCCATGGAAACGCCCCAGGGTGCGCTGTTCCTGTGCCGCCTGCCGGAGAAAACCGAATTTGTTCCCAGCCCCGGAATGCTGCTGCTGGACGGCATCCAGGATCCGGGAAATCTGGGCACCATTCTGCGTACCGCCGATGCTCTGGAGATTCCCGTGGCTTTGCTGGAGGGCTGCGCTGATCCGTACAGTCATAAAGTAGTCCGTTCCTCCATGGGTGCTGTGTTCCGCACCCCTGTGGTCCAGACCACCTGGGCGGAAGCGAGAACCGCCTGTGCCGCCGCCGGAATCCCGGTAGCAGTGACCGCCCTGACGGAATCTGCCGAGGATATCCGCGGGGCGAAACTGGGCACCATGGCTGTGGTTATCGGAAGCGAGGGCCGGGGTGTCCGGCCACAGGTCCTGACGGAAGCGGACAAGGCCCTGATTATTCCCATGAGCAGCCGCTGTGAATCCCTGAACGCGGCTGTTGCCGCCGCGATTACCATGTGGCAGATGAAGCTATAATACAAAGAGAGCGAGGAAAACGGAAATGCTGATACACTGGATCTGGCTTGCCACCCGGGACGGATTGAACGACCGGGAGAAAATGGCCGTACTGGAGCATTTCCGGGATCCGGAGGATGCGTTCTTCGCGGACGCTGCCAGCTATGCTGCCATCGGTGGCCTGTCCGACGATGGACGCAAGGCCCTGGAGGACAAGAATTTGCTGCCCGCGGAGCATATCCTGGCGGACTGCGCCCGGGGCAGGATCCATATTCTGACGATCCGGGACGGTGCCTATCCTGCCCGGCTGAAGAATATTTCCGACCCGCCTTTGGTGCTGTATTATAAGGGAACTTTGCCGGATCTGGATGGCTTGCCGGTCATCGGTGTGGTAGGAACCCGAAAGGCCTCTATGTACGGCCTGACCACCGCCAAGCGAATGGGCTACCAGATCGGCAAATGCGGCGGTGTGGTGGTGTCCGGCATGGCCTACGGCATTGACGGCTTCGCCATGCAGGGGGCTCTAACTGCAGGAGGCGCGGTAGTAGGCATCCTGGGCTGCGGCGTGGACCTGGTATATCCCCAGTCCAACAAGTCGTTGTTTGCGGATATGGAACGCCACGGCTGCCTGATCTCCGAATTCCTGCCGGGAACCCCGCCCTACAAGTGGAATTTCCCCAAGCGCAACCGGATCATCAGCGGCCTGTCCGACGGTGTGCTGGTGGTGGAAGCGCCGGAGAAAAGCGGTGCCCTGATTACCGCCCGCCAGGCGGGAGAGCAGGGCCGGGATGTGTTCGTGGTTCCCGGCAACATCGATGTACCCTCCTGCGCCGGCAGCAACGCCCTGCTCCGGGACGGCGCTATCATGGTCACCTCCGGCTGGGATGTGGTGGGGGAGTACCGCCATCTCTATCCGGAAAAGGTCCGCCGGGACGAGACAGCCTCCCGGATGACGGTGTACCCCGATGAGCTGCGCCAGGCATCTCAGGAGGCAGAGCCCTTACCGAAAGTGGCGCAAAACCCCGGCCGTCCGGAGAAAAAAGGGGACAAGCTCCCGAAAAATGACAAAAAGCCCATTGACAACGCCGGGTCTTCGGCGTATAGTGACGGCATTGTAATGCCCGCCGGGCTCACCGCCGACGAGGAGGCCATCGTATCCCAGCTTCTCCGGGGAGAGCGGCTGGTGGACGAGGTCATCGCCGGAGCGGGTCTGCCTGCCGGAAAAGTCCTGGCTTCCCTGACGCTGCTGGAAGTCAAGGGCATAGTCCGGACGCTGCCCGGTCGCCGGGTGACGCTGAAAAAGTAACCATCGGAGGAAAACATGGCAAAACCAACCAATCTTGTAATTGTGGAGTCTCCCTCCAAGGCCAAGACCATTGGCAAATATCTGGGGCCGGATTACACCGTAAAGGCCAGCATGGGCCATCTGCGGGACCTGCCCAAGAGCACCATGGGTGTGGATTTGGAGGGAAACTTCGAACCCAAATATATTCCCGTCAAGGGAAAAGAAGACATCATCAAGGAACTGAAGGATGCTGCCGGTAAGGTAGACATGGTCTATCTGGCGACGGACCCGGACCGGGAGGGCGAGGCCATCTCCTGGCACCTGAAGGAACTGCTGAAGCTCAGCGATGAGCGGACCCGCCGGGTCACCTTCAACGAGATCACACAGCGGGTGGTCCGGGAGTCCATCGAAAACCCCAGAAATATCGACTATGACCTGGTGGATGCCCAGCAGGCCCGCCGGGTCCTGGACCGGATCGTAGGCTATCAGCTTTCTCCCTTGCTGTGGAAGAAGGTCCGCCGGGGCCTGTCCGCCGGTCGCGTCCAGAGCGTGGCCACCCGGCTGGTGGTGGACCGGGAAAATGAGATCCGGGCCTTCATCCCCCGGGAATACTGGACCCTGGATGTGACGTTGAACCGCATCGGCAAGCCCGGCTCCTTCGTGGCCCGGTACTATGGCGAGGAAAAGAAGCGGGAACTGGAAAACGAAATCCAGGTGGACGAGGTGATCCGGGATATCACGAACCGGGAATTCACCGTAACCAACGTTCGCCGTGCGGAAAAGAAGCGTTCCGCCGCACCTCCCTTTACCACCTCCACCTTGCAGCAGGAGGCCTCCCGGAAGCTGAACATGACCCCCAAGCGGACCATGGCAATTGCCCAGCAGCTCTATGAAGGCGTGGATGTGGCAGGCGAAGGCACCTTGGGTCTGATTACCTATATGCGTACCGACTCCCTGCGGCTGTCCGATGAAGCCATGGCTGCCGCCGCGGACTTCATCAAGGCCCGCTACGGCAAGGAATACTACTACGGTAAGTTCCACGTGTTCAAGACCAAGGGCAGTGCTCAGGATGCCCACGAAGCCATCCGGCCCACCCATGTGGAGCTGGATCCGGAGCGGATCCGGGGGAGCCTGACCTCGGACCAGTATCGGCTGTACAAGCTGATCTGGAGCCGGTTCCTGGCCTCCCAGATGGCCAATGCCATCTACGACACCGTGTCCATCGATACGGAATGTGCCGGACACTTGTTCCGGTCCACCCATTCCTCCCTGCGGTTCTCCGGCTTTATTGCTGTGTATGAGGAAGGCCGAGACGAGGATGGGGAAGCCATGGGCGCGCCCCTGCCTGATTTGCAGGAGGGTGACAGGGCCCTGGCTACCAAAATTGAAAAGGAACAGCATTTCACCCAGCCTCCGGCCCGGTATACCGAGGCTACGCTGGTCAAGGCCATGGAGGAAAAGGGTGTAGGCCGTCCTTCCACCTACGCCTCCATCGTCTCCACCATTCAGGACCGGGACTATGTGAATAAGATTGATAAGCGCCTGGCTCCCACGGCTTTGGGCGAGGTGGTGACCCAGCTCATGATGGAACGTTTCCGGGACATCATCGATGTGGAGTTTACCGCCAACATGGAAAGCAGTCTGGACCAGGTGGAAGAGGGCAAGCGGGAATGGAAAGCCCTGATCGCTGACTTCTACAAGGGCTTCAAGCAGGAGCTGGACGCCGCGGAAGCGGCTCTGGAGGGCGTTCGCATCAAGGTGCCTGAAGAGGAGACCGACGAAATCTGCGAGGTCTGCGGCAAGAACATGGTCATCAAAATGGGCCGGTTCGGCAAGTTCCTGGCCTGCCCCGGCTGGCCTGAATGTACCAATACCAAGCCCATCGTGGAGCGGATGCCCGGCCGGTGCCCCAAGTGCTCCGCCGGTATGCTCAAGCGCAAGTCCAAGCGGGGCTTTGCCTACTATGCCTGCGAGCGGGGCCAGGAGTGCGGTTTCATGTCCTGGGACGTGCCTACGGCGGAGGATTGCCCCGTCTGCGGCCAGTCCCTGTTCAAAAAATCCGGCCGGGGCCGCATGAAGCCCTTCTGCATCAATGAGAAGTGTGCCAATTTCCTGCCGGAGGACAAGCGGGGGTATTACAAAAAGCCCGATACCAATGCCGAGGCTGCTCCCACGGAGGAGTCCAAAAAGACTGCGGCGAAGAAAACCGCGAAAAAAACCACTGCCAAAAAATCCGCGGCGAAGAAACCTGCTTCGACCCGGAAAAAGAAGGGAGCGGAGGAATGATGACTGTGAAAGTGATCGGTGCCGGTCTTGCCGGTTCCGAAGCCGCATGGCAGCTTGCCCAGCGGGGCATCCAGGTGGAACTGATCGAAATGAAGCCCCACAAGAAAACCCCCGCCCACCATTCCGACGATTTCGGCGAGCTGGTGTGCTCCAACTCTCTCCGGGGTGACCGGCTGGAAAATGCCGTGGGCCTGCTGAAGGAGGAGCTCCGCCGCCTGGACAGCCTGATCATCGCCTGCGCCGATGCCACCCGTGTGGAGGCCGGCGGCTGCCTGGCGGTGGACCGTTACGGCTTCTCCGCTTTGATTACCCAGAAGCTGAGAAACCATCCCAACATTACCGTTCGGGCCGAAGAGGTCACCGAGGTTCCGGAAGGTCCTGTGATCATCGCCACCGGACCTCTGACCTCCGATGCCATGAGCAAGGCCATCGGGGAATACTTTGGAGAAACCGGTTACCTCCACTTCTTCGACGCGGCGGCCCCTCTGGTCACCGCCGACAGCGTGGATATGGACCTGGCTTGGTGGCAGAGCCGCTATGACCGGGGCACCCCCGATTATATCAACTGTGCCATGAACCGGGAGGAATACGAAGCCTTCGTGCATGAGCTGATTCATGCCGAGGAAGCGGAAGTCCATGGCTTCGAGGATAAGAATGTCTTCGAGGGCTGTATGCCCGTGGAGGTCATGGCCCGCCGGGGTATCGAGACCCTGCGTTACGGCCCCCTGAAGCCCGTGGGCCTCCGGGATCCCAAAACCGGTAAGGAACCCTATGCCGTGGTCCAGCTCCGGCAGGACAACGCGGCTAAGAGCGTATTTAATCTGGTGGGCTTCCAGACCCACCTGAAATTCGGTGAGCAGAAGCGGGTCTTCTCTATGATCCCTGCTCTGCGCAACGCGGAATTCGTCCGCTACGGCGTCATGCACCAGAATACCTTCCTCCAGAGCCCCCGTCTTCTGGACCGGTACTACGCCGACCGCCGGAATCCCCTGGTGGCCTTTGCCGGGCAGATGACCGGCGTGGAGGGCTATGTGGAGTCCTGTGCCTCCGGTTATCTGGCTGCCGTGGCGATGGCGGCCAAGATCCAGGGCCGGGAAATCCCCGAGTTCCCCAGAACCACCGCCATCGGTGCCCTGGGGCTGTACATCAGCGACCCCAGTATTGAGAATTTCCAGCCCATGAATGTGAATTTCAGCATTATCGCCCCGCTGGAGCAGCGGATCCGTAAAAAAGCAGAAAAGAACCTGGCCATCGCCAACCGCTCTCTGGAGGAGATCGACCGGCTGAAGGCCCGGGGCCTGTAAAAAGAAAGAGGTGCGGCTTATGAAGATCATATTGGACGCCATGGGCGGCGACCATGCGCCGGAAGCTCCCGTGCTGGGCGCTTTGCAGGCGGCGAAGGATTTTGGAGCACAGATTACCCTGGTAGGACGGGGTGAGGCCATTCTGGAGGCCATGAAGAAAAACGGTATCCAGGACCTGCCGGAGGGTGTGGAAATCGCCAACGCCGAGGACGTGGTGGATATGCACGACGATCCCATGGCGGTGATCCGCAAGCGCAAGGATTCCTCCATGGTAGTGGGTCTGCGGATGCTGGCTGAGGGCCAGGGTGACGCGTTCATTTCCGCCGGATCCACCGGCGCCCTGCTCAGTGGTGCCACGCTCATCGTCAAGCGGGTCAAGGGTGTCCGCCGGGCTGCTATGGGCCCCTGTATGCCTACCAAGACCGGCGGCAAGGTGGTCATCTGCGACTGCGGTGCCAACGCCGAGTGTACCCCGGAATTTTTGATGCAGTTTGCCGTCATGGGCGCTCTCTACGCCCAGCGGAACCTGGGTGTTCAGAACCCCCGGGTTGGTCTGCTGAACATCGGCACCGAGGACAGCAAGGGTACCCAGCTCCAGAAGGATACGTACCTCCTGCTGAAGGAAGCGGGGGAGCAGGGCATCATCAATTTTGTGGGCAATGTGGAAGCCCGGGGTGTTCCCCTGGGTGAGGTTGACGTTGTGGTCTGCGACGGCTTTAACGGAAACGTGCTGATCAAGTCTATCGAAGGCACCGCTATGTTCATGGGCAGCTTTATGAAGAAGATGTTCAAGAAGAACGTGCTGACTATGGCCGCGGCCCTGCTGGTCAAATCCGGCATCGACGACCTGATGAAGCTCCTGGACTACCGGGAGATCGGCGGCACCCAGTTCCTGGGCATCAAGAAGCCCGTCATCAAGGCCCACGGTTCCTCCGATGCCCTGGCCTTCCGCAATGCGGTCCGTCAGGCCATGGAGGCGGCTGAGGCAGATTTCTCTGCCGACCTGGAAACGGAGCTGAAGCGCCTTTCCGCAAAGGAGAACGGCAATGATTAAAGACCTGGAAACAGCCATTGGCTACCGGTTCAACAATATTACCCTGCTGCAGAATGCACTGACCCACTCCTCCTACGCCAACGAGCGCTGGCATGACAGCCTGAGAAGCAACGAGCGGCTGGAGTTTTTGGGCGATTCCATTCTGGGCATGGTGGTGGCGGAGCATTTGTACCGCAATTTCCCGGACCGTCCCGAGGGCGAGCTGACCCGGATGCGGGCGGATATGGTCTGCGAGACCAGCCTGGCCAATGTGGCCAATCAGCTTGGCCTGGGAACCCATCTGCTCCTGGGCCACGGCGAGGAGCAGGGCGGCGGCCGGACTCGGCCCTCCATCCTGGCTGACGCGGTGGAATCTGTCATCGCCGCCAGCTTCCTGGACGGCGGCATGGAAGCCGCCGGGGGCTTTATCCGCCGGTTTATCCTGACCAACGTGCCGGTGACCCGGCTGCAGAACCGGGATTACAAGACTGCACTGCAGGAGCTGGTGCAGCAGAAGAAAAATCAGGTCCTGAGCTATGCCCTGGTGGGTGATTCCGGCCCGGACCATGACAAGAACTTCCAGGTAGAGGTCAGTCTCAACGGCACTGTAGTGGGTGCCGGCATGGGAAGCAGCAAAAAACGGGCAGAACAGGACGCGGCCAGAGCCGCTATGGAGCACCTGTTCCCCCAACAGAAATAAGGAGGAAATCCCTATGGCAAAGTATGATTATCTGGTGGTCGGTGCCGGCCTTTACGGTGCCGTTTTCACCCAGCAGGCCAGAGCCGCCGGAAAGTCCGTCCTGGTCATCGATAAGCGGGATCACATCGCCGGCAACGTGTATTGCCAGGAGATCGAGGGCATCAATGTCCACATCTACGGCGCCCACATTTTCCACACCAACAACAAAGAGGTCTGGAATTATGTAAACCAGTTTGCCGAATTCAACCGTTTCACCAACTCTCCCGTGGCCAATTACAAGGGTGAGCTGTACTCCATGCCCTTCAATATGTACACCTTCAACAAGATGTGGGGCGTGGTGACTCCCCAGGAGGCTCAGGCCAAGATCGACGAGCAGCGGGCTGAGATCACCGGCGAGCCTCAGAATCTGGAGGAGCAGGCCATCTCCCTGGTGGGCCGGGACATCTACGAGCGCCTGGTCAAGGGCTACACGGAGAAGCAGTGGGGCCGGGACTGCAAGGACCTGCCCGCCTTTATCATCAAACGCCTGCCTGTCCGCCTGACCTTCGACAACAACTATTTCAACGCCCTGTACCAGGGCATTCCCATGGGCGGCTACACCAAGCTGGTGGCCAATATGCTGGGGGATACCGAGGTTCGCCTGGGTGTGGACTATCTGGAGAACAAGGCTGAGCTGGATGCTCTGGCCGACAAGGTGATTTACACCGGTCCCATCGACGCTTACTTCGGCTATAAGCTGGGCACCCTGGAGTACCGCTCCGTCCGCTTCGAGACCGAGGTGCTGGATATGCCCAATTTCCAGGGCAACGCCGCTGTCAACTATACCGACCGGGAGACTCCCTGGACCCGGATCATTGAGCACAAGTGGTTTGAATTCGGCACCCAGCCCAAGACCGTCATCAGCCGGGAATACAGCTCCGAGTGGAAGCTGGGCGACGAGCCTTACTATCCCGTCAACGATGCCAAGAACGGTGCTCTGTACGCCCAGTACAAGGCCCTGGCCGATCAGGAACAGAATATCATCTTCGGCGGCCGCCTGGGCGAGTACAAGTATTACGACATGGATGCGGTCATCGCCAGCGCCCTGGCCATGTGCAAGCAGGAGCTGGGCGTGTAACCCTACCCGGAAACAAAGGAGCAGACAGAAATATGAAAAAGCTGATCGCGGCGCTGCTGGCGCTGACTCTGATGCTGTGCCTGGCCGCCTGCGGCGAAGCGGAGCCCGAAACAAAGACCATCTATGTCCAGACCCGGTCCGTCCGGACCATCGGTGAAGCGGTGATCCGTACCGAATATACCTATGGCAAGACCGGCAAGCCTGTGACTATGAAGATGTATTTCAACGACAAGCTGTACCAGTCCGTCACCAACCGGACCAGCAACGGTGTCACTTATATGACCATTACGGATTCCTCCGGCGAGTCTTCCACCCAGACCACCAACACGGTCTATGACGATCAGGGCCGGGTGTCCATTCTGGAGGTCAATGTGGGCAGCACCACTGTGTCCCGGACCACCTATACCTATGACGATCAGGACCGCATCGTGAAGGCGGCGACCCTGACGGCCAACGGCACGGTCACCACGACCTATATTTACGATGCCAACGGCAATACGGTGACCCAGCAGGTCAGTGACACCAATGACGACTCCTTCACCCGGACTGAGTACACCTACAACGCGGATTACTATGTGACGCTGGAAAAGAATTTCGATAAGGAAGGCAACCTCCAGGGCAGCACCGTGTACACCTACGAGGGCAAGACCGCCCGGATCCAGACCTATTATGACGGTGACGGTGAGCCCACCGGCGAGGTCACCCGTCTGGAGTACGACGAGCACGGCAATCTGGTCAAGGAGATTTCCTATGTGGACGGCGAAGTCGCCCAGACCATCGTCAGCACCTACGAGGCCATGGAAGTCCTTGTGGAGAACGAGGATAAGAACTGATCCCCGAATATAAACCCGCCCGGAGCTTTCGCTCCGGGCGGATTACGTATTACGGTTTTGCAACATAGATGGTGCCCTGGACACGCAGAAATTCAATATCCTCAATGGAAGATACCAAAATGACTTTTTTGCTTGACTCGATCTCCGGATCAGCATAATCCTTTACGTTAATGTAGTTGTTGCTAAAGACATCAATCGTATAAACATTATTGTACGAGTCCAGATGTCTTACTTCCTCTGTAAGCTCCACTTCCTCGATCATCTCGCCCAGCGTATAGGACTCGTTGGCGGCATCCAGGGTGATGTAATAACGGTTCGCGGTGCTTGCGATCTCTACGACCACATCGTCCTCGTATACCACATTGGCATATTTTTCCTTCAGGGTCAGATACTGGATCAGGACCAGTGTCTCAAGATCACCGAAAGCATCCTTTCTGTATTCCGGCTCTGTGACCAATTCAAAGTAGTCCCGCCAGTTTTCCGTTGTCAGGGTGATGGCTTCTGTGGTGGTCATATTCACCCAGGATGTGTCCACAGGTCCGTTATACCCGGCAGTCCACACAGCGATGGATTTATAATTGTCATAATAGGCGGCAGTGAACCGGTGTTCACCTTCCATGAAAATGTCGATTTTCAGGATGTGCTCGTTTGTATCCGCGGAAAATTCCCAGGTACCGGAAACTCCGTCCACAACACAGGTTTTATCCTCGTTGACGGTTACCGCTGAGCAGGGGATTTCCTCATCCTGAACATAATCCTCTTTCTGAATCAGTTCCCATTGACCATAAAGATGAACCAACCACGGATGATTCGCGTAAGGGTGTTCTGTGGGACCGGTATTGCCCCCGGTGCTTTCCTTGTTTTGCTCGGTGCCCCGGTTGTCGTCCGTGTTGGGCGTTTCTCCACCGCTGCAGGCGGCCAGAGACAGGCACAGCACCAACGCGAGGATCAGGGCGATGATCTTTTTCATGGAAATTTCTTCTTTCTGTAAAATAAAATGTGGTGCCCGGAGCATTGTCCATTTGCTCCGGGCAGGATTGTTTGATTAGAGGGCACCTCTAAAAACTCCCCTTTTGGGCTTTGGGCGAATCTTTCGCCCCATAAATGCGTTTTGAAAACGCCACAATACACAAAGTATTCTGCCGTTTTCAAAACTTTTTCTGAGCCGAAATCTTCTGCCCAAATCACC
>JAFVWL010000143.1 GCA_017501695.1 Oscillospiraceae bacterium
AACCTCAGCGCCGGGCAGGACGGAGATGTCCTCGCAGACGAAGACATAGTCGGTGGTGTAGGTGCCGTCCAGGCTGCGGCTGTAGGTGAAGGAAGCCTTGTTGCCGTCCATGGTCACTTCCACGGCCTCGCCGCCCACAGAAATGGTCACGGTGTCGCCGGTCTTGGTCCACTTGCCGTCAGCGAACTGGTCGTAGCCGGCGTACAGCAGCAGGGTGCCGTCTTCCTGCAGGTAGGCAGTGCCGTTGCGCTCGGCATCCACGAAGGTACCCACGTGCTCGGGAGCGGTGAAGGTGATGGCGTAAGCCTTGATGAAAGCGTTGGCATCGGCATAGGTCTTGCCTTCCTTGCCCTCCATGGGGGCGATCCGGGTGTAGGACTGGCCGGGCACCACGGGGAAGGTCATATCGAAGGAGTAAACACCGGCCACATCGTAGGCGTAGCAGGTCTGAGCATTGGACTCTGTGCCGTTCTTATCCACATGGGCCAGCTTGATCTGCAGGCAGGGCACACCGTCCTTTTCGACTTCCTTCCAGGTACCGGACAGGTAACTGGCGGTGAAGGACTTGTTCTCGGCAGCGGGGGAGGCGTTGTAGCTGCCGAAGGCATACTTGTCAACCACAGCGGTGCCGTCCTCGTTCAGGTTCAGCAGGAAGGCAGCATTCAGCATAGAGGAAAAGCCGCCGGCCTCTTCATACTTGCCATAGAACTGATAGGACTTCTTGGGGGGATCCGTGGGAGGATCGGTGGGGGGATCGGTGGGAGCGGGGCCGGGGTCACAGGCAGCCAGCACACTGACCAGCATCAGAGCTGCCAGCAGCAGAGCCCGGATCTTCTTCATCTTCATTTTTGTTTCCTCCTGTTTTCATTCTTCGTTATGTTCCATAAATGCCGCGGCTACCTGAATCAGGGCAGCAGCGCCAAAAACTATGGCAAAGATCAGCGCCAGGGTAAAGTTGCCGCCAAAGAACGGCACACCGGTGAGCACGTCCGCCAGAGGATAGGCAGACTCCACCAGATGATAAGCCAGGCCCACACTTGTAAAGGCGGTGGCCAGCAGGGGTCCGAAACGCAGGCGGAACAGCTCGGTGACGATACCGACAACACCGCCGGCCAGCATCATGCCGAAGGTCAGCCATTCAAAGACACGGTCCGGTTCAGCCCCCGCGGTCAGCAGATACACAGCCACATAGGCCACAGCGCCCACAGCAGCCAGAATCCCTGCCCCGAAGGAGAGATAGAAGCCAAGCTTTCTCTTGTAAAACAGCTTATCCATCTTATTTGCCCTCCTTCTTCCGTTTGCCATAGGTGTTCACCAGGAACAGCACCACAGAGGCGGCGTACAGCACACCAATACCCGCATTCAGGCCGATAAGAGCAGGCTTCCACCAGGGGGTGTAATCCTCCACGGGAACTTCCTTCGCCAGGCCGTTAACCAGGTTGGACCGGCTCATGGTGTACAGGTAATACTTGGCAGTCTCCCGGAGCTTGCTCCAGATGTGACCGTCCCGGTTCTTGGTCAGCAGGCTGGTGGCTTCCGCCACACGGCCGGGGTCATTGTTGAACTGGTTGGTGCCCGCGTGGAGGCAGTCGGCAGTGCCCATGTAGGAGGCGGAGTCCTTGGAGGAGTCCGTCATGTTGATGCCAGTGAAGCCCCATTCCTTGCGCAGGACCAGGGTATGGATCTCATAGTCCGCGGCGGAGGGAACGCAGCCGATGCGGTTGAAGGCGGTCATAGTGGCCAGGGAGTGGTCCTTCTGCAGGGCACCCTCGAAGCCCTTCAGGCACACCATACGCAGGGTCTGCTCGGTCATAAAGGTGGCCACACCATGCCGGTTGGTCTCCTGGTCATTGCCGCAGAAGTGCTTGATGGTGCCCACGCAGCCCTTTTCCGCCATAGCCAGGGTCTGAACCTCACCGCAGAGGTAGGACATGATGGGATCCTCGGAGTAATACTCGAAGTTCCGTCCGGAGTAGGGTGTTCTGTGGATGTTGGCACCGGGCGCGTAGATCTGACGGAAGCCGATCCAGTAGCTCTCCTCAGCGAAGAAGTCGCCGCGCTTATCCAGCATATCCTTGCTGAAGGTAGAGGCGGCCAGCATTTCCGCGTTGAACAGTACGCCCTGCTGGTGACCGTCGGGGCCGTCGCCGCCGGCGTAGGCAGGCAGGTCGATGGACTCGATCTTATCCATGCCCATCTTGTCGCCGGTGATCTGAGCCAGCTCGGTAACGCTCATCTGGTCGATGAAGGCCTCCCACTTGGGATCGTCGAAGGGCACATCCTTCATATCGATGAAGGAAATGCCGTTGTCCTGCTTGTGCTTGAAGGTGGTATAATCGGGAGCATCCGCAGGCATTTCGTACTGGTAATTCTCCATGAGATCCTTGATCTCATCGGTGGCAGTCAGGTCCACCACGGTATCCGGGAAGGTGTTCCAGTCAGCGCGGGTCATGTAGGTCACGGCACCGTCGATGAAGTAGTTGATATCCCGGTCATCGAAAATGTTGGCAACGACCTCGCCGGTCCGCTGAGACACTGCATAGGTGGTATTGTCCAGAGCCGCCAGGGTATCCTTCACGGTCTTGGCAGCTTCGCCGGACACGGGATTGCCTTCGGCGTCGTACATACCGGTAACGCCCTTGGCAGCCAGAACATTGTTCAGGGCATCGTGGGCATCGTCACCGATGGCGAAGTAGTAGTCACCGGCATCGAAGGTGTAGCAGCCCTTCCGGGAAGTATCCGCACCGTTGGTGGCATTGGCGTCGTAAGTAGCGAAGATGTAGTCGGAGAACTCCAGAGTAACGGTCTCGCTCTCCCCTGCCCCCAGGGCAGAGGTCTTGGCGAACTCGACGAGCTGGATGGCACTCTTTTCCGCCTGGCCCTGTTCCCAGGGAAGCTGGACATAGAGCTGGACCACATCCTTGGACTTGCCGGTATAGGTCTCGTCGCCGTTGTTGGTAACCTTGACCTGAGCCTTCACCGTATGGGTGGACTTGTCCCACTCCACGCTCAGCAGTTCCTGGGTGAAGTCGGCATAGCTCTGGCCGGCACCGAAGGTGAAGACCATTTCATCGGCGTAGTTCCAGGCACCGTTCTGGGAGGCATAGATGCCCTTGGTGCCGTTGGCGTTGTTGATGCCCAAGATCTCATCCTGGTAGCGGGTCTCATAGTACTTGTAGCCCACATAGATGCCTTCGGCGTAGACCACGTACTTGTTCTTGTACAGGCCGGTCAGATTGGTGAAGGTAAAGTCACCCATGTTCTGCATAGCGGCGCTGGACAGGGAGTTGGCTGCGTAGGTGATCACGTTCCGACCGGAGGGGTCAGCCTTACCGGTCAGGATATTGGCCACGCCGTGCATACCGTAGTTGCCGGTATAACCCACCCACAGGCAGGCATCCACGCCGTACTCGGCCAGCCAATCCAGCTCCATGGCGTAGCCGGAGTTGACGACCACGATGATCTTGTCGAACTTGCCGGAATCCCGGATCATGGTCAGGGTGTCGATCTCCTCCTGGTGCAGGGCCAGTTCGCGGACGCCCACGGGGCCATCCTGCCACTCGCCCTGGAGACCGTGGTTCAGCTCGCCTTCCTCACCGCCGAAACGGCTCATGACATAAATGGCCGCGTCGTTGTAATCGGAAGCGTAGGAGCCCTCGGTGCCTTCGTAGGCAGAGGCGGGAATTTCGCCAATGAGGCCGGTCTTGGTCCGGCTGCCGTTGGCGGCAACGATGGCGTTGTACACCGTGTCGTTGACCTTGACACCAGCTTCCTTCAGGGCGTCATACAGGTTGATGCCCGTATTGCCGGGGCCGCCGGAGCCGCCGTGATACACGGGAGTAGCGGCAGCAAAGCCGAACAGGGTCACGGAAGCGGTATCGGACAGAGGCAGAGCGTTGCCCTCATTCCGCAGAAGAACGGAACCTTCCTCCTGGGACTCGATGAGGTAGGCCTTCAGGGCAGCGCGCATCTCATCCATGGAGGCGTAGTCGGATTTATAATAGTTGGTGTCGTCGGTAACGGTTACCGCCGGGGGCATGGTGCCCAGGAACAGGTTCACGTCACCCTCCCGGGTGAAGGCCAAACCGGTTCCAAAGCTGGTCAGGCAGAGAATCAGCGCAAGAAGCGCAGAAATGCCCCGCCAGAGGTTGCTTTTTTTCATAGTCGTTCCTCCCGTTCAGGAAAAGAAGATCAATTCTTGGGGAAGCTCAGCTCCACGAAATCAAAGCTGCAGGTCTTCTGGTTGGCCTGGATAGTAACTTCACTGTAGGCCTTGGAAGCCAGATACTGCTCAGCAGTCCAGGGAGCGGCGTTCTCGTCCTTAATGGCGGTGCCGGTGGTGGTGTCGAAGCCCTTGGGAGGAACCACCAGCTTGCCCATTTCATCGGTCCAGTTGTCGGTGTCCAGCCAGTAGGTCTGGTCATAAGTAGTCACAACGCGGGTGGGGGCGGACAGGGTCACATCCAGCAGGTCTTCGTCCAGGTCATTGGGCTTGCTGGTGTAGGTGCCGTAGTACTTGGTGACAGAATTGGTGCGCTCGTTGCCCTTGGCATCGTTGGTGGACTCGGCCAGCTCCAGAGCGGAGAAGCAGGCGTCGGAAACGATCAGGCAGTAGGTGCCGTCATCCATCAGGGTCAGCTCCTGGTGGGCGAAGGTGGTCAGGTAGTAGTTGTACATGGGACGCATATTCTGGTAGCTCAGCTTGGCGGGGGACAGGTACATTCCGGTAACCTTGGCTTCCTCCGCGCCGCAGGCAGAGAACAGGCAGGCCACAAGCAGGACCACCAGGA
This sequence comes from Oscillospiraceae bacterium, assembly GCA_017501695.1. Lineage (GTDB taxonomy): Bacteria > Bacillota > Clostridia > Oscillospirales > Oscillospiraceae > Faecousia. Next base: position 4,791 of record JAFVWL010000143.1, read on the forward strand.
TCAGGGACAGGGTCTTCTTCATAATTTTTCCTCCTTTTAAGTTGTGGTATATTGCCACATTTTTACCTTGTCATCTTATGGTTTTTCTGTAGATTTCGCAATACATACCGCGTAACCTTTGCGTCCCACCGCGCAACCTGATGTTTTCACAGCACAACCTAACGCCAGGTCTGTTGACGAAATTTAGCAAAAATGCTATACTTATGTTGTGAGAGAGGGTGATAAAATGGTTAATATTGCCATTGTCGAGGACAGTCCAGCGGAAGCTGTCCAGTTGGAGAAGGCGCTGAAGCGCTACGCGGAGGAATACCATGTCCCTATCAGAACCATAGTATACAACAACGCCATGGCTTTCCTGAGCAAATACGCGGCAGAGTACGACATAATTTTTATGGACATCATGATGCCCATGATGAACGGCATGGATGCTGCCCGGGCTTTGCGTGAAAAGGACGATAAGGTCATGGTGATTTTCGTCACCAACATGCAGCAGTATGCCATTCAGGGCTATGAGGTGGGCGCTTTTGATTTCATTTTGAAGCCTGTCCACTATCCGGAATTCAAACTCAAATTCACCCGGGCCATCAGCAAGCTGATGCCCCAGAAAAAGGCCGCCAATGTGCTGATCAAATCCGAATCCGGAATGGTGCGGCTGACTCCGGACCAGATCCTGTATGTGGAGGTCCAGCAGCATCACTGCATCTACCACACCAAGCAGGGTGACTACAGACAGTACCAGACCATGAAAAGTGTGGAAACCCAGTTGGAAAGCTACGGCTTCGCCCGGTGCAACAATTACCTGCTGATCAATCTGGCCTATGTGCGGAAGATCGACGGCATGAGTGTCCATGTGGGAGACACGGAGCTTCCCATCAGCTATCCCCGCAGGAAGTTGTTCTGCGATAAATTTGAGGAGTTCATGGGGGTCGGCGTATGATGGACCTTATATACAGCTTCCTGGGTCCCTATACCAGGGAAGCTTTTTCTCTGGGTCTGACCTTTATAAACATTCAGATCCCCATTTTCTTCTTTGCCCGGGTCCTGAAAAAAGGAAGGCTCTTTCCCTTGCGGATCCTGCTTTCCATGTTGGCAGGACTGGGGATAACCCTGCTGCTGGCGGTTTTTAAGACGACCTACGATACACTGCCTGTTCGGGTGATTTGTTACCTTGCAATTTGCGGCCTGAATCTTGCGGTCACCATGGTTTGCTTCAGCGACACAGTCATGAACGAACTGCTGGTCTTCTGTTCCGGCTCCGCCGCCTATCAGGTCACCGGAAAGCTCTATCCCCTGATTCAGAACATTTTAGGCTTTGACGACAAAATAACGATTTCTCTGTTTCACTATGGAGATATTATGGATTGGGAATGGCTACTGTATTTCAGCCTTCAATTCGGAATGTACTGGCTGCTTTCCATCGTGTTCCGGCCCAAGACCAAGCTGGTAGAAGACAATACCACCAAGGCAAAAGTCATCGCCCTATCCATTGCCGTGGTTCTCATCGTCAATGTTCTGATCTGCATTTCCCGGGTCTATGAGGCGGAAAGCTTCGCCCTGAACATTGTGGTGAAGCTGTTTTCCATCGGTTTCGGCTTTGTGGTGCTGCTGACCTGTGCCGGCATTCTGTCCCAGAGTGAGCGGCAGCAGCAGCTGGCCATTATGAACCAGCTCTGGAAGCAGGATATGGCCCAGTTTGAATCCGTCAAGGCAAACATGGACGTGATCAATATGAAGTGCCACAACCTGAAGCACATTATCGGCAAAATTGAGGGCAAGCTGACGGAGGAAGAGGTTTCTTCCCTGCAGGAAGCCATCCAGTTCTACGACGCCAACATCAAAACCGGAAACAAGGTGCTGGATGTGGTGCTGTGTGAAAAGGCTATGCTTTGCCAGAAAAAGGGCATCCGGTTTTTCTGCATGGCCGACGGCGAGAAGCTGGCGTTTCTGACCCCAGTGCAGACATACACCCTTTTCGGCAACATCATCGACAACGCGGTGGAGGCCGTATCCCGGCTGGAGGATCCGGACAATATGATGATCAGTCTCCTGTGCCGGGAAAACGGCGGTTATCTGGAGATTGAGGAATCCAATTATTTCGACGGTCCCATTCTTCTGGAGGACAACCTCCCCGCTACCACCAAGGAGGACCCCTCCCGTCACGGTTTCGGCATCAAGTCCATCAAATACATCGCGGAGCAATACGGCGGCAAGCTTACGGTCAGCATCGAGGACAATATGTTCTTCCTGCGGATCCGTTTCCCCCTCTCCCCTGCAAAATAACCCCAGAACCAACGGCAGACCCCGAACCCGGGGCCTGCCGTTTTCCGTAGCATCGCGTAGGACAACCTTCGGCCACCCGCCCGGCGGCAATGCCGCCGGCATCTTGGCTCCCCCTAAGGGGGAGCTGTCACGCGAACAGCGTGACCGAGGGGGTGTCTCATCGACAGAGGCATACTCCCCCAGTCGCCTTTGGCGACAACTCTCTGCAGTGAGTCCCCGTCGTGTCATTCCGAGGGCGACAGCCCGTGGGAAACTCCTGGTAGAATGGTAGAAAACTGTCAATCCCGGATTCAATGAAGATGTTCGATGTTAATCGGTTCGTTATTTTCGTTCCTCGGTGCTGGAGATTGCCAGGAGGTGAATTGCCCGAAGGGCAAGAGAGACCACCCTGGGGTGCGTCGCCGCCTTTGGGCGGCTCCTCGCAATGACATGGTTTTCGGTGGCTGGTTGCCACTGAATACGGGATTGCCACGCCGCGTTGCGGCTCGCAACGACGTGTTTGTACGAATGTAGGGACCGGCCTCCCGGACGGCCCCTATACGGTAGGCAGGACCAATCCCCATGCCCTGCAATTATTTCGGATACGCTGCAAAAATCGGCAGTCCCGAGAACGGGACTGCCGAAGTATTTGTTATTTCACGGTGATGGTGTATTCCGCAGTTTCGGACAGCTTGATGGTTCCGTCTTCCATCAGCTCATAAGCGCCGCCGGAAACAGTGATCTCCGTGCCGAAGGAAGCGGGCAGCTTCACGATGCCCTCGCCGTCGATGGCCTGGATGGTCAGGGTGGTCACGCCCTCGGTCCTGGACAGGCTGACAGTGATCAGGCCCTTGGGAGTATCCACGGTACAGGTAAAGCTGTCCAGCACGTCCGCGGGGGCAATCTCGTAGGCGGCGAAGCCAGCCTTGGTGGGGGCTACGCCCGCCACATACTTGGACAGGATGTACATGGGTGCCGCGGTCCAGCCGTGGTTGATGGTTCCGATATCATCGGTAAACTGCTCCCACAGGGTGTCGTACTCGTCGTGAAGCATTCCGTCATACCGGCTGAGCATCCGCTGGATGGCCAGGTCCTCCCGGCCCATGACGCACAGGGCTTCCAGCACATATTTCTCGCAGAAGGGGCTGGCCTCATAAACGCCGGAAAGCACCATGCTGATCAACTCGTAATCCTCTTCCTGAGCCAGGCCGGACAGCGCCAGCATAGCGTTGGCACGGTCGTCGATGTACTTGCTGTCCGGGTCCTTGAAACCGATGGGGGTGTAATAGACCTCCCGCCAGTTTTCTTCGATGGAACGCATCCGCTGGGCCAGGAACTGGGCATCGTTTTCGATCCCCAGCTCGGCACCCAACCGGCTGGTCAGATTCAGAGCATAGTAGTAGAAGCCCACCTGCAGCAGCTTGGCATCGATCTTTTCGCCCCAGTCATTCCAGGTCCAGGAACCGGGCCGGTAGGCGGGCAGACCGTTCTCCATTTCAAAGAGCTTCAGGTAGTTGACGGAGGCCTCATAGTAGGCAGTCATGGTCTGCACATCTCCGGAGTGGAGCCAGTAATGGTAGGCACTGGTCATAAAGGCCAGGGACTGGTTGGGGATCTCCTGGGGCTTGACGCTGGGAGCCCGGCTGGGGATGGCGGCGGAATTGGTAGTCCAGCCGATACAAGCCAGAATGGCTTTCTTGGTCATGTCCAGTCCCGCTTCGTCATAGCAATACAGAGCCGCGTCGATCTGGTTGGATGCGTCGCCCATGTAGGGTCCCCGTTCCCGCTCGGGACAGTCCATATAGGTATCCCGCATACAGATGGAGACCGTATTCCGGCTTTCCGCCCAGAGCTGATCCAGGGCCGGGTTGGAAGACACAAAGGAGCCGGTGATGTCGCCGTTGAATTCACTCTTACGGTATGCAAGCTTTGTAAAGGTCACGCCGGCGGGTGCTTCGATATACAGCTTGGTGCCGCTGCGCCAGGGATAGTTTTCATAGGACTGCTCCCCTTCCCGGGTAACATAGGTATCCTTGAAATTCTGCATACCTTCCTTGTCCGTATAGGTATCGGTATAGACGGTCAGGTTCTTGCCGGCAGGGGCATCCACCTCGATATACCAGGTGAACTGAATATTTCCGGGCAGATCCAGTTCCAGGGTGGTATCTGCGGTCAGGGTCTTGCCCACATAATCAGAGGCGTTGGCGAAATCGGTGATCTCATGGAACCGGATGGAAGAAATCATGGCGCTGTACAGGTCACCGAAGGGCAGGTCCCCGGGCTTGGCAACCGGAGTCGCATCCTCCCAGGCGCTATGGTCGTAGCCGGCAGAGGTGAAGTCACCGATGTCATCGGCGGCCACAAAATACACATTCCGCTCCGCCAGCATGGAGGACTGGTCGTACTTGGGATAAGCGGCACCGCCGGTGACCCGGTTCTTGTAGCCGTTGTGCCGCTGGGCCTTCCAGGTGCTGTCGGACTTGATGACCTGATCGCCCACCTTCATTTCAAAAAGCATACCGGCCTGGTTGTATTCGTCACCCTCTTCGTCGGTGATCACGGGCACGATGGAGCCGTCGCCGGACCGGCCGTTGAAGGCCACCAGCATGGCGATCACATTCTCGCCCTGGCGCAGGTTGGTCAGCTCTACGGTATCATAATAGGAGTCCACGGGGGTGGGACCGCGCTTCAGAGCGCCGTCCAGAACCGCCAGCTCGCCGTTGACCCAAAGGACATACTTATCCACCGCGGAGATATAGGCGGTGGCGGATTCCACAGCCTCGTCCAGAGTAAAGGTTTTGCGGAAGGCCACATAGCTGTCATCGCTGCAGCCCTTGGTCCAGATCCACTGGGCAGTCCAGTCGGTCTTTTTGTAGCTGTCGATGGCTCCGGTATACATCAGACCGGATTTATCGGGGGCACCCCGGTCCGGGACCACCGCTTCCGTGGGCGGCTCCGTGGGGGGCTCCGTAGGTGTCTGCTCCTGGTTGCAGGCCGCCAGAGACAGCAGCATGACCAGAGCCAGCAGGAAAGCCAGCAGCTTCTTCATTGTGTTTCTCATGTTTTTTCCTCCCTCTTGTTTGCAGTCGTATCATTCTCCGGCCGGATCAGGCCAGCTCCAGCAGGGCTTCCTCGAATTTCGGCAGCCACCAATCCCGGTAGCCGGCCTTGGTGGGATGAATCTTATCTGTCATCCACAGCTTCCGCTGCTCCTGGGTGGGCAGATCGTTGAACACCGGGTCCATGTACATATCGATCACCCGGACATCCCACTTCACCGCAATCTCGTAAAGCCCCAGGACCATGTCCATATAGCTGCTGCGTTCCGTGGGCGGGTTGGCATAGAACAGCACGGGGCAATCCAGCTCCGCCTGAACGGTAGCGATGATGTACTCCATGGCACCGAAGGTGGTGGCCGTATCAAATGCCTCCGGGTCCCGCACATCGAAGGCCGTCACGGAACCGAAGCTCTCCGGCTGATTCTGGTCGTTGGTGGAAAGCTGGACGATCACCGCATCCACATGAGCCGGCCTGTCCTCGGATTCCAGCCAGGCAAGGAGCCGGTCCACATAGCTGTCTTTCTTATAAGTAGCCAGGGTCGTGCCGGACACCGCTTCCTTGATGCAGGTGCAGTCATATTTCTTAGCGATAAAATCCGCCATGCTCTCCTCCAGGGAATTGGAGCCCAGGGTCACGGAGGAACCCAGCCAGAAGAAGGTTTTGCCCGCCAGGGGACTGTCCTCCAGGGTGGGGAAATTGTCAACGGCATATTCGTCCACATTGCCGGGGTGCCGGACCCGAACGGGAATCTGAACCGTTTTCCCCTGATAGCTCACAGGCACATGGGTGGTGTTAGTCAGCAGGACCTGGTCCTCACTGACCGACCAGTCCACATTTTCCACCACACTGCCATCGGACATCACCGCATTGAGGGTCAGTCCGGCGGGGTCAAAGCTCTCGCCCAGCACATAGTCCGTCTTGTCCGGCATACGGACGATTTCCAGCCGGAGCAGCTCCGGCTCTGTGGGCACGGTAGGCGGCTCGGTATCCTTCACCGGTTCCCCGGCACAGGCACTCAGCAGCATCAGCATGGCCAAAGCCAGCCATAACACACGAATCTTCATACTTCTCTCCTGACTTTTCGACTTGTAACCACTGCCATAACCCCGCATCCTGCGGTGGCCGCAGCCATGATGCCGCAGGCAATGTACAGAGCTGTCTGCCACCAGGGTGTCACCGTGACGATGGTGGCATCGCCAATGTTCATGGCATGGGTACGGGTTACCGAGTATACCATATTCTTCAGGCTTCTGTGGACTGCATTGGTGATGGCAGGGTCATTCCCGCTGCCGTCCAGGGTGCCCATGGTACCCTTCTGGCCGCACCAGTAATCCTGGCCCGCCAGGATGCCCATGCGGTAGTCCATCCATTTTGCATTCATGGCCATGTCGGTTACCGCGGCACCCTCCATGCCCCACTCATCCCGGAGGATGCCCGTCATCAGACCGTAGTGGGCACCGGCCCAAACCACGCCGATTCTGTTAAAACTGGACATCACATTCATGGCACCGCCACGAATAGCTCCCTCAAAAGCCTCCAGATAGATTTCCCGGATGGATTGCTCGTTGGCCCAAACGGATACACCGTAACGTCCTTCCTCCTGGTCATTCAGAGCATAGTGCTTTACGAATGCCAGCACACCCTTGCTTCGGATACCCTGTACCTCCGCGGCACAGATTTCGCCGGAGAGCCAGCCGTCCTCGGAGTAATACTCATTATGCCGGCCCAGATACTGGGTGCGGTGGATGTTGGCACCGGGGGCATAAATACCGGCAATTGCCGAGGCATTGGCGCCCTGATTGCCATGGAGCATATCCTCGGCGATGCACCGGCCTACCGTGTTGACCAGTTCCCGGTTAAAGGTAGCCGCCATCACATCCTCAGAAGTGAAAGCCATGCCGCTGCCGCCACCCATAAGGCTCTTGGTAAAGCCGGTGGGACCGTCCATCTCCTGGGTAGCAGGCAGATTGATGGCCGGAAGTGCCGGGGTATTGTATGCTCCGTTATAAACGGCATTCAACTGATCTTCGTAAGCGATCTGGCTGATCAACTGGTCCCAGGCAGGATCATCATAAGGTACATCCACAAAATCGATGGCCTTCAGAGTCCCTGTCACACCGCTAGCCGGGACCTGTGTGGCATGGGACCAGTATTGCTCCTTCATGCGCTCCACAATGGCCGCCCGGCCGCTTTCCTCATGGGTCAGGCCGTCGGCCCACATAGCATCGGTCACATACAGGGACTGCTCCGTGGGGTAAGTGCCCTGCCAGTCGCTGCGGCTAAGGTAGGTCACCGTCTGACCCTGGGCGCCCTCATATTTATTGAGGTCCGCGTTGTCGAAAAGGTTGGTAATGGGATTTTCGGTATAGGCAGACACAGAATAGGTCTTGGTATCCAATGTGTCAACCGTCCATTTTGCGGTCAGTGCGGCATCGCCGGTTCCGGACATCCGGGAAGCATCCGCGCCCTTGACCGCCAGAATGTTATTCACCGCGTTGTGGGCATCCGTGCCCACGGTGAAGTAATAATCACCGGCATCCAGGATGTAGGTTTTTGCGTTGGTGGCATCGTAGCTGGTCAGATCATCCTTACGGACGTTGACCGTGAAGCGCTGTGTCTCACCGGCCTTGATCAGCTTTTTGTCGAAGCCGCAAAGCTCCACAGATGCCTTTTCAATGCCGTTGTCCCGGTCATACTGGGTATAGGGGGACTGGAAATAGATCTGCACCGTGTGCTTGCCGTCGATATCGGAGGTATTGGTCACATCCACAGTCACATCAATGGATGCTCCCATATCCTCAATGGTAAAGTTGGAATAAGTGAACGTGGAGTAGCTCAGTCCCGCGCCGAAGGGGAAAGCCACTTGACTGTTGTACTGATAGTCTCCCGCGTTTCCCTGTTCCAGGACATAGTCCTCATACCGGGTCTCAAAGTAGCGGTAGCCCACATAAATGCCTTCCTGATACACCACATAGTTCATATTGCATTTGTCGATGCCCGCGGCCTGATTATTCTGGGCGTAAGCAAGGCCCAGTTCCTCCGCGTTGGTGTAAGGGAACGCATCATAATTTTCCATAGCGGGAGACGCGTGGTTGTCCTTCAGGAAGGTATCCACCAGACGGCCAGAAGGGTTGACCTTGCCTGCCAGAATATCAGCCACGGCAGGCAGTCCGTTCAGGCCCAGATTGCCCACCCACAGCATGGCATCGATGTCATAGTCATCCACAAAATCCAACTGCAGAGTGCTGGAAGAATTGAGGATGACCACCAGCTTTTTGAATACGCCCTGTTTTTTCAGTGCTTCCAGATTCCGCAGCAGTTCTTTTTCTTCCGCGCAAAGCTGCAGGTAGTCACCGTCGGTCATGTAAGGCTCCAGCGCTTCCAGTCCGCTGGGCAGGTCCGCGCCTTCACCGGAGGACCGGGAAAGCATCACCAGTGCCACATCACCGTAGTTTACGAAGGTGGATTTCAGGGCATCGGAATACTTTTCCCAGGGCACCTCGTTGATACGGTACTGCTCCGGGCTGCCGCCGGAAAGCTTGGCGTTTTCCCGCTTGTAGCCGGAGGTCAAATAAAACTTCCACAGGTCTGTATTGACACAGCCGGGAGCAAAGCTCGCTTCCAGAGCGGCATACAGGCTGGTCGCATCACCGGTAGCCATAAAAGCGGAGCCTGTACCCGTCATAACAGGGTCCACGCTGGATTGGGAGAACAAAGAAAACTTCGTATCCTCACTCAGAGGCAGCGCGTTATCCTTGTTGATCAACAGCACGGCGCCTTCCGCCTCCAGAGCACGGCAGACTGCCATGTCATTCGCTACCAATTCCTCCTCGGTCTCAAACTCCGTCCAGTAAAAGATTTGAGAATCCTCGCCGGGTATGATCTTCTGGGTATCCGCACCCAGCGCCGCGTTGATCATAGTGGAATAATGACCGGTAACAGGAATCGCAACTCCCAGCAGCAGTGTCAGAACAGCCGCTGCGGCAGTCAGGATCCTCCAAAGGTTTCTCCGTTTCATCGCTGTCCCTCCTCATTAATTTGGAATAATCCGTAAGCAATGTATAGGATTCCTTTGTATAAATTATACAAAATCCCACTTCGTTCGGAAAGAGAAACCGCATAAGCTTCCCCTGTCATGGCACAACCTTTCTCTGGATGAGATTTCCCATCTTCGGCAATTTGTTGAGGATTTCTTGAGAATCCCCCTGTATCATAACATTCAGAAAGGGGCATGATTCTATGTTGCAACTACAAAACATCTCCAAGCAGTATCAGACCGGTGACCTTGTCCAGAAAGCCCTGGACGGTGTATCCTTGAATCTTCGTCGAAACGAGTTCGTGTCCATTCTGGGTCCCAGCGGCTCCGGCAAAACTACGCTGCTGAACATCATCGGTGGACTGGACCGCTATGACAGCGGTGATCTGCTGATGAGCGGCACTTCCACCAAGGATTACCGGGACCGGGATTGGGATGCCTACCGCAACCACGTCATCGGATTTGTGTTCCAGAGCTACAATTTGATTTCTCATCAGTCTATCCTGTCCAATGTAGAACTGGCGCTGACCATCGGCGGTATGAAGCGAAGCCAGCGTCGGCAAAAGGCACAGCAGGCACTGGAAGCCGTAGGCTTGGGGGATCAGAGCCACAAGCGCCCCAATCAGCTTTCCGGCGGTCAGATGCAGCGGGTTGCCATTGCCCGGGCGCTGGTCAATGATCCGGATATTCTTCTTGCCGACGAACCGACCGGCGCTCTGGATTCGGAAACCTCCCTCCAGGTCATGGAGCTGCTGAAGGAGGTCGCCAAAGACCGGCTGGTGGTCATGGTCACCCATAACCCGGAAATGGCGGAAGCCTATTCCACCCGCATCATCAAACTCCGGGACGGCAGGATTATTTCAGACTCCAATCCCTATACCCCCGACGCTTCCGAAATTCGAAAGCCTGCCAAAACCGGTAAGGCGAAGATGAGCTTTCTGACCTCTCTTTCTCTAAGCTTTCACAATCTGTTGACCAAAAAGGGCCGCACTCTGCTGACCGCTTTCGCCGGTTCCATCGGCATCATCGGCATTGCCATGATCCTTGCTCTGTCTACCGGCGTCAATACCTATATCACCAATATTCAGAAGGAGACTATGACCTCCTATCCCATTACCCTCCACGCCCAAACCCTGGATACCAGCCGGATGCTGGCTATGCGGGATCAGTTTGTCGTTCAGCAATTCTCACCCTCCGACAGGCCCGTCCGAACCGGTGTTTACGCAGATATCTCAGACCTTGAGACCGCCAACGCCTTCGCCATCAGCACTGTGACAAACGATTTAACAGCTTTCAAAAAGCATCTGGAAGATCCGGATAGTGTTATCCGGAGCTATCTGGGAGAAAACGGCGTGGTCTACACCTACAATGTCCAGTTCTCCGTATACACCCACGATGCCAATGGGGATCTGGTCGATACCAATTCCAGTCCCGATCCGGGTTCCGGCAGCGGTTTTGGCAGTATATCCCCCTTTGCGCAAGCCTCGGGAAACGGCAATTTCTCCGAACTGATGCCCGGAATCAACGGCCAAAGTGTCAGTGCGGTCATCACCGACAGCTATGATCTGCTCTACGGTCACTGGCCGGAGGAATACAACCAGTTGGTCCTGGTGTTGGATGAAAACAACGCCATTGATTTGGATGTCCTGTATCAACTGGGCCTGATCACCCGGGAAGAGCATCAGACCGTAAAAAAACAGTTTGAAGAGAATGAGGAAGCAGAAACACCACGTCTCGATTATTCCGATGTGTGTGGCCACAGCTATTATCTGATCCCCGAATGTGATTTCTATGAAAAACACGAAGACGGAACTTTCTCCCGCACAGAGGGCACCTTGGGGGTCCTTCCGGAAAACGCCATTGAACTGACGGTCTGTGGGATCGTCCGTCCTCTTCCCGATGCTGCCAACGCCTCCATTTCTACAGCCATCGGCTACATTTCTGCTCTGACGGACCGGATCATCGCCCGCACCAACGCCAGCGCCGTGATCACAGCCCAGGAAAGCAGGCCTGATTGGAATGTGTTGACGGGTGTGAATTTTGAAGCTGCTGATGACCAACAGAAAATCACGGATATCACAGGCTATATCCGTTCCATGGATGCTTTCGAGAAGACAGCCCTGTATTCCAAGCTCCAGCGTTACGGAGCCACCGGAGAAAGCGCTCCGGGCACCGGCCCCATAGACGATGCAGCCAAGGCAGCTTTTGTGAATCAATGGCTGGATGATACCCCGGACCCCGGTGTCCTGCTGTCGCTCTACGATGACTATTTGGGAAACACCTCCTATGGAGACAATCTGGATACTTTCGGAAAAGTCAGCTACGATGCCCCCGCTTCCATCAGTATTTACACCGACAGTTTTGAAAGTAAGGATGCCGTGGCCGAATGTATCCGGCTATACAACGAATCCATCGAGGAGGATTCCCAGATCACCTACACAGACTATGTGCAGCTCATGACCGCGTCTCTGACATCCATCATCGACGCGATCTCCTATGTGCTCATTGCCTTTGTGGCCGTTTCTCTGGTGGTTTCCAGTATCATGATTGGTATTATCACTCACATCTCTGTGCTGGAGCGAACCAAGGAGATCGGTATTCTGCGGGCCATGGGCGCTTCCAGGAAAAACATCTCCCAAGTGTTCAATGCTGAGACCGTGATCATCGGTCTGTGCGCCGGTATCCTGGGTGTGAGCATTACCTCGGCTTTGACCATGTCCATTAATTCCCTGCTGTCCCAGCTTCTGGATGCCAACAATATGGCCGCTCAGCTTCCCCTGGATTCCGCCGTAATCCTTGTGGTCGTCAGTGTGATCGTCACCGTCATCGGCGGCCTAATGCCGGCAAAGAAAGCCGCTAAAATGGATCCTGTCATCGCTTTGCGGAGTGAATGATGGAAAGCCTATAGCACACAGCAAAAAACTATGCTATACTAGTCTCACGGAGGTGTTGATTATGTTTCAAATTCTGGTTGTAGAAGATGATGCCATCCTGCGGGAGCTTTACTGCAGCGTTCTGTCCGACAACGGTTATACCCCTCTGCCTGCGGCGGACGGGCTGGAGGCCTTTGATATTCTGGATGATCACCATGTGGATCTGATCATCACGGACGTGATGATGCCCCGGATGGATGGATTTGAATTCACCCAGGCCCTGCGGGAAGCCGGTTATACCACCCCCGTTCTGATCATCACCGCAAAGCAGACCGCAGCAGATAAGCAACAGGGCTTCCGGGCAGGAACCGATGATTACATGGTCAAGCCCATTGATCTGAACGAAATGCTCTGGCGGGTCCAGGCCCTGCTGCGGCGCAGCCAAATGGTCAGTCAGCGGCGGGTCCGGTTCTGCGGATTGGAATTCAACATTGACACGCTGACGGTCACCAGCGAAGAAGGCACTCAGACGCTTCCGCAAATGGAATTTCTGCTTCTGTTCAAGCTGATCTCCGCACCGGGACAGATTTTCACCAGCCAGCAGATCCTGTCGGATGTGTGGGAGGGCAAGGATGTGGACCCCCATACGCTGGCGGTCCATATCAGCCGTCTGCGGACCCGGTTCCGGGACTGCAGAAGTTTTGAAATCGTCACTGTCTGGGGACTTGGATATAAGGTGGTGGAAAAGCATGACTAACCGGTCTGTACATACCGCGATGGCCACCTCCCTGTTCATCCACTGCATTACCATGGTATCCTGCATTCTGGGAACCGTCATTGCGCTGGTCCTGAGCTATTTGGGTTGGCTGGCCCCGAACTGGCTGTGGCTGATTCCTCTGATTTCCCAAACGACCAGTCTGTTGCTGGGTTCCCTGCTGACTGTGACCGTGGGGCGCAGGATCGTGGGATTTGTGGACCGCATCAACCAGGCCCTCCACCAAATAGCCAAAGGCAATTATGATGTGACCCTGGAGGATAAGCCCCCTGTTCAGGAGCTGCGGGAAATCATTGATAATTTCAATACCATGACCCGGGAACTGAAGCAGACGGAGCTGCTTCGCTCTGATTTTGTTACCAACGTCTCCCATGAATTCAAAACACCTCTGGCTGCCATTGAGGGCTACGCCACACTGCTGCAGCAGCCTCACGTAACCGACGATGCCCGGACCCGCTACGCGGAGAAGATCGCGGTTTCCGCCCGGCGGCTCAACGGGCTGTGTATGAACATTCTGCTGCTTTCCCGGCTGGACCATGAGACAGCCCCGGTTTCCATGGGGGATTTTTCCCTGGACGAGCAGCTTCGGGAATGCATCCTGCAGCAGGCGCCGGTCTGGAATGACAAACAGATTACGGTGGCAGCAGAACTGGAGCCCTGCGTCTGCACCGGAAACCAGGAGCTGCTGGGTCAGGTTTGGCAGAACATTTTCGGCAACGCAGTCAAATTTACCCCCGCCGGCGGCGCTGTATCCGTAACACTGGAAACCACCGGAAACAAGGTCCGGGTCACTGTGACGGACAACGGACCGGGCATGACGGAAGAAGTCTGTCAACGGGCCTTTGAAAAGTTTTACCAGGGGGACCGGTCCCGGGCAGTTCAGGGAAATGGGCTTGGTCTGGCACTGGCGAAACAGATCGTAGACCTTCATGGCGGCACCATTGAGATCACCAGTCACCCCGGCGCAGGAAGCAGCTTTGCCGTGACGATTCCAAAAAAAGCTGACCTGTAGATTGATTCCACACACAAAACAGCACCATCCGCCGGATGGTGCTGTTTTACTTATTCTAGCTGGAGCCAATGGAAATTGATCGCGCCGGAACCTCTGTAACGGAAGTACAGCGGTTGCACCCCATTGAGGATTTGAATGTTTCCGAAAAAGGTCCGGGCAGATTTCTGAAGTGTCACGGGAATCCATCCCGCAAGGGTACGGAATTCCGGATCTGTAGAAATCTCCACAACACCCACTCCCCTGCCGCTGAGTCCCAAGGAAATCCGGCCCACATCCCGGAAGTCAAAATACTTAAAACCCGCCACGGCACCGTCCCGGATGTTGGCGATGTATTGGTCACCCTTTTCCATCCGGTCCTTGCCGGACTGGGTGAAATAGGGATGTGCTTCCAGCCGCTTTCGGGGCCTGGGTCCGTCGTAACGGCCCACGCCGTCCTTACTCCACAGGTTGCAGGCAATCCTGGCTTCATATTTGCCCTTTCCTTTTAAGGGGCCTCCGTTGAGGCCGCAGGAGGTGACCTCCGCCTGGAGGAAACGGCCGTCCGGTGTTCGCACCAGCTTCTCCGCGCAGGCCTGCCGGGAATAGGAATGGCGGTTGGTCTGCCGGTGGTAGAAGATGTACCAGTCATCGCCGAGATTCAGCATGCCGCCGTGGGTGTTGCCCAGATAATTCAGACCATTCTTTTCTTCGGTCCGTCCATCCAGGAACAGGTCGCCCAGGCTCACCAGAGTACCGCCGAATCGGAAGTCCCCGTCGGGCCGGTGGCTGACGGCGTAGCACAGCTCATGGTTATGCCGGGAGGAATAGACGAAAATGTAACGGTCGCCGTCCTTGCGAATGGAGCTGGCCTCGAAGAACTCATGATTTTCAAAGGAACCGGGGCCTTCCTTGGGGAAGATGACCTTGGGCTCGCCCTTGATGGTCACCATATCCTGCTCCAGCTCCATAACCACGCCGCCGTCATTTTTCAGGGGGATCCCTCCGGTAACGATGGCGGGAGTGGGGGTATAGAAGCCGGAATAGTGCCAGACTCTTCCATCATCGTCCACCAGCACACCGGGGTCAAAGGGGAACTGGTCCCCTTTCCTTCTGCCCCAGATGGTGCCGTCGGCGTAATGGACATGGCCCAGAAACTGGTATTCTCCCGCAGGCGTATCACAGACCGCCACACCGGTCATGCCCATGAAATCGAAGGCATAGTACAGGTAATACCGCCCGTCCACGCCCCGGACCACATCGGGAGCAAACAGCAGCCGCAGGCCCAGCTTGTTCCTGGGGTCCTGGTTCTTTTTATAGATGACACCCTCGTAGCGCCAGTCTGACAGGTCATTCACCGGGGCGGACCAGCATACATAGTCCCCTACGCAGAAAATCGGCGCATTAAAGTGGTCATGGGAACCGTAAACATAGACCCGGTCCCCGAACACCCGGGGTTCCCCGTCCGGGATATACTCCCAGGACGGAAGATAGGGATTAAAGACTTGCCTCTTCATATCAGGTAAAGAGAATGTTGTTGACGATGCACTCCAGATACTCCTGTCTGCCGGAGCCGGGGAGTTCCGGTGCGCCCATAGCTTCTGCGTAGGCAGCCAATTCTTCCAGAGTGGCTTCGCCGGAACGGATCTTGGCACCGATGCCGGAGTTATAGGAAGCATAGCGGTCAGCGATGAAGCCGTCGATTCGACCGTCTTCGATGATCCGTGCAGCCTTCAGCAGGCCCAGAGCGAAGGCATCCATGCCCAGAATGTATGCGTGGAACATATCCTCCATGGTGTAGCTAGGACGGCGGTTCTTGGCGTCGAAGTTGAATCCGCCGGTGAGGCCGCCTGCCTTCAGCACTTCGTACATGCACATGGTGGTCTCGTACACATTGAAGGGGAACTCGTCGGTGTCCCAACCCAGCAGGTAGTCGCCCTGGTTGGCATCGATGGAGCCCAGCATGCCGTTGATGGCGGAGATCCGCAGGTCGTGCTGGAAGGTGTGGCCTGCCAAAGTGGCATGGTTGGCCTCGATGTTCATCTTGAAGTCCTTGTCCAGACCGTACTGGCGCAGGAAGCCGATGGCGGTAGCGGCATCGAAGTCGTACTGGTGCTTCATGGGCTCCTTGGGCTTGGGCTCAATGTAGAAATCACCCTTGAAGCCGATGCTGCGGCCATACTTGACAGCCATCTTCATAAGCGCGGCAATGTTCTCCTGCTCGAACTTCACGTCGGTGTTCAGCAGGGTCTCGTAGCCTTCACGGCCGCCCCAGAACACATAACCTTTGCCGCCCAGCTTGACAGTGATGTCCAGAGCCTTCTTGACTTGAGCCGCGGCGAAGCAGAATACATCAGCGGAGTTGGTGGAGCCTGCGCCGTTCATGAAACGAGGATTGCCGAACATGTTGGCAGTACCCCACAGGCACTTGATGCCGGTTTCCTTCATCTTCTCCAGAATGTAGTCGGAGATCTCATCCAGGCGGCGGTTGGTCTCTTTGATGTCATCAGCCTCGGGAACGATATCCACATCATGGAAGCAGAAATACTGGATGCCCAGCTTCTGCATAAACTCGAAACCTGCGTCCACCTTGGCCTTGGCATGGGCCATAGTGCCCTTTTCCGCGCCGAAGGACTTATCAGCGGTGTCACGGCCGAACATATCGGTGCCGCCAGCGCACAGGTTGTGCCACCAGGCCATGGCAAAGGGCAGATGCTCCTTCATGGGCTTGCCGGCGACGATTTGGTCGGGGTTATAGAACTTGAATGCCAGAGGATTGGTGGAGTTGGGGCCCTCGTAGGGGATCATAGGGATATTGGGAAAGTACATCATTCTTTACCTCCAATTATTGAATTTCCGGGAAGAGATTCTTCACCGCGGGATAGATTTTTTGAAACTGCTGATACCGGGCTTCGTACTTGGCAACCAGTTCGGGTTCTGGCTTGACCACATCCGCAACAGCGCAGAGTTTTTCACAGCAAGCCTTTACAGATTCATACTCGCCGCAGGCAACCATACTGAGCATTGCGCCACCCATACCGGGTCCCTGTTCGGACACAGGAACCTCCAGCTCCGCATTCAGCACGTTTGCAAAAATACGCTTCCATAGAGGACTCTTCGCACCACCGCCGCAGATTTTGGAGCTGTTGATCTCGATACCTAAGGAACGGGCAACCTCTACACTATCACGGATGGCAAAGGCCACGCCTTCCAAAACTGCCTGCACCATATCAGACCGATCCGTATCCATGGTCATACCGATGAAGGTACCCCGGGCATTGGTATCGTTGATGGGACTTCTTTCGCCCATCAGGTAAGGCAGGAAGAACACATGGTTCTCACCCAGTTTGTCGTCTGTGATGGGCATTTGCTCAAAGCCATAATCCTTGGTCTTTAGGATGTCTTCCATCAGCCACTTGTTGCAGCTTGCGGCACTCAGCATACAGCCCATGAGATGCCAGCCGCCATCGGCGTGAGCAAAGGCATGGAGGGCATTGTTGGGGTCAACTCCGAACTTCTCGGAGGAGATAAATACCGTTCCGGAGGTTCCCAGACTGATATTACATCCGCCCTCACCGACCACTCCGGTGCCCACCGCTGCCGCCGCATTGTCGCCTGCGCCGGCAACTACTTTCACAGTTCCCGGAATGCCCAGCTTGGCGGCGATATCCGGCTTGACCGTACCGATGCAATCATAGCTTTCAAAAAGTGTCGGCATCTGTGCTTCCGTAATGCCGCAGATATCCAGCATTTCCTTGCTCCAGACTTTCCGCTCCACATCCAGAAGCAGCATGCCGGATGCATCGGAGTAATCGCAGCTATGTACGCCAGTCAGAATGTAATTGATATAGTCCTTGGGAAGCATGATTTTTGCGATCTTCCCAAAGTTTTCAGGTTCGTTTTCCTTCATCCAGAGGATCTTGGGCGCGGTAAAGCCCGCGAAAGCGATATTGGCTGTCAGCGCGGACAATTTGTCCTTGCCAATTTCATTATTGAGATAATCCACCTGCTTTGCGGTTCTGCCATCGTTCCAGAGAATGGCGGGACGGATGACGTTGTCGTTTTCATCCAGCACCACCAGACCGTGCATCTGACCACCGCAGCCGATACCGGCAACCTTGGATGCATCAAAACCCTTCAGCAGCTCCGGCAGGCCCTCAAAAAGGGCTTTCTTCCAGTCCTCCGGGTTCTGCTGACTCCATCCGGGCTGAGGAAATTCCAACGGGTATTCCCTGGTCACAGTATTGTGGATAGTACCATCTGCACCCATCAGCAGCAGCTTCATGGCCGAGGTACCAAGGTCGATTCCAACGTACATTGACATTCCCCCTTTTTCTTTTACTATACCGCGGAGGGATGTGCTTTTCTTTGTCAATCCTTCACCATTTATTAGACTATTTTGACATTTTGCATTTTTCGTCATTGTTCACATTTTTTCACACAAAAAGTTGTGCAAATAGAAAACCCGCAGTTTCCTGCGGGTTTTGGTTCAAATTCACAACACAATGGTATCCAGGATCATTAGACTTTCTTCTCCGGTAAAGATCCGTTCCCGGGAGTGGAGGCTGTGGACGGACTGCTTTCGCTCCTCCGCGGGCCGTCGGTCCTGCCGGGCGTAGGATTCCGGGCTCATGCCGGTATACGCCCGGAATGTCCGGGTGAAATACCGGTAATCGGAAAAGCCCGATGCCATGCACACATCCAGCATTTTCCGGTTACCCCCGGCGATGAGCTGGCAAGCCCGGTGGAAGCGCACCGAGGTCACATATTCCTGGAAAGTCTGGTTCATATTCTCCCGGATGAACCGGGACAGATAACTGGCCGAACAGGCCTCCTGGGCCGCGAAATCCCGCAGCAGGATCTTGTTGGCATAATTGGCATCCACAAAATCCATCAGCCGTTTCAGTCTTCCGCTGCGGCTTTCCCGGTGAGCCAGTTCCTCCCGGGTCATAGGCTTGGTGGGCAGCGTCCGCAGAAGCTCCCGAAACGCCAGCAACGCTTTGCCCTGGCATTTCATCTCATAGAAAGGCTCCTCCAGATAATAGCTCCGGGCCACATCCAGCAGTTCCCGCTTCCGATCCGTCAGCTCCGCTGCCGTCATTTTTCGGTGCGGAAACCGGTCCAGCAGCATCAGCGGCCCACGCAGGGGCACCACCGCCGGAGAAAGCTGCACACACAGGAAGGTGCTGTTTTGGTCCAGCTTGCGAAACTCATGGGGCTCGTCCGGAGCGAATACCACAAGCTGTCCCGGCTCCAGGACAGTATCCTCCGGGCCGCAGATGATCCGCAGCGGCTCATCCAGGACCCAGATCACTTCCCACTCCTGGTGCATATGGGCCGTCCGGTAGTCCACAGAATTCAAGAACACTGTCAGCCCCGGCACCCGCCGGTGCTGAATGATCTCCAGTTCGTTCATGGACGGCCTCCTTTCCTCTGTCCCGTATCGGTTCCGTTGGTATTGTGTTATTTCTTCTTACGCAGAAGCAGTGCAGTCACTGCGGCAGCCAGCAGAACGCCCTCCACGATACACAGAATCCACCAGGGGAACCGGTTCCACTGCGCATTGGGGTCGGCAGCGCAGATGAGGCACCGGTCTTCGTCGGTTGCCGGTGTGGTCGCTCCGCAGGTGCAGATATGGACATGCTGTCCCCCATCCGCGGCAAAGGTGTGCTCATGGGGGAGCCGGGGTGCCAGCTCATGGTGGCAGACCGTGCAGGTCTGGGCCGCGTTGATGGTGGCCTCCGGGCCGGGGATATGGGCGGAGAAATCCTTCTTCTCGTCGCAGCCGTGGCAGGGGTAATAGTGCCCCGTATCGTCCGCGGTCAAAAGGTCAGAATAATCGTGTGGCGGGATGCGGACATAACCGCAGGTGTCGCAGGTATCGTCACAGGCGTTTTCAAAGCTGTGGAACTGCTGATCACTGCGGTCCTGGCAGTGCAGGCAGGCATACCAATGTCCGTTCTCGTCCCGGGACCATTCCGGACTGTACTCGTGGACATGGTTCAGCGCGGCACGGAGCATTTGTCCGCAGACCGTGCAAAGCTGGGGCGAATCTCCCGTGGCCTCCGGCCCGGGAACATGGTCCTGGATCTCCTGCCGGGCATCACAGTCGTCGCAGAGCAGCCAGTGGCCCCGGGTATCGTGACCGTACCGGTCCGAATGGCGGTGCGCCAGGGTCTCCCGGTGGCCGCAGTCCTGGCAGGTATGGCTATGGCTGTCCGCGTCCACGGCCTCGAAGGGGCCGTAATTATGATCCGTCACCGGAATCTCTTCGGTCTTTTCCCGGCCGCAGGTGACGCAGCGCAGAGTTTGCTTTCCTGTGGCAGTGCAGGTAGGGGCCTGATTCACTTCCACGAACTCCCAGGCATGGCCGTAGACCACGGTTCTGCCGCAGACGGAACAGGTGCCCTTGTGCCCGGCTTCCCCCTGATCGGTCCAGTTGCCGTACCGGTGGTCGCTGCTCACCGGGATCGTCTCGGTCTTCGTCTCACCGCAGTTGTTGCAGGTGTACTTTCTGGTGCCGGTGCTGACGCAGGTCGCAGACTTGGTCACCGTGCCGGAATTCCAGTTATGACTGCCGGTCTCTACCTTTTGGCAGATGGAGCAGGTCCGCTGGTGGGTGTCGCTGTCCACGGAGGTATAGCCGCCGTAGCTGTGCTGGCAGGCCACGGTCACAGAGGTCCCGCCGACAGAGCAGGAGATTTCCATACTGGCGGTACCGGAAATGGTATACGTACCAAAAGCCGCGCCGTCTTTGACCCGCATCTGGATGGTAAAGATGGTTCCGGAAACCACCCGTTCCTCCGCCAAGGCAAAGACGCCGCCGTTTCTGCCTGCGGAAACCTCCGCCAGAGTGGCACCGCTGACGTTGCAGGTGCCGCCCAGAAATTCAAAAACACCGGAATCATAGGACAGGACAATACCGCCCCGGCCCACAGGCTGATCGTTGGTCAAATATACAGAGACCGTAAAGGTCTCGCCCCGGTACAGCGTACCGGAGGAAGCGGACAGACTCATATGGGCACTGCCCGCCGCCGCGGCCGGCACGGTCAGAGCGCACACCAGCACCGCGCACAGCAAAAGGGTTATAAATCTTTTCATGGATTACCTCACTTCAGGGGGAACATTTCCGGGAAGGATATGTGCCACAGAAGCTGCATCACGTCCGCCCGGTCTACCACATCGTCTCCGGTAAAGTCCGCGGGAACCTCCAGAGGGAACAGCTCCGGGAAGGAAATATGCCACAGAAGCTGCATCACATCCTCCCGGTCCACCTGCCGGTTCCGGTCGATGTCGCCGGGATAATAGTCCAGCACCGACACAGAATACGCCGCGGACACGCCCTCAACGGACACGGTCAGAGTCAGCTCCGCCGCGGTTTCCGATTGGAAGCCGGAAACTTCATAGCCCGCGGTGACCCGCTTGGCTGTGCCATCGGAATAACGGACCAGCAGGGACAGGCCCCGGGTATCCAAGGGATCGCCCACCAGATACAGATTGGTCTGGGCCGGTGTTAAGATTTCCAGGGATTCGGGAACCGCGGAGCCGGACTTCCAGACGGCATACAGGGTCGTGTCTCCGTCTTCGGTCCAGACGTCACCGGGTTGGTAAAGGCCCAATTTGGCCGCGGCATCGGTATCCCAGCCCAGAAAGGCAAAGCCCTCTTTCTCCGGAATCCCGTCGCTGAGGGTCAGAGGCCGGTCCTGAATCTTCTGTTGGGGCTGGGGCACATTGGTACCCTCCTGTCCGTCAAACACCACATCATACTTTCGCAGAACACGGAAACCGCACTTTGTCACTTTGGAGACGGTACTGCCATGGCTTGCTGTCACAGAGATCTCATAGTCCCCCGGCTCCAAGGCTTCCAAATCACAGGACAGCGTATCCCCCAGCTCGGAATCCAGAATTTGCTGGTCATCCCGGCTCACACGGATCCGGTAGGAGGTGGCGCTTTTGGCCCGGTCCCAGGACACCGTAGCCGATTCTCCGGAAATATAGGTTTCCAGGTCCGTCTTCAGATTGCCGGGGGCAGGCACATAGCGCTGCAGATAGGACATGGAGGCATAGTAGACTTCCACGCCGTCCAGTACATGGGCCCAGTAGCCATTGCCCGCCAGCACCTCCACAACAGAGTCCAGCTCCGCCACGCTTTTCTGCCAATGATTCGTACCGTGGCCTTCCCGCAGGTTCAGCCGTTTGCTTACGCCGACAACCTTGTAAAGACCCGCGTAATCGGTGCTGCAGCCGCAGCCCATACAGGTATGGCAATCGGTGTCCTGGGTATGGCTTCCGGTATAGTACAGGTCGCCGCAGGCGCTGCATTCAAAGTAGTTGGCATGGGGATGCGCTTCCTCAAAATACCGGACATAGGCATGGTCGCCGCCGGTGGCCGGGCAGGTATCGCAGCCTTCATAGGCGGGGACGCCGAACCACAGCTCATTGATTTTGCGTTCCAGGATAGCTACTGTATAGCCCTCCTCCTCAGAGACACCTTCATAGTTAACGTTGGCTTCCAGGGTAACAACTGTCTCTCCGTGCACCTCATAGACCAGGCCTACATGAGAAAAATCCTGCAGGAAGAACAGATCGCCGGGCTGAGGAGTATACTCCGTGCCGTGGTAATAGGGAATATTGAAACGCTCCGGATCTGCCTGGGGGCCTGCGCGGCAGCTATTGCGGAGGATCTTCGTGGAGATATCCGCCTGCCGGGCGCACCAGCTAATGAACATAGCGCACCAGGCATTATAGGGCAAGCCGTACCAGTCGCCGTATTTGGTGTCATTGCCGTACTGCATACCATAGTGTGGACCTTCCACATAACCCAACTGTGTGACCGCAACTCCCAGAATGTCCTTTCTCTGGTTTCCGGTCAGAACATATGTATTTTCAAACGCCGCATTGGCAGTCATAGTCGGAAGCAGACACAGGATCATGCTGAACGCAAGAACAAGGGATAAGGTTTTTCTCTTCAACACGGTTCCCCCTTAAAGAATAATTGTCATTTATTATAGCTATATCCGGCTCAGTTTTCAAGCATTTCACCACAGAAAATCATATTTCAAATTCATCAGTATCCCGAAAGCAAGGCCGCAGTCAGGCAGAAGGAATAAAAACCGGACTATATATAAGACGAAAGGAAGAAGAAATATGTAACAGCAGTTTGTGATAAATCGCTATATTTTCCAAATCATAACCACCGGCCTTGCCGGTGGTTTGCTCTGCCCCCCTGGGGCATGTCTCCGGCTGAGCCTATAGGCTCGTCGAATAGTCTGCCAACCGCGCAGATTTCACAGGCATGCCCCTAAAGGGGCCTTATTTATTTGC
>JAFVWL010000144.1 GCA_017501695.1 Oscillospiraceae bacterium
AGTCAAAAATCGGTTCCGAAGAGCCGATTTTTGCCAGCCCCCTCTTGAAAAGCGGGGGCCGAGGCGGCTTCGCCGCCGGGCGACCGCAAGGGTCGCCCCCTACGCGGACATATTACGCTAAACTACAATTTCCCTTTCCATCAAAACAGCAAGCTGGAGCCGTCGCCGGCTTTGGGGGTCAGGCGGCCATTTTCCACGAAGCCCATTTTTTCCAGCCACCGCTGGAATTCCGGAATGGCGGTCTTCCCCGTCAGCTCCCGCAGGGCCGCAGTCTCCCGGAAGCCCGTGGTCTGGTAGTTCAGCATGATGTCGTCCCCATGGGGAATGCCCATGAAATAGTTGCATCCGGCCAGAGTCAGCAGGCTTGCCAGGTTCTCGATATCGTTCTGGTCCGCCTTCATGTGGTTGGTATAGCAGCAGTCGCAGCCCATGGAAATACCCGTGAGCTTGCCCATAAAATGGTCCTCCAGACCGGCCCGGGTCACCTGCCGGGCATCGTAGAGATACTCCGGTCCGATGAAGCCCACCACCGTGTTCACCAGGAAGGGGGAAAAGCGCTTGGCAAAACCGTAACACCGGGCCTCCATGGTCACCTGGTCCGTGCCGTGATGGGCGTTGGAGCTCAGTTCGGACCCCTGGCCTGTCTCGAAGTACAGCACATTGGGGCCCTCCGCCGTACCGTCCCGAAGCAAAAGGTCCCGGGCTTCGGCAATGGTGGCGGCGTTGAAACCAAAGGCGGCGTTTCCCGCCTCGCTGCCGGCGATGGACTGGAAGATCAGGTCACAGGGCGCACCGTCCCGGACGGCCTTCATCTGGGCAGTCACATGAGCCAGAACACAGATCTGCGTGGGGATCTGCCAATGCTCCTTGATCTCCTGGAACCGGCGCAGGACCTTTCCCACCTGCTCCGGAGAATCGGTAACAGGGTTCAGACCGATCACCGCGTCTCCGGTGCCAAAGCTCAGGCCCTCCAGCACGGAAGCGGTGATGCCGTCAGGGTCATCGGTGGTGTGGTTGGGCTGGAGCCGGCAGCTCAGGGTCCCCGGCAGGCCGATGGTGGTATTGCAGTGGGCGGTAACGGTAATCTTATTGGCGGCGTAGATCAGGTCCAGATTGCTCATAAGCTTGGCCACCGCCGCCACCATTTCCGAAGTCAGGCCCCGGCTCAGCTTGCGGATATCGTTACCGGAGGTAGTCTCCGACAGGATCCACTCCCGCAGGTCCGCCACGGTCCAGTTCCGGATCCGGGCGTAGACCGTTTCATTCACATCGTCCTGGATGATCCGGGTCACCTCGTCGGTTTCGTAGGGCACAGCGGGGTTTTCCCGCAGGTCCGCCAGAGTCAGCGCGGACAGGACCACCTTGGCGGCGATCCGCTCCTGGGCCGTCTCCGCCGCCAGCCCCGCCAGGGCATCGCCGGTCTTTTCCTCGTTGGCCTTGGCCAGCACGTCCTTCACATCCCGGAAGGTGTATACGACTCCCAGAAGCTTGGTTTTCAGTTTCATATTCTCCTCCTGTTGTAAATTGTAGTATATATCAGCACCGCACCCCTTGCCCCCCGCATTTATGAGGGGGGTGGCCCGAAGGGCCGGGGGGAGAAAAAGAACTCCCCCAGTCAAAAATCGGTTCCGAAGAGCCGATTTTTGCCAGCCCCCTCTTGAAAAGCGGGGGCCGAGGCGGCTTCGCCGCTGGGCGACCGCAAGGGTCGCCCCCTACGCGGACATATTACGCTAAACTA
>JAFVWL010000026.1 GCA_017501695.1 Oscillospiraceae bacterium
GAGCTGTTCCGGCCCTTCGTTATGAAGAAGCTGGTTGCCGACGGTCTGGCCAACAACATCAAGTCCGCCAAGAAGATGATCGACAAGGGCAAGACCGAGGTTTGGGATGCTCTGGACGAGATCATCAAGGACCGTCCTGTTATGCTGAACCGCGCGCCCACCCTGCACCGTCTGGGTATCCAGGCCTTCGAGCCCATCCTGGTGGAAGGCCGCGCCCTGAAGCTGCACCCCCTGTGCTGTACCGCTTTCAACGCCGACTTTGACGGCGACCAGATGGCTATTCACGTGCCCCTGTCCGCTGAGGCTCAGGCTGAAGCCCGGATGCTGATGCTGTCCGCCAACAACCTGCTGCGTCCCCAGGACGGCAAGCCCGTTACCGTTCCCACGCAGGATATGATCCTGGGTGCCTACTACCTGACCTATACCCGCATCGGCAAGGCCGAGAAGGGCGCGGAGACGGTCTTCGTCACCAACGCCGGTGAGACGGACCTGCCCGTGAATGAGGTGGTGGATGCCGACGAGTTCCTGGCTGCCAACAAGAAGGCCAAGGCTGAGGGCAAGGCGGAAGCCAAGTTCCGTCCCGTTCATAACTATTCCTCCGTGGAGGAAGCTATCGCCGCCTATGCTGACGGCAATATCGGCCTTCACGCTCCCATCCGTGTCCGCTACGGCAAGGAGATCAACGGTGTCATGGAATACCGCATGATCAACGCCACCGTGGGCCGTCTGATCTACAACGAGCCCATCCCTCAGGACCTGGGCTTCGTGGACCGCACCGATCCCGCCCATGCCTTCGACCTGGAAGTGGACTTCCTGGTTGGCAAGAAGCAGTTAGGCAAGATCATCGACAAGTGCATCCGCAAGCACGGCTTCACCGTGTCCACCGAGATGCTGGACCGCATCAAGGCCCTGGGCTACAAGTACTCCACCAAGGGCGCTATCTCCGTGTCCATCGCCGACATGGTGGTGCCTGAAGCCAAGTACACCCTGGTCAAGGAAGCCGAAGGCAAGGTCGTGGAGATCGAAGATTTCTACCGCAAGGGCTTCATCACCAACGAGGAGCGCTACCGCCTGGTGGTCCAGCAGTGGGAAAAGACCACTGCCGACATTACCAAGGCCCTGCAGGGCAACCTGGACGAGTTCAACCCCATCTACATGATGGCGGACTCCGGCGCCCGTGGCTCCATGGCTCAGATCCGTCAGCTGGCCGGTATGCGTGGCCTGATGGCCGATACCTCCGGCCGCACCATCGAGATCCCCATCAAGGCGAACTTCCGTGAAGGCCTGTCCGTCCTGGAGTACTTCATCTCCACCAGAGGCGCCCGTAAGGGTATGGCCGATACCGCTCTGCGTACCGCGGACTCCGGTTATCTGACCCGCCGAATGGTCGACGTTTCCCAGGAGGTCATCATCCGCGAGCACGACTGCCATACCCGCAACGGTATCTGGGTCGGCGCTGTCTACGACAAGAACGGCGATGTGGTGGACTCCTTCGGCAACCGGATCTCCGGCCGCTATCCTGTGGAGGATGTGGTGGATCCCGTCACCGGCGAGCTGCTGCACTCCAAGTACAAGCTGATGATGCCCGAGGACGCCGCCAAGTTCGAGGCCCACGGCATCACCAAGATCTATATCCGCACCATTCTGGGCTGCCGCGCCCGGTCCGGTGTCTGTGCCCGGTGCTACGGCATGAACCTGGCCACCTCCAAGGAAGTGGACCTGGGCGAGGCCGTCGGTATCATCGCCGCCCAGTCCATCGGTGAGCCCGGTACCCAGCTGACCATGCGTACCTTCCACTCCGGCGGCGTCGCGGGTGACGATATCACCCAGGGTCTGCCCCGAGTCGAAGAACTGTTTGAGGCCCGCCGTCCCAAGAAGATGGCCCAGATCGCTGAGATCACCGGCGTCGTCAACGTGGACGACACCCACCGTACTGCCCTGCGTAACATCACCGTCACCGCTGAGGACGGCGAGGTCAAGGTCTACCAGGTGCCTTACTCCGTGGGCCTGAAGGTCACCCACGGCAAGGTGGTCCAGAAGGGCGAGCCCATCACCGACGGTGCCCTGTATCCCCAGGATGTGCTGCGGATTTCCGGCACCGAGGCGGTCCAGGATTATCTGGTCCAGTCCGTCCAGGCCGTGTACCGTCAGCAGGGCGTTGACATCAACGATAAGCACATCGAAGTCATCGTCCGCCAGATGATGCGCAAGGTCCGCGTGGAGGATCCCGGCGATACCACTCTGCTCACCGGCACCGTCATCGATGCCTTCCAGTACGAGGATGCCAACGCTGTGGTCCAGGCCCGGATCGATGCCGGCGAGACCGACCTGAAGCTGGCTGTGGTTTCTCCCATGCTCATGGGTATCACCAAGGCTTCTCTGGCCACCGATTCCTTCCTGTCCGCCGCTTCCTTCCAGGAGACCACCAAGGTCCTGACCGATGCCGCCATTAAGGGCAAGGTTGACCATCTGGTTGGCCTGAAGGAGAACGTCATTATCGGTAAGCTGATCCCCGCCGGTTCCGGCCTCATGGCCTACCGGGATTATCAGCCCGGTGTGACCCCCGAGTCCCGGCTCACCGAGGACTTCGTGGAGAACGCTGAGAACAACTAAATCCTAGTAAGAGGGACCGCTGCTTGCGCAGCGGTCCTTTTCTGCTGATTCGTACCTTGTACCACACCTCCCTCCGCAGCCCCAGTCATGTCATTCCGAGGAGCGAAGCGACGTGGGAATCCCCTGACGAAATGATGGACAAACTGTTATCCAGAGTTCATCACAGATGTTCGATGCAGATTGGAAGCCTGGCCCCGTCGGTCGGTGCTGGAGATTGCCACGCCACTTCGTGGCTCGCAATGACATGGGTTTCGGTGGCTGGGTGCGTATTTCGTTTCTTGTTCCGCATCGGTTCTGCCGCCACCCCGCATCCGTCTTTTTCGTCCGCTTTAGGCGGACGAAAAATCCACCTTCCCCCCAGGGGGAAGGTTTTGGCGGCTCCGGCGGCAGCCGGGGCAGGGTTGGAAAAAACATAGAATTTTTTCTAAGAAATTTGTTGACTTTTTCGGAAAAGTGCGTATAATATCATCTTGTATGGATACTTTGAATGATCTTAAAATCCCGGAATTCGGGCTGGCGGCGGAGCTTGCGGGATGCAGCTTCGTGGTCGGATCAAAACAGCTCCGCAAGGCGCTGAATAAGGGCTTGGCCCGGTATGTTTTCCTGGCGGAAAACGCCGATCCTGCCATCACGGAGCCTTTGGAGGCTCTGTGCAAAGCCAATCAGGTCTCCTACGCCTGGGTCCGCACCATGCAGGATCTGGGGCGCGCCTGCGGCATCGACGTTGGCGCGGCGGCGGCAGCCGCCATCCGTTGATTCTACCGGAGAATTTCCGTAGAATAGATTTGCCCGCGAAAGCGAGAACTTAAGAAAGGAGAAATGAAATGCCTACTTTTAATCAGCTGGTTCGCAGCGGCCGTAAGCAGGTCACCTACAAGTCCACCGCTCCCGCTCTGCAGAGAGGTCTGAACACCCTGGAGAACAAGGCTACCACCCTGCCTTCCCCCCAGAAGCGTGGCGTCTGCACTGCCGTCCGTACCACCAGCCCCAAGAAGCCTAACTCCGCTCTGCGTAAGATCGCCCGTGTTCGCCTGACCAACGGTATGGAAGTCACCGCTTATATCCCCGGTGTCGGCCACAACCTGCAGGAGCACTCCGTGGTTCTGATCCGTGGCGGCCGTGTTAAGGACCTTCCCGGTGTCCGTTACCACATCATCCGCGGTACTCTGGATACCCAGGGTGTTCAGAACCGTATGCAGTCCCGTTCCAAGTACGGTCAGAAGCGTCCCAAGGCAGGTAAGAAGTAATTCTTGATCTGTTGACGCAAAACAAAATTTGAATTTTTCCAAGCCGATACGCAAGGCGAATCCTTGCCAAGGTTTTTTATAATAGAGGACTCCTCTTGAAAACCTCTGGCAAGCACAACGAAAGGTTACACTTTCGAGTACCGATGAAATCATTATATTATGAAGGAGGGAAGCAAAGTGCCCAGAAGAGGTAATGTTCCCAAGAGAGAGGTCCTTCCGGATCCTCAGTATAACTCCGTTCTGGTTAC
>JAFVWL010000145.1 GCA_017501695.1 Oscillospiraceae bacterium
ACATCCATCCCGATATAGGTTATACTTGTCATGGTGACTCCTCCTTGTATGTGGTAATTCCGGTTTCTTAAGTGTTAGCACCTTAAGTATGACAGGTAAATCCACGTTTTGCAAGTGAGGAGTCATTTCATATTGTCTAACTCTTAATAAAACTGCCTAATTCTCGCCGGTCAAAATCGTACCGGAATGCGTTCTCCTCCTCGGTGGGCGACAGCCCACCGTCGTCGTCGGCCTTTTCCGGCGCGATTTATCCGCGGCGAGTTCTTAGGCCTTTTTATTAAGAATTAGTATAAGAATCCGGCAGCAATGTTGGAAGAACTGCAAATGGATGGATTTCGTTGTGATAGGATGGTTATATTGGGCCTGATGCGAAGTTTTGCGCTTCACATCAGGCCCTTGTTCACATATAAATGCAAATATCCTCAGCCAAAACCCTGCGCTTCCTTTTGCATTGCAAATATTATTTCGCAAACAATTCCATGGCTTTTTGCGCCATACGGGAACCGTAGATTTCAAAATTGTCTGCAAACTGATTGATGTCCATGGTGTTGTCGATGCCGACGGGACCTAAATGGATGAAAGGCTTACCGAAGGAACCGCCTCCGGAGTAGGTCAGCGCGCCCATGACCATGGCATGGTCCAGCATCTCACGGATGCCCAGCTCCGCGCCGCCGTGGACATACTGGGCGGTGGCATAGGCACCTACCAGCTTCCCTGCAAGATGCAATTTGCCTGCATCGGACAGGAGATAATTCATCATTTGCCCGGTGATGTGGGCGGCGTAGATCGGAGAACCAAAGACAACGCACTTTGCCTCTTTGACAAATTCCACATCCACCCCTTCGATGGGAAAGGCCTGGGCTTCCACACCGGCAACGCTGTTCATGCCTTTTACGATCAGATCACCCATGTTTTTCGTATTGCCGGTAACTGAGTGATAAATGACTGCCATTTTCATATTCGTTCCTCCCTCGTGATTTGTTTTATTTTCGGTTTGTTTTTCTTTTTTCGATCAGCGCAATGGGCAGCAGGCGGTAAGCGGCCGCAAGAAATGCCCGACTCTGCCGGGTCAGGAGTTCCCCCCGACCGAACTGCACGCGCCGAACCGGCGCACCGTTGGAACTATTATAGCGCAGGAAAAGGCATGATGCAAATAAAAGTCCCGGAACTGGATCGCGTGAATTTTTCACACTTCCAATTCCGGGCTTTGCTTCGATTGTAGGCCTTGCTGTTTTCAGGCTTCCGGGTGACGGGGTTTAAGTCGCCCCAGGTCTGCCGGCGGGTCTGATTGATCTTGCGCTTTTCCTTCTTGGAAAGCTTCTCGTAGGGAATGAATTTCTCCATCATGCGAACCTCCTTTTGGTTTCTACGCCCATTGTAGCACAAACCGGGAGGTAACATATAAAGAATTCGTAAATTAACGTTTCTTTCGGAACAACCTATACTGATTGCAGTAGTAATACCGATATCTCATTACCTGCAAATGACAGCTTTTTTGCATATGCTTACCTTCGTAAGACAGCCCTGTTGGTTTTCAGATAATCTCCAGGGCATCAGCGTCCGGAAGCTGGGGGTAGACATCTTCCAGGGTATCAGAATACCAGTAGGCCACGGAAGAGATATCATCCATCCGGGGCAGGTATCTGCCTCCGCTCCTCCAGCCCAGGGCCTGTATGGTGATCCGGATATCCTTTTGGAAGTAGATGGGATCTGTAATATGCCAACGGTACAGATTGAAACGGCGATTGGCCTGATAGGTTTCATCTGTTTTGTCCACCTTGGACATTCCGGCATAGGGCGTAGTATACTCCAGGTATTTTCCGTTCACATCGAAATTGTATGCGCCGCAGAAATAGTCTTCTGTACCGGTGCCGCAGATGGTGGGGAATTCCTGATCGCCGTCCAGATAGAATTTGATCTCGCCTTCGCCCCACCAGCCGTTGTTGTTCACGCCCCAGTACATATAGGTGCCAACATACTGGCCTCTGCCCTTGATGCCATCGAGAATGGTATACACCCCCTTGTAGGGCAGTGGGTTGGTTCTGCGGAACTGGGCATGGAAATACAGGGCATCCTCCGGGATTGCCTTCCGCTCGCAGTCGATCTGATAGTATACCGTGATGGGGTGGTCAGAGATATTCTCAAGAGTGGCTCGGAAGCCCTTGCGATAAGGCATTTCCCAATAGCAGTTCAGGCCCCGGGCAGGGTTCACGCACACCGCAAGGCTGGAGATCTGGCGGAACTCTGTGTAGGAAGCGCTGGCAAAGAAATCACTCAGGGGGACTTCGACAGAGGGCGTCGGGTTATTGTCCCAGTAGATTCGCAGAATCAGCTCACGGCCTCTGTAGGAGGCATCCGTTACCCAGATATGCTTGATGGCGCCCTCTCCCTGAACATCTGCCAGTGTAAAGGTTTCCTGGGCTTCGATCAGCACCGAGGGAGAGATTTTCCACCCAATGCCCAGATCCCTGGCACAGCTTGCACCGGTGCCGGTTTCAGCCTTTCCGCCGCACCCCTTTTCTCCTGTGAAGTTTTCCGGAGAGATGGAAAAAGATTCAATGTCATGCTTTTTGCAGAGATTGGATAGCATAAGATAACCTCCTTATGATCTGATGATACCTCCATAATACCATTACTGCCCCTGCTTGTCAAAGCATTCCGGGTGGGCGACATTTTCTTTTCCCGACGTTCTTCCTTTTTCTGGTATTTTATCGTCTATCCTTGACTTCTTCCCCTGCCGCCTTTGACACCATACGGGCTCACTTCTCGGATTTTCATACCTCTCC
Source organism: Oscillospiraceae bacterium (assembly GCA_017501695.1). Lineage (GTDB taxonomy): Bacteria > Bacillota > Clostridia > Oscillospirales > Oscillospiraceae > Faecousia. Next base: position 2,787 of record JAFVWL010000145.1, read on the forward strand.
GGAGGATTTTGACCTGATCGTCACCGGTGATCTGGGCGCGCTGGGGAAGGAGGCGCTGATCCAGCTGTTTCTCCGTGAGGGTATCTCCATCGGCGACAAGCTGGCGGACTGCGGAGAGCTGGTTTTTGACCGGGAGCGGCAGGATGTTCACTGCGGCGGCTCCGGCTGCGGATGCAGTGCCATCGTACTGTGTTCCGAGCTTTTGGGAAAGCTCTGGCAGGGTAAGCTGAAAAAGATCCTGTTCTGCGGAACCGGGGCCCTGCTCTCCCCCACTTCCACCCAGCAGAAGCTGCCCATTCCCGGGGTATGCCACGGGGTATGCATCGAATCCAGGAGGTAAGTATGGAATATGTAAAAGCGTTTTTGGTGGGTGGGGCCATCTGTCTGGTCACCCAGCTTCTGATTGATTATACCAGGCTGACCCCTGCCCGGATTCTGGTGAGCTATGTGGTGCTGGGGGTGATCCTGGGCGGACTGGGCCTTTATGAACCCTTCGCGGAATTTGCCGGGGCCGGCGCAACGGTGCCCCTGGTGGGGTTCGGGAATGTGCTTGCCAAAGGGGTACGGGAAGCCATCGCCCGGGACGGGGTGCTTGGCATCTTCACCGGCGGCCTGTCTGCCGCCGCTGGGGGCGTTGCCGCGGCAGTGACCGCAGGTCTGCTGGCCAGCCTGCTGTTCAAGCCCAAGGACAAAGCCTAAGGGGGAACAGGCCCATGTGTACCGCCATCACCTACCGAACCAGGGATTTCTATTTCGGGAGAACCCTGGATCTGGAATTTTCTTACAACGCCGAAGTCACTGTCACACCCCGGAATTTTCCGCTGCCCTTCCGGCACAGTCAAACCCTGGAACGCCATTACGCCTTCATCGGCATGGCCCGGACGGAGGATGGATATCCCCTGTATTTTGACGGCTGCAACGAAAAGGGGTTATGCATGGCAGGGCTGGATTTTACCGGCTCGGCCCATTACGGCTGCGGTTCCGGGGACCGGAAAATCTGCCATTTTGAATTGATTCCCTGGATTCTTGGTCAGTGCGCGAATCTGCGGGAGGTGCGCAGCAAGCTGGAACAGCTGCACCTGATGGGCGATGCTTTCCGGGAGGACATCCCTCCGGCCCGGCTCCACTGGCTCATTGCCGACCGGGATCAGGCGCTGACACTGGAGGCTACCCGGGAGGGAATCCGGTGGCATGAAAACCCTGCCGGGGTGCTGACCAACAATCCCCCCTTTGAACAAATGCTGTTTTCGCTGAACCAGTATCTGCATCTGACTCCCGAGGAACCGGAGAACCGATTCGCCCGTCAGCTCCGGCTGGAGCCCTTCACCCATGGACTGGGGGCGATGGGCCTGCCGGGGGATTTGTCCTCCCCTTCCCGGTTTGTCCGGGCGGCCTTCACCAAGCTCAACGCTGTTTCCGGAGAAACAGAGTCAGAAAGCGTGGGCCAGTTTTTCCACATTCTGGACACCGTATCCCAGACCCGGGGCTGCAGCCGGACAGAGGACGGGGACTGCGAGATCACGGTATACACCTGCTGCTGCAACGCGGATCGGGGGATTTACTACTACACCACCTATGAAAACCGGCAGATTACCGCCGTTTCCATGGAAAAGGAAGATCCGGAGGGCCGGGAGCTGATCCGGTATCCCCGGATGGAGCAGCAGCAGATCCTGTATCAGAACTGACGAAAGAGGCGGCCCTGAGGGCCGCCTCTTGAATGTAGTCACAGCTCCACCAGCTCCCGGAGGGAGAACAGGTACAGGTACTGTTTTTTCACTTTCATCTGGTAAATCCGCTCCAAAGCCTGGGCATAGATCTGAACCTGGCTGCGGTAGCGCTCCTTGATCTGCTCCACGCCATCGGGCTTCACCCGGTCTGTTTTGAAGTCCAGGATGGTAATGCCGTCGGGCTCCAGCAGGGCGCAGTCCACCACGCCCTGGAGCAGAACCTGCTCCCCGGCAAGGTTTTTGCCGTATTTCTCCCCATCGTCCAGGATGGAGAACTTGAACTCCCGGAGCACCTGGCCCTGGATCAGCCTGCGGCCGACTTCCGTTTCGAACAGGGAGAGAATTCCCTGCCGGTCTGCCTGGTCAGCCTGTTCCTGGGTCAGCAGCCCCCTGCCGGTCAGGCGGAGAAGCTCCTCCTCCAGACCTTCTTCCGTGGCACACCGGTCAAAGCGCAGATACTGCATCAGACCATGCATCACATTGCCGAATTCCTTTCCGCCGGAGGAAGCTCTTTCGATCCTGCGCCAGGTGCGCTGGGTGGGCCGGGGATGGGTCTGCTCTGCCGCCTCGTTGTCCTTGTCCCGGCCCTTGAGCTGGGTCACGGTCTGCTTGGAGGGGGTTTGGGTGGCTTCTTCATGACCGTAGGAAACCGCAAGATACCGGGCAAGCCGGTCCTCCATTCCTTCGGGAAGCCTGGGCCGGATCACAGGCTCCAACTTGTCTTCCCCTTCCTCCGGCGCTGGGCAGTCCACAGTATCCACACGCCAATGGTGCTTCCTTACCCGGGTGCAGCCGGGCTGGGCCTGGGCAAGGTCAAAAAGCCGGCCCGATTCCGTCCGGCACATGGCCTCCATCAGCACCCACTGGCCGGGGCAGGACACACTTCCTGCCATCAGCTCCGCGCCGCCGGGCTCCAGGCACCGGGCGATCCGGGCCAGTTCCTCCTCCGGCTTTTTGGTGGCGTAGGTCATAATCAGCCGATCCTTGGCCCGGGTCATGGCCACATACAGCACCCGAAGCTCCTCAGACAGATTTTCCCGGGCGGCCCGGGCCACAATGGCCCGTTTCGCGATGGTGGGATACCGGACACGGGTACTCTGGTCCACCGCCGACAGTCCCAGTCCCAGCACGCCGTCACACAGCACCTGGGCCCGGAGATCCTCCCGGTTGAAGCCCCGGGACAGGGCAGACAGGAATACCACCGGGTACTCCAGGCCCTTGGATTTGTGGATGGACAGAATCTCCACCGCGCCGCCGGCGCTGGCTTCGCTGATGGAAAGGCCCTTCTCCTCCATCAGCTCCAGATGCTCCAGGAACTGGCTCAGATCCCGCCGGGCGGTGGACTCGAAGTCCATGACCAGCTGGTAGAATTCCCGGAGGTTGGCCGTCCGCTCCGGGCCGCCCTCCATGGCGGCGTAAATGCTGTCCGCCCGGGTCAGGCAGAAAATATGCTCCATCAGACCGCAGAGGTTCTCCGTCCGGGCAAGCTGCCGCAGGGTCTCCAGGGTATGGAGGAAGGTTCTGGACTGCTCGGTTTCATCGGCCCAGAGGGCGCTGTAGAAATCACCGTACCGCCGTCCTGCCCGGACCCGGGCCAGATCGTCGGCGGTAAAGCCAAAGACCGGGCTTGCCAGCACCGCCAGGAGCGGAATGTCCTGCCGGGGATTGGAGATGATTTGCAGCAACGAGCGCATCAGACTCACCTCGCCGGTCTGGAGCAGATCCCGTCCGCTGCCGAAGGCGCTGCGGATGCCCCGGCGTGCCAGGGCTTCCTGATAGTCCTGCCCCACGCTGTTGGGGGAGCGGAGCAGAATGGCAATGTCCTCGGGCTGGATGGGCCGGAAGCCCTCTCCATCCCGGATGGTATGGGTGCCGTCCAGAAGCTGGGCGATCCGGTCCGCCACAAAGGCGGCTTCCTGGGCGTATGCATCCTCGCCCGTGGAGATCACATGGAGCTCCACCTCCGGCTCCTCCAGAGGCTTGTGGGGAAGCCCCTCCACCAGTGCCTCCGCGTCGCCGTAGCGCAGGCCGCCCACACGGTCCGACATACAACGGCGGAACACATCGTTGGCCGCCTCCAGCACCGCTTCGCAGGAGCGGAAATTCCGGCTCAGCAGGATTTTCCGGCCCTCACCGGGCTGAGCCTTCTCTACCGGAAGGTAATCACGGTATTTTTTCAGGAAGATTCCCGGGTCTGCCAGACGGAAGCGGTAGATGGACTGCTTCACATCGCCAACCATAAAGCAGTTGTTCCGTTCCTCGGTCAGGGCATTGAAAATGGCATCCTGAACCGCGTTGGAGTCCTGGTATTCATCCACCAGCACTTCCCGGAACCGGCTCCCGATTTCCCGGGCGATCCGGGTGGTGCCGGTGCGGTGTTTTCCAACCACCAGATCCAGGGTTTTATGCTCCAGATCGCTGAAATCCAGCACCCGGCGGCGGCGTTTCATGGACTGGTAGCGGTCGGCGAAATCCCGGACCAGCCACACCAGGCCCCGGATGGCGGCGCTTGTCTGCCGCAGATCGTCCAGCACCTGGGCAGAAGGATCGCAGAACACCCGGAGCTTCTTTTCCAGGCCATCCTTACAGCCCTTGCGGACTGCCTTGATCTGCTCGGCGGTTTCCGGGTCTGCTTTTTTGGTAAAGCGCAGGGTGCCATAATCCGGATTCCGACGCTCCAGCACCTCGTCCCAGGTCCGGGCCTGGGCAAGATACTCCAGGTCTGTCAGCAGCTTCTGCAGCAGGGCGGCAGGCTTGGGCATTTCTCCGTCGGTCAGAGCAAGCTCCAGGCAGGAACGGATGGCACGGATCTGCATGGAAAGGTATTCCTTCAGATCCTCCATCAGGTATTCGCCCCAGACGGTTTTCGCCGCGTCCTCCACATCCGTCAGATCCGCCGCGGCAAGGCAGTGATCCAGCCACTGTTCCGGATCCAGATGGCACCGGGCGCTGTCGTAGACCTTCATGACAATCTGAGGCACCAGATAATCTGTCCGGCCCAGGCCCTGGGTATCCACAAAGGCCAGGAATTCCCGGTTGTCCGGCAGGGTGGTGTAGGCGTTGTCCAGTGCCTCCTCCATTGCGGTCAGCCGGAGCTGGGCGCACTCGTTTTCGTCACCCACCCGGAAATCTCCCGGCAGATCCAGCTCGTAGGCATACTCCCGAAGCACATCGGTGCAGAAGGAATGGACGGTGGAGATTTTCGCCAGGTAGATCCGCTGCATCTGCCGCTGGAGGTGCCGGTTTTCCGGCTGCTCTGCCAGATGCTCCGACAGCTTGGCGGCAATTTTGCCCCGAAGCTCGGCGGCGGCGGCTTTGGTATAGGTGATGATGAGGAAATCGTCGATGTTGCAGGGGGATACGGGGTCATTGATGTATTTCAGCAGCCGGTCCACCAGCACCTTGGTTTTGCCGGAACCGGCGGCGGCGGAGATCAGCAGCTTTCCGCCCCGGTTTTCCACCGCCATGCGCTGTTCGGTTGTCAGCTTATCTGCCATGTCGCTCCGCCTCCTTTTCAATCTCATCCCAGAACCGCTGGGCGGTCATGGCTTTGTAATTCCGTCTGCCTTCCTCCCGGCTTCTGGCGCAGACCGCACCATAAGGACAGTAGGCGCAGGCAGAATGGCTGGAACCCCGGGTGTAGGGATTGGGCGCCACAAAGCCCCGGGCAATGTCATCCACCATCCGGCCCAGAAGCCGGAACAGATAGGCTCTCAGGCTCTGGAACTGGGCGGCGGTGGCCACATCGCCGGTGATGGTGCCGTCACTTTTCCGGCGGCAGCTCAGCCGGTGCAGCTCCTCCCCCGGCTCCATGGCCCGGATCACCGTTTCACTGTCGAGAATCAGGCCCCGGCGCTTGGTCTGGGTGAACCGCTCCTTTGCCGCCTCCGCTTCAGAGAGCTTTCCGTCCTCGGTCAGGAAGGGGAACCGGGCCGGAAAATACTGGACACCGGCGCTGACCGGGCCGCTGCCCAGCACCTGCTCGCCTCCCTGCTCCAGGGCGAACAGGTACAGCAGCATCTGCAGGCCCACGCCGTTGAACACATCGCAATAGTCAAAATCCTTCCGACCGGTTTTGTAGTCCACCACCCGGAAGTAGTTGTTGTTTCCATCCGTAAACCGGTCCACCCGGTCCACAAAGCCCTGGAGCTCCGCGTCCATCTGCCTGCCGGGACAATGGACGGGAGCCATCTCGCCTCCTTCACCGAAGTGAAGCTCAAAGGCCATAGGCTCAAACCGGGACTCAGACAGCTCCTCCCACAGCTCCTTCACCACCGCGTCCAGCTCCAGGGTGTTGCGCTGGAACAGGTAGGTCAGCCGCTCGGAATCCAGCTCGGAGAACCGCTCTCTTGCGTAGGCATCGGCATAGCGATGGGCGATGTTCAGGGTTTCGGTCTGATCCACAGCCCGGAAGCCGCCCCGGTCCATGATCTCCTTCACCGTATCCTCCAGCACCGCGTGAACGAAGGTGCCGAATTCCGCCGGGTCCACGGACACCTCCTTCCGCTCCTGGGCCCGGAGGCCGTAGCGGAGGAAGTAGCCCAGGCGGCACTCCGCCTGTTTGTCGATCTGGGAGGCGGACAGGGTCAGCTTGTCGCCGTAGAGGGCCTGGGTATGCTCCCGGGCCACATTGCCCAGGGCGAAGGCGGCTTTCCGCTTTGTTTCGTCATAGCCCTCCCGGACGTCCAGACGGGATGCCAGTTCCTCCTCGTCCCATCGGGCAAGGTAGGCACCGGCTTCCCAGGGATTTCCCAGGGCCGGACCCAACAGCGCACCGGTGGGCTCTCCGTCGGGCTGGTCCGTCATGGTACACAGCCGCCGATAGAGGAAGGCGCTTTGTCCCGTGGGACAGGAAACATACACTGTTTCCTCCGCGCCGCAGAAGCAGCCGTAGATTTCGGCAAATTCCGCCGCCACACCCTCCATACCGCCGCCGGTGAGGGTCACACCCAGACGGCGCAGCTCCGTCCGCTCCTGGTCGGTAAGGACACCGGAGGAACCGGCATAGCTGGGGAGATTTCCTTCCTCGGCGCCCAGCACCAGAAGGTGCCGCACCTGCTGGCAGCGCATGGCGCTGACCGGGCCCACGGTGACGGAATCCAGCACGGTGGGAATGGTGCCCACATCGTACTGACTCAGCAGCAGCCGCAAAAGCCGGGAAAAATGCTCCGGCTCCCATTGGCTGTGGCCCAGCACATTGCGCATCTGCTCCAGGGCGGTTAACAGAATCTCCCAGAGCTGGTTATATTCCTGGGCAGCCCGGTTATCTCCCAAGCGGTCTGCCTTCCCGGCCAGCCTCTCCAGGCCCTCAGCAAGATGAATCTCCTCCAGAAAAGCATACAGCGCATCCACCTGGCCTTCCAGATTCACGCTGTCCCGGAGGCCGGAGCGCAGACGGATCAATGGGCCGATGGCGGTTTCCCGGTACTCGTTCAGCCTGGCCAGCTTATCCCGGGCGTGTTCTGTCCACTCGCCTCCCAGTCCGCTGGGGTGGAAGGCCCATTCCCGGTTCCATTTTTCGCCCCGGATGCCCCACAGCACCGCATAGTTTTCCAGCTCGTCACAGCACTTCATGGGCAGCGGACTCAGCACGGATTTCAGATACCGCAGGACAGTTTTCTGCTCCAGGCCCTCCATGGCCGCTTCCATGGCAGCCAGAACCGTTGCCACCGCGCTTTTTTCCAGAATGTCATCGGAGCCGGACTGGTAAGCCGGGATGCCGCACCGGCGCAGCACCAGGGACAGAATGCCCCGGTAACGCTCCGGATTGGCGGTGACGATGCCGATGTCCCGGTAACGCGCCCCTGAGGCGGTCAGCTCCCGGATGTATTCCGCGGCGGCGGTACATTCGTCAAACACACTGTCTGCCCGAACCAGCTTCACCCGGCTGCCCAGCCCGGGGTCGGGGGTGATCAGTCCCTGGAAGAGCTTCGAGCGAAGCTTCGTCAGACCATCCTGCCGTCCGGGCAGCCGGAGCTGTTCCACCGCTACATCTGCATCCCGGGCGATCTTCAGAAGCTCAGACGCGGTCTGGCCTGCCTTTTCAAAGGCCAAGGCCTCGGAGCCGGGCCGGTCGCAGGTCAGACTGACCGTGACCAGGGGGCTGTGTCGGATCAGATGGGCAAGAATCGCCATATTCTGCCGGGTCAGATCCGGGAAGCCGTCTATGTAAAAGGTATGGGTCTGGGCAAAATCGCAGAGCTCCAGCTGCTCCAGCAGCCAGTTCATCTGATCCCGGGGGTCCTGCTTTCCCTGGGCACAGACGCTGTCATAGCCCTCCAGAATCAGGGACAGCTCCTCCAGCTTCTGGGCCAGGGTGCCGCTGGTCTGCCCGGATGCCAGGGTCAGATCCCCGGAGGTGATGCAGCAGCGCTTGAATTCGTCCACCGCATCTACCAGGCCAGTGAGAAATTCCGGCCGGGTTTCCAGATTGGCATAGGATTTCAGACGGCTGGACAGCATCCGCACCGTGGAGGCCATGGCAACCAGCCGTCCGCCGCCGTCCAGACATTCGGGAATGCCCAGCTGCTCCCGTTCCGCCACCCGGCGCAGCAGCCGGGTGAAGGACAGAACCTCCGCATATCGGCTGGCAGTGTCTCCTGCCGCGGCGCAGAGCCTGCGCTCGGTGTCATGGCTGATCAGCTCCGGCACCATGAGAACCACGCCCTCCTGTTTTGCCTGCACATCCCGGGCGATTCTTGCCAGCACCTCCTCCCGGTTGGCAACCCAGTCCGGGCCGAGAATCAGTCGAAGCATCTCTGTCCACCTTCCTTTCTTTCTGTCATAATGGCTTATTATACCACAGTTCAGCTTTCTTCGGTAGTTCTGTGAAAAAAATTCTCCAGTCTGCCCAGCTGGTCCAGGAGCCAGAACCGGATTTCGTATTCTCCCTCTATGGTATCATGAAGGCTGTCCGAAAAAACGGACATTTCCTCCTCCCCACCCAGGCACAGGTTGGGAAACACCACGCACCACCAGTTCTGTCCTTCTCCGCCGCCGATGACCACCCGGAGGGCGTTGTAGACCCCGGAGGGCAGGGAGAAGGTATCATACTCCCGGAGGGGGAATTCCTCCAGGGCCAGGCTGATGTTCACCCTCTGGTCAAAGCCGGCCTCCTCCAGAACCCGGTTGGCGGCGGTTTCCAGCTTGGGCATCACGGTTTTCACATATTCTACTGCCTGCTCAAGGTCTGTCAGATCCTCCAGGCCCTCCTGAAGGCTTGCCAGCACCGCGTCCCGTACCTGGAGCTTCACCGCCTGGTCTTCTTCAGAATCCGAGGCTCCCACCACATGGAGCCGGAGAATATTTTCCCGGAGCTGATTGTGGTCGCTGAGCAGTCCGCCGAACCAGACCCCTGCCACCAGAATGGCAAGGAGCAGAATCCGTTTTCCTTTTTTACGCATAAAAACACCGTCCATACTGTTTTTCACCAGTATGGACGGATTTTAGAAAGATTATACAGGCATACAGATATAAACTTCGGGATAATTCTCCTTGAGCATATTGCAGACCACGGCGGCGTACTCGAAATTGGGCATCACTGCAAAGATCGCGGAGCCGGAGCCGGTCATCTGGAAGCCGATGGCGCCGTAGGAGTTCATGATGGACTTGATGTAGTTCATTTCCAGATGCTCCTCAGTGACCAGGGGATCGAATACATTATAAATCTGGGCGCAAACCTTGCCCAGATCCCCCTCAAGCAGGGCCGATTCCATGGCACGGTTGTCGGGGCGGTGGGCAATGGCGGTCTGGTCGATCTTGCGGTACAGCTCGGGGGTGGACACGCCGAAATCGGGCTTGCACACCACAATGACGCAGTCCTTGGGCATATCGGGCAGCTTTCTCAGCCGCTCGCCCCGGCCCTCCACCATGGCGGTGCCACAGAGGACGCAGAAGGGCACATCGCTGCCCACCTGGGCGCCCAGCTCTGCCAGAGCCATAATGGAGAAGGGATAATCAAAATGGGCATTCAGCGCCCGGAGCACTGCTGCCGCGTCGGCACTGCCGCCGCCCATACCGGCCTGGGAGGGAATACGCTTGGTAATCCGGATGGCGATGCCGCCCAGATCCTTTTTGGAGAATTCCTGGAATACCTCCGCGGCCTTCCAGGCAAGGTTACTGCTGTCGCAGGGGATGCCTTCCCTGTCGCACGCCAGGGTCCAGGGCTTGCCGGTGCCCACATCGATTTCGATGTCATCCCGGATGGAAACGGTCTGCATCACGCTCTGGAGGTTGTGGTAGCCGTCCTCACGCTTGTCCAGAACATCCAGCGTCAGATTCAGCTTGGCGAAGGCGCCTTCGTAAAGAGTAGTCATAAAATAAAGATTCCTTTCTGTGGAGCTTTTTCGCTATTATACCGCCTCCGGGGAAAAAATGCAACGGATGGTTTTGCTCTGGCGGGAATAATCTCTTGATTTTGGGACAGAATACCTTCGATCCATATAAGAAACGGAGGTTTGATCATGGATACCATCGCATTGCTTCTGGCCATCATCGGCGGTCTTAACTGGGGACTGGTGGGACTGTTCAAATTCGACCTGGTTGCCTGGCTATTCGGCGGACAGACCGCGCTGCTGGCCCGGGTGGTGTATATCCTGGTGGCGCTCAGCGCCCTGTGGTGCATTACCCTGCTGTTCCGCAAGGACAGACCCTGCTGCGGAGAATAAGATCATCGGGGGGCTGTAAAATAACCCCCTAAGCACAAGCAGGCTGCACCTTGGTGCAGCCTGCAAAAATATGTAGAGAAACGGCTGCAACCGGTTGAGGCTGCAGCCGTTTTGTAGTATCATAAAGTTCCCACACCAGATGAAAACTAC
>JAFVWL010000146.1 GCA_017501695.1 Oscillospiraceae bacterium
ACCTCTAAAAACTCCCCTTTTGGGTTTTGGGCGAACCTTTCGCCCCATAAACGCGTTTTGAAAACGCCACAATACACAAAGTATTCTGCCGTTTCCAAAACTTTTTCTGAGCCGAAATCTTCTGCCCAAATCACCAAAAAGTATTTTTTAGAGGTTGCCTAAAGTGAACACAAAATAATCTTCTTCCCGTTCTCCTTTCTCAGCAAAGGCACCCCGCAAGCGCTTGCGGGGTGCCTTTGTTTTCGGGGAGATCATTCCGGCAAGGCGCCCTTGGTTCGCACAGCGCCATTCGGTGCCGAAGCGGTGGCATGGGCATAGGTGTCCAGGCGGGAGCCTGCGGTGAAGTGGCCCGGAATGCCGGGAATTGTGGGATGCTGTGCGCGGATCGGTGATCGCTGTACGGACATTGCGCAATAGCCGGACCCTTTGTTTCCGGAATCCGCAGGAATCGTAAGTCGGATGTAAAATGTATGTAAAGTATGCGGAAAACCTTGAATTTTACGACGATACCCGCTAAAATTGAAAAAAGCAAGGAGGTGCCGCCATGATTTGGTGCGTAGAGGATGATTCCAGCATCCGGGATATTGAGGTGTATGCGCTCTCTTCCACCGGCTTTGATGCCAGGGGGTTTGAAGACGGCGACAGCTTTTGGGAAGCTTTGCAATCTGAAAGGCCGGAACTGGTGGTGCTGGATGTGATGCTTCCCGGCAAGGACGGTGTCACGCTGCTGAAACTGATGAAGCAATCGGAAGAATTCCGGGACATTCCTGTGATCATGGCCACCGCCAAGGGTACGGAATACGACAAGATCCAAAGCCTGGATCTGGGTTCTGACGATTATCTCGTAAAGCCCTTCGGCATCATGGAAATGGTCAGCCGGGTGAAGGCTGTGCTTCGCCGCTGCAAGCGGACGGCACCCTCCAACCTGCTGAAACTGGAGGGCCTTGTGCTGAATCCCGAGGAGCATACTGTCACCGTCGACGGGGAACGGATAACCCTGACCTATAAGGAGTATGAGCTTCTGCATCTGTTCCTCTCTCAGCCGGGCATTGCGTTTACAAGAGAGCAGTTGCTGGCCTCCGTGTGGAATACAGAATACGCGGGAGAAACCCGGACGGTGGATATGCATATCCGTACGCTGCGGCAAAAGCTGGGAAGCTACGGCAATATCATCGAAACCATCAGAAATGTAGGATACCGCCTGGAGAACAAACATGACAAGTAAAATCTTTCGTTCTACGGTCTTTGTGGCGGTTGTGGTGCTGTTATGCTCCCTGGGCATTGTGATTGGCGTTTTGTACAACCACTTCACCGGTGTGCAGGTACAGCAGCTCAAGGATGAGCTGAGCCTTGCGGTCACCGGCACGGAGCAGTACGGCAACGCGTTTCTGGAAAACGTGGAGGCAAACCGCTTCCGTGTGACCTGGATAGACACCGATGGCACGGTCCTGTTTGATACCCGGGTGGATGAAAGCACCATGGAAAACCATGCGGACCGGGAAGAGGTTCGGGAAGCTTTTGCCGCCGGTTCCGGCAGCGCGGTGCGAAACTCATCCACGCTCACAGAACAGACCTATTATGAAGCACGGCGCTTAAAGGACGGCACGGTACTGCGTATCTCTACCAACCAAGCCTCTGCCTGGGCACTGATGATGGATCTGCTGTGGCCGATTCTTCTTGTTGCTGTGTTGGCGACCGGACTTTCCTTGATCCTTGCCCGCAGAATGGCAAAGAATATTGTGGAGCCGCTGAACAAGCTGAACTTGGAACAGCCCCTTTCCAACAATACTTATGAGGAGCTTTCTCCACTGCTTCGCCGGATCAACCAGCAGCACTTGCAGATCAACGCCCAGATGCGGAAGCTGCAGCGCAAGACTGACGAATTTATTCAGATCACTTCGAATATGCAGGAGGGTCTGGTGGTGCTGGATAAAGAGACCCATATCCGCTCCATCAACTCCGCTGCCATGAGAATCTTCGGCGCAGAGAAATCCTGTGTGGGAGGCAGTTTCTTTCAGGTAAACCGGAGCAACGCTTTGAGGCAGGCATTAAACGATGCCCTGGACCGGGGCCATGGAAGCGCGGTGCTGGAGCTGGAAGGCAGGAGCTACCGCTTCGATATGAGCGGGATTCAATCGGATGGCAACCTGCTGGGAGCGGTTATTCTGGCTGTGGATGTGACGGAAGCGCAGAATGCGGAACAGCTTCGCCGGGAGTTTTCTGCCAATGTGTCCCACGAACTGAAAACGCCCCTGCAGGGCATCATCGGCAGCGCCGAACTGCTGGAAAGCGGCATGGTGAAACCGGAGGACACGCCCCGTTTTGTAGGTCATATCCGCAAGGAAGCCGCCCGGCTCGTGAATCTTATTGAAGATATCATCCGTCTTTCCCAGTTGGACGAGGGTGTGGAGTTACCTTCCGAACAGGTGGATATCCTACAACTTTGCCAGGATGTAAAAGAGATTCTGGCCCCCAGCGCTGCCGAGAAGAATGTTAAGCTCGAGGTAGCCGGTAAGGGCTTTTCGGTTAAAGGTGTCCGCAGAATGCTCCAGGAGATCATTTACAATCTCTGCGACAACGCCATCAAGTATAATGTTCCCGGCGGCAGCGTGACGATCCGGGCGGAGAACAACCGTCTGATTGTCAGCGATACCGGTATCGGCATTCCTGCCGAGCATAAGGATCGGATCTTTGAACGGTTCTACCGGGTGGACAAGAGCCACTCCAAGGCATCCGGCGGTACCGGTCTGGGCCTTTCCATCGTCAAACACGCAGTTGCCTACCATAAGGCAGAAATCAGTTTGGAAAGCGCTCCCGGAAAGGGAACTGTGATTACAATTCAATTTTGACATGACTCCGGGGGTTATTTCCCCGGAGTATTTCTATGTAACGAATCGAGCGGTACCCAGCAGGCGTAACGAATATTGCCTAAGGTGGTCACGAATTGCCAGCGGCGGCCCGCCGCACTTTACATAGATTTTACTTAGGTTTTGCAAGCCCTATATGGTTTTTACAAATGGCAAAATTTATAATGTAAGCTGTCGAAATGAGCATACTATCTCAAAGGAGAATATTAATGACAGCCTATATTTTCAAAATAATTACCCTTTTGGGTGGCCTGGCGCTGTTCCTGTTCGGCATGGATGTAATGGGCAAGGCGCTGGAACGGCAGGCCGGCGGCAAGCTGCAAACCGTCCTGGCAAAGATGAGCTCCAATGTGTTCAAGGGCTTCCTGCTGGGTGCGGCAGTTACCGCGGTGATCCAGTCCAGCTCGGCCACAACGGTTATGGTGGTCGGTTTCGTTAACTCCGGCATTATGACATTGAATCAGGCCGTTGGTGTGATCATGGGTTCCAACGTGGGCACTACGGTTACCGCATGGATCCTGTCCCTGTCCGGTCTGGAGGGCGACAGCTTTATCATCAAGCTGTTCAAACCTTCCACGCTGGCACCGCTGATTGGCATAATCGGCATTGTCCTGTATATGGGCAAGAATGAGAAGCGCAAGGGCGTTGGTACCATTATGCTGGGCTTTATGGCACTGATGACCGGCATGGATATCATGGGCGACAGCATGGAGTTCCTGGAAAGCGAGCCCTGGTTCGCGCAGCTTATGATCTCCTTCTCCAATCCCATCGTCGGCATCCTGTTTGGTGCCGGACTGACCGCCGTCATTCAGTCCTCTTCTGCATCCGTAGGCATACTCCAGGGCCTGTGCGGCACCGGCGCGGTGACCTACGGCGCGGCGATTCCCATCATTTTGGGTCAGAATATTGGCACCTGCGTAACGGCTATGATGGGCGCTATCGGCGCAAATCGAAATGCCAGGAGAACCGCTATGGTCCACCTGCTGTTTAATGTGGTGGGTGTAACGATTTTTGTTGTTGTATTCTATGGCTTGGGCCTGTTCATTGATTGGAGCTTCCTGAGTAATTCTGTGCAGGCGTGGGATGTTTCTGTAATCCATACCGGTTTCAATCTGGTTGCTACCGCTGTGCTGCTCCCCATGAACGGGCTGCTGGTAAAGCTGGCTTATGCCATCGTACCCGAGGTCAAGGAGCCGGAAAAGAACGAACTGCTGGACGAGCGCCTGCTGGCTACCCCCGCCGTTGCCGTGCAGCGGGCCCATGAGATTGCCGGTGAGATGGCTGCGGATGCCGCCAAAGCAATACACCTTGCTATGGGCCTGACCAAGAAGTTTGACGCATCCATCATGGAACAGGTGGTGGAGCTGGAAGACAAGACTGACCGCTATGAGGATGCTCTGGATACCTACCTGGTGAAGCTGTCCGGGATGAATCTGTCTGTCCATGACAACCGAATTCTGAACACGCTGCTGTACACCGTTTCCGATATTGAGCGAATGGCGGATCATGCTATGGCAATCGCCAAGGCTGCTTTGGAAATGGAGGAAAAGAAGATCGGATTCTCCAATCAGGCAAAGGGTGAGCTGGAAGTTCTGGAGCAGGCTGTGCTGGATATCGTGGACCGCACCGTGGCCGCTTACGGCAGCTTTGATCTGGAGCAGGCCATTAAGATCGAACCCCAGGAGCAGGTAGTAGACGCGCTTGTCCGCGAGGTCAAGTCCCGCCATGTGCGTCGGCTGAGAGATGGCCTGTGCACCGTGGAATACGGCTTTATGCTGGAAGATCTGCTGACCGCTTGTGAGCGTACCGCGGACCACTGCTCCAATGTGGCCGTGGAGATGCTGCAGGTTGCCGAAGGCAAGCTGGAAGCACACGAATACCTGAATGCTCTGAAGGCCGGTGAACTCCACGAGAGCGCGGCTTTTGCCGAGCGCTTCGCCCGCTATAAGGCCCAGTACGCATTCCCGGAAGAAAAATAAAGCATGGCCGTCGGCATTATTGCCGACGGCCACACAGCGTGTCAAAAAAGTATCGAAACAAGAATGTCATTGCGAGGAGCCGCCCAAAAGGCGGCGACGTGGCAATCCGCATCCCCTAAAACTTGCGGTTTTAGGCGCACTTTCAGTAAGAAACGAAACATTTTGGAGAACGGATTGCCACACCAGTGTGCGCACTGGTTCGCAATGACAGGTTTTTCGACAGTCTGCATGGCCGTCGGCGTTATTGCCGACGGCCACAGTCATTCGTCCAAAGAATCAGACTGTAACGGGCAGGTGTTTACCGGGTATTGCCGGATTTGCGGAACATGGGTTTCCGAATGGCAGCAGAAGGCTGTCAAGTGACGAAACTGTAATGGTAATCCTGCCGCGAAGATGGTATAATGATGTAAATGAGGAGGTGCGATTATGGAACGACTGTTGCTTGTGGAGGACGATCCCACCTTGATTCGGATGCTGTCCAGTTTTTTGATGTCGGAGGGCTTTGCGGTAACCTCGGTCACCGGGCAGACTGCGGCAAAAGAGGAAATGGAGCACCGGCGGCCGGATTTGGCGTTGGTGGATATATCCTTGGCGGAGGGCAATGGCTTTGGTGTCTGCGCCTGCGCCAAGGAGCGGGGGATTCCGGTGGTTTCCCTGACCATCAGCATCCTGCTGTTTATTTCCGCCACCGGTATTGTCGGGGTCCTGCAATATGCTGCCGACAATTCCGCCAATGTCAACAACTATGATATCCGGTGTTATCGATTGACTCTGGAAGATGCTGCGGACCTGCGGGCACAGGAATTTGTGGACCGGACGGCCTGGGTTGGTGACCAAATCTACTTGACGGTAATCCCGGAAGAGGACCAGGCGGAGGATTATCTGGAAGCGTTTGGCATGGAGTCGGATGCCTACCATTTTATGACCCGGTGCGTCAAACAGTTGGAGGTTCTCTATCTGGAGGATGCGGTACTTCGGGAATATCTGGTGGAGAAGGGCATTGATCCGGAGCGGTATTTTGACGAAAACGAGCCTACGGCGTTGGTCTACCAGCCAATGTCAAGGCTGCTCTTTACAGACGCGGAAACCGGCAGATTGATCAGCCGTACCTACAAGACAGGTCTGCTTGCGGAAGGGGTAGAATCGCTGGCAGTCTATCCGTACTCGCTTCCGGCAGAAGTGTCCGATCATATCGGCAGCCTGATTGGAGATTCTTTCTCCTACATGATGAAGCCCACGGATGACCGAATTGTTTTTGTCTGCTCTCCCCAACAGCAAGGCGTTGGCGGAATCATTTCTGCCCCCGATATGAGCACAGGAGCGGTTCGTGTGGCCCTGGAAGAGGAAAAGAATGCGGCGGGACAATCCGTCTATGCGTTCTATATGTACGATCCCGAAACGGACACCCTGGGTGACGCTCCAATCTGTACGGTGGAAAAACCCGACGACATTCCGAGTTTTCGGCTGGGTGCCATGATCGAGGAATCTCCGTTTGGACTGAATGACAGCGAAAAATCGGACATACAAACCGTTACGGTGATTCTTCCGCTGTCTGCTGTGTGGAATGGGGAAGGGGATGTTCCCAATCTGTCCCTCAAGATCAACGACTATGATGCCGCAACTGCATGGCTGACACAAAAGAATGTTGCCTACGACGATCTGCTGGCCAGCGAGAAGCAGGCCCGGGATATGATTCTGATGATCAATGTGTTCAGCTACGGCTTTATCGGCCTGATCTCTCTGATCAGCGTGGCCAATGTGTTCAATACCATCACCACCAACATTGCCCTGCGGCGGCGGGACTTCGGTATGCTGCGCAGCGTGGGCATGAAAACCGGGGAAATGTACCGGATGATCGGCTTTGAATGTCTGAGCTACGGCACCAGGGCCTTGCTGTGGGGCCTGCCCTTGAGCCTGCTGATCAATTACGGTGTCCAGATGATTGCCACCAATGTTTCCAATGATGGCTATACATTCCCCTTTGGAACGGTTGCGATTGCCGTCGTCAGCGTATTACTGATTGTGTTCATCACCATGTTCTATGCGGTCCGCAAACTCCGCAAGGATAATCCCATCGACGCCATCCGAATGGAAAATACCTAAACAAAGCACCGCAGGTCCATAAGGGCCTGCGGATTGCTATGTCGCCGCCTTTTGTGCGGCTCATCGCAATGACATTCTTGTTTCGGGACTTTTTTGACACGATGAGCTCCGGTGCCTTGCGGTACCGGAGCTTTTTACATGTCCGAGGCTTTGAGCTTGATCAGGTCGCAGATGATGTCTGTAATTTCACGGGGAGATTCTTCAAAGCCGTTATGGATCCAGGCGCGGGTAAGCTGAGTCGATGCTCCGGCGAAAAACTCTGCCTGGTAGCGGTTGCTCCATGCGCCCAAACGCCGGATCTGGCGCATACAATGCTCCATGATGGGCCCTTCCAGCAGATAAAACAGCCCGCGCTTTTCCAGCAGGGATAACCGCTCCCGGTGGTCCCAAAAATAGACGTTGACCGCCTCGATGTGTTCCCGCATTCCCTCCTGGGCAAGGGGGATTTTACGGTTGATATCTTCAAACATGGTGACGCCGTATTTGCGGATCACATCCTCCGGCAGGTAGAAGTTGCGGTAAAAGGAGGAGCGGCAAACCCCGGCTTTTTTGATGATTTCGGTGGTAGTGATATCCACCAGGTTCTTGGTTTTCAGCAGCTCAAACAGGGCATCGGTGATATCATCGGCAACCTTTCGCTCTTTCATGATACAAATGTCCCTCCTTTGTTTCATTTTTGCTTCTGCTCATTGCATAAAGTTGTGAAAACTGTTAAGATTCAATGAGCATGATCCTTAAAATTTGCCCAATTTTAACGATACAGTTGTACCATTATTATACACGCACATTGGGAAAATTGCAAGGTAAATGAGGCGGACAAAACCTGCTGTTCGTATCGTACAGACGGGAATTGCTTTGCTTTTAATAAAAAGGAGGAAACACATGAAACAGGAAAAGAAACCCCATTTCCCCCGCAAGCACCTGATCTTGTCGATCATCAGCCTGGTCATGGTAGTGGTGTTCAGCGTTGGCCTTGTGGTTGCCAACGGCTACGCCAAGATCATCAACCAGGCCCTGGGCCTGAGCTCGACCAAGACCATCAGCCTTGCCGGCGAGGAAGAAAACGCCAACAAGTTTGTCAGTGAATACGGCTCCCTGGAGGAAGCCAAGGAAGCCGACAAGGAACTGGCCGAGCGGCTCACCGAGGAAGGCGTTGTCCTTCTGAAGAACAATGGTGCTCTGCCCCTGGCGAACAACGCCAAGGTCACCATTCTGGGCCACTCCAGCACCAATATCCTGGTGTGCGGTACCGGTTCCGCAGATATCAACGCTTCTTTGGATGTTAATAAATATCCCAGCTCCCTGAAGTCTGCCAATGGCTATCTGACTCTGAAGGCAGCGCTGGAGGAGCGCACCGATGTGTCCGTCAATGAAACCGTCTGGAATACCTATATGGCCTGGACGGAAGCCGAGACCTACAAGACCAACCCCGCCAAGGGCGACAACTCCATCCGTGGCGGCGACGGCAGCGTCAAGGGCTCCTACCTGGTCAACGAAGTGCCCTGGGCCACCCTGACCCAGCAGCCCGGTGTGGCGGATTCCTTTGCCAATTACGCCGATGCTGCCATCGTGGTGGTGTCCCGACTGGGCGGCGAGATGTATGATCTGCCCGCCAATGTGGAGAGCCAGGGCAACGCTGAGGAAACCGTCAACGGCAGCGGCAACTCCCTGGAGCTGACCATTCAGGAGCTGGAGCTCATCAAGGAGGCCAAGGCCAAGTTTGGCTCCGTCATCGTGCTGATCAACTCCGCCAACCCCCTGGAATGTGATTTCCTGACCGCTGAGAATTCCAATGTGGATGCCGCTCTGTGGATCGGCTACACCGGCCTGGTGGGCCTGTACGGTGTGGCCGATGTGCTGGTGGGCAACGAGAACCCCTCCGGCCGTCTGGTGGATACCTACTGCAACGACAATACCACCAACCCCGCCATGGTCAATTTCTACAGCCAGGTCTGGTCCAACGCCACCGAACTGGGTGCCACCTATGACGCGGCTACCGGAAAGTGGAAGGGCGGCGGCCTGATGACCGGCTCCTCCGGCGGCGACCTGGACGGCAATATGTTCTTCAACGCCTACCAGGAAGGCATCTATGTGGGCTACCGCTACTACGAGACCCGCTATGCCGATGCCATTGCCGGTACCGGCAATACCGCCGGCTATGACTACCTGGCCGATGTGGCGTACCCCTTCGGCTACGGCCTGTCCTACACCACCTTCGCTTACTCCGACCTGACATTTACCCCCTCTGCCGACGGCAAGAGCATCGATGTGACCGTTACCGTCACCAACACCGGTGATGTGGCCGGTAAGGATGTGGTGGAAGTCTACTTCCAGTCCGAGTACACCGACTACGACCGCCAGCACGGCATCGAAAAGGCCGCTGTGGAGCTGTGCGGCTTCGCCAAGACCGCCAAGCTGGAGCCCGGTGCTTCCGAAACCGTGACCATCACTGTTGATAAGGAAGAATTCCGTACTTACGATGCCAAGGGTGCCGGCACCTACATCATGGATGAGGGCGACTACTACCTGACCATCGGTACCGATGCCCATGACGCCCTGAACAACATTCTGGCTGCCCAGGGTCACACCGGCATGGTCGCCGCGGGCCACAAGACCACCTCTACCGGCGATAAGTCCCTGGTCTACACCTGGCATGAGGATATGGACACCGAGACCTATTCCGTCTCCGCCGCCACCGGCAACCCCATCGTCAACCGCTTCCAGAGCGGCGACCTGGCCTACTACGGCGGTGAGAACATCACCTATGTGAGCCGCAGCGACTGGCAGGGCACCTTCCCCACCGCCAAGCTGGAGCTGGAGCTGACTGCCGGTATGCAGGCCGAAATGACCGGCATCAAGCAGTACGAAAAGATCGAGGTGGAGGGCGAAGTGATGCCCACCCTGGGCTCCACCGCTACCCACCACAAGCTGTCTGATATGGTGGGCCTTGCCTACGATGATCCCAAGTGGGAAGAACTGCTGAATCAGGTCACTTATGAAGAGCTGTGCAACCTGATCGGCGTGGGCTACCACGGCACCATTCACCTGGATTCCGTTTCCAAGCCCGAGACCCATGATGAGAACGGCCCCCAGGGCTTCTCCGCCAATCTGACCGACCTGACCGGCAATGCCGTTACCCTGTGCGCCTACACCGACGAAAACATCATGGCCGCCACCTGGAATGTGGAGCTGATGGAAGAAGTGGGCGAGCACATCGGTGAGGACGGCCTGTGGGCCGGCTACTCCGGCCTGTACGGTCCCGCCATGAACACCCACCGCACCGCGTATGCCGGCCGTAACTTCGAGTATTACTCCGAGGATGGCTTCCTGGGCGGCAAGATCGCCGCTGCGGAGGTCAAGGGTATCCAGTCCAAGGGTGTCTACGTGTTCCTGAAGCACTTTGCCCTGAACGACTGCGAGACCAACTGCCGCGCCATTTCCACCTTCGTCAATGAGCAGGCCATCCGTGAGCTGTACCTGCAGCCCTTCGAGCATGCCGTGGTGGAAGGCGGCGCCTACTGCGTGATGAACGCCTTCGCCCGCGTGGGCGTGATCTGGACCGGTGCCCACGAAGGCCTGATGACCCATGTGCTCCGTGGCGAATGGGGCTGCAGAGGCTTCGGCGTCTCCGACTACACCACCAGCAGCTATGCTACCACCGCCCATTCCCGCGGCTCCTATGACGGCCTGCTGGGTGTCCTGGCCGGTACCGACACCTTCGACAGCAGCTCCACCACCACCCAGGCCTATCAGCTCCTGGTGTACAATGCCGCGGATCCCGCTGTCAACGATGTGCATCTGGTGCTTGCCATGCGTCAGGCTGCCCACCGCATCCTGTATACCGTTGCCAACTCCAACGCCATGAACGAAAGCGGCGTCATCGTCAGCACCATGAACTGGTGGCAGTTCTCCCTGATCGACGGCATCATCTTCTCGTCTCTGGCTGCCCTGGTGTTCCTGGCACTGACTGTGCGGGATGTGAAGCAGTCCAAGAAGAATAAGAACGGCTAAGGAGGAGAAATATGAATACCAAAATGAAAAAAGTGCTGTCCGGTGTCTTATCCCTCCTCGTGTTTGTGGCACTGATTGCCATTGCGCCCGTCAGCCGCATCGTCTACTCCATTTACGATGCCAACCGTACCAATGAAATCCTGGCCCAGTTGGAAGCGGAAGCCAATGCTACCGAACCGGAAGCGCCGACCGCCGATGCTTTCCACAAGCAGGCGTTCTTCAGCGAAACCCATGAGACCGATGGCGGAAAGACCATCGAAAAGATCGACCTGCTGGTGCTGACCTCTGAAAACGGCTATGAGCTGAGCTACTATGAGCGGGTCCTGGAGGGCGAAAAATCCTACACCGCCGAGTATTTCCACATGACCGGCTCCTACACCCGGGAAGGCAATGTGCTGACCGTGGAGCCCGGCATCGGCGTGCTGGCACAGAGCAAGGACGGCAGCAGCTATGTCTACTACAACGCCCAGTACCTGAACGCTGAGGAAGCCGGCGGCGACAAGACCCGTGACGAAGTGTACGACATGAAGTACGCTTCCCGGCAGATCGCCCTGATGAGCAATGGTACCTTTGTGGTTGGCGGCGAGAGCGATGCCGCCGAGGAACTGCCCGCCCCTGAGGGCCGCTACGTGTACACCGATTATGTGGCCCAGGGCCGTAAAACTTACAAGACCCTGGTGATCCTGGATGCGGGTGTCTATTTCGTGTACAACCACGCCACCAACTCCAACAATGTGGAACAGACCACCGGTGCCATGTTTGGCTACGGCAGCTTCGAAATTAAGGATTCCGATAAGGGCATCGTTCCCGACGAATCCAAGCCCGAGGAAACCTACGACATCGTTACCGGCGAGGCAGGCGTGGGCTATATGTACGCCAACAACAACGGCTCTCATATGCACTTTGACCTGCAGAACAGCGCGGGCTTCCTGTCCTGGCTGTCTACCAGCTTCAACGCGTCTTCCCCCACCTTCTATGTCAGTGAGACTGGCTTCACCATGAAGCTGGGTGCCCTGAAGACCGTTGTTGCCCCCTGGGGCCTGTATATTCCCGCCGGTGACAGTGATGAGCCTGAGCAGCCCACGGATCCTACGGAGCCCGAACAGCCTGTAGCCGAGGGCGTCAAGCTGGAGCTGGAGACCTCTGTGGAGGGCAAGCCCTTCGTTCTGGAGCTGAATGCGGACGGAACCCTGCTGACCGGCTGGACCAACTACGCGCAGACCATGCAGGATGGTACCTGGCGGATCGTGGACGGCACTCTGGTGCTGAATGTGGGCTACAGCTCCACCATTGTTGAGAACGCCGAGGGCGGTCTGGATATCACCGTGAACTACGGCCAGATGGGTGAGAAGACCTACACCCTGACCGCAGATCAGTTCGCGGCTCTGAAGCGCATTGAACTGCCTGCCGAAAGCGTTAAGCTGGAAATCGAGACTTCCGTGGAAGGCAAGCCCTTCGTTCTGGAGCTGAATGCCGACGGCACCCTGCGTACCGGTTGGACCAACTACGAGCAGACCATGAAGGAAGGCACCTGGGGCATTGTGGATGGCGCGCTGGTGCTGACAGTGGACTATGAGTCCACTGTGGTCGAGAACGCCGAGGGCGGTCTGGATATTACCATCAACTACGGTCAGATGGGTGAAAAGACCTACACGCTGACTGCCGCCCAATTTGCCGGCCTCCGTGGCGAGGAAGCCCCCGCCGGTGTGGACGTTAAGCTGGAAATCGAGACTTCCGTGGAAGGCAAGCCCTTCGTTCTGGAGCTGAATGCCGATGGCACCCTGCTGACCGGCTGGACCAACTACGAGCAGACCATGAAGGAAGGCACCTGGGCCATTGTGGATGGCGCGCTGGTGCTGACCGTGGACTATGAGTCCACCGTGGTCGAGAACGCCGAGGGCGGTCTGGATATTACCGTGAACTACGGTCAGATGGGTGAAAAGACCTACACGCTGACTGCCGCCCAGTTTGCCGGCCTCCGTGGCGAGGAAGTCCCCGCCGGTGTGGACGTTAAGCTGGAAATCGAGACTTCCGTGGAAGGCAAGCCCTTCGTTCTGGAGCTGAATGCCGATGGCACCATGCGTACCGGCTGGACCAACTACGAGCAGACCATGAAGGAAGGCACCTGGGCCATTGTGAATGGCGCGCTGGTGCTGACTGTGGATTATGAATCCACTGTGGTCGAGAACGCCGAGGGTGGTCTGGATATTACCGTGAACTACGGTCAGATGGGTGAAAAGACCTACACCCTGTCCGCCGACCTGTTTGCCGCCATGCAGAATGGCGAGAAGCCTGTTGCTGAAGTGGTCCGTCTGGAGCTGGAGACCTCTGTGGAAGGCAAGCCCTTCGTTCTGGTGCTCAATGACAACGGCACCCTGCAGACCGGCTGGACCAACTACGAACAGACCATGAAGGACGGCAAGTGGTGCGTGATCGACGGCACCCTGGTGCTGAATGTGGAGTATGCTTCCATCGTAGCGCAGAACGCCGAAGGCGGCCTGGACATCACCGTGAATTACGGCCAGATGGGCGAAAAAATCTATACCCTGACTGCCGATCAGGTTGCTGCTCTGCAGAAGGTCGATGTGCCTTTTGCTGAAGTGGTCCGCCTGGAACTGGAGACCTCTGTGGAGGGCAAGCCCTTCGTTCTGGTGCTCAATGACAACGGCACCCTGCAGACCGGTTGGACCAACTATGCGCAGACCATGAAGACCGGTACCTGGGCAATTGTGGACGGCACTCTGGTGCTGAATGTGGAGTATGCTTCCACCGTAGCGCAGAACGCCGAGGGCGGTCTGGACATCACCGTGAACTACGGTCAGATGGGCGAAAAGATCTACACCCTGACCGCCGCCCAGTTCGCCGCCCTCCGTGGCGAGGAAGCCCCCGCCGGTGTGGATATCAAGGTGGAGCTGGAAACCTCCGTAGCAGGCAAGCCCTTCGTGCTGGAGCTGAATGCTGACGGCACCCTGCGTACCGGCTGGACCAACTACGAGCAGACCATGAAGAACGGCACCTGGGCCGTTGTGGACGGTGCCCTGGTGCTGACCATGGATTACGAGGCCACCGTTACCCAGAACGCCGAGGGCGGTCTGGATATTACCATCAACTACGGTCAGATGGGCGAGAAGACCTACACGCTGACCGCCGAGCAGGCCAAGGCCATCCTGGGTTGATTACTTTGCGGTTTTCCTCCGTTTGCTTCTGAACAGCAGAAGTAGTTTCCCATGACTCCCTGTCCGGAGTGTGCCTTTCTCCGGGCAGGGAGGCCAATGCAAAATCATACCGCCGCGGGTGTACATACATCCGCGGCGGTAATTCTTTGTGGATGCCGGTGATCATTCCAGATACCGGCACCCCGTGTCCGGCAGGATGGTGACCAGGTTTTTGCCCCGGTTTTCCGGAAGGCGAGCCAGGGTCAGGGCTGCGTGGACCGCAGCCCCGGCGGAAATGCCGGCCAGAATTCCCAATCGCCGGGCCAGCAGCCCGGCGGCAGCGGCGGCTTCATCCTCCGTCACGGTGACCACCCGGTCCACAAGACTGCGGTCCAGTGTGCCCGGCACAAAATTGGGGCCGATGCCCTGGATGCCATGGGGCCCGGCCCAGCCCTGAGACAGAAGGGGGGAAGCCTCCGGCTCTACGGCCACGGTTTCCAAAGCGGGGTTTTTCTGCCGAAGGAACCTGCCCGCGCCGGTGAGGGTGCCTCCGGTGCCCACTCCGGCTACCAGAACATCCACGCTGCCTTCGGTGTCCGCCCAGATTTCCGGTCCGGTGGTCCGGTAATGGGCGCCGGGATTGGCGGGATTGGAAAACTGGTCCGGCAGGAAGCTTCCGGGCGTCCGCTCCGCCAGTGCCCGGGCGGCTTCCACAGCCCCGGCCATTCCGTTTTCGGCGGGGGTCAGCAGCACCTCCGCCCCATAGGCCCGCATCAGGGCCTGCCGCTGGGGACTCATGCCCCGGGGTATGACGATGACGCACCGCAGCCCCCGAAGGCCGCACAGCAGGGCAAGACTGATGCCCAGATTTCCGGAGGTGGCCTCGATGACCGTGGCCCCCGGCCCCAGGAGCCCCCGGGCCTCTCCATCCCGGAGCATCGCCAGAGCCGCCCGGTCCTTGGCAGAGCCGGAGGGATTCCACAGCTCCGCCTTCCCTAAAATCCGCCCCCCAAAATCCGGCGCCAGGCCGGTCAGGTCCAGCAGAGGTGTGCCGCCGATCCGGTCCTCTACGGTTTTCAGAATTCCCATGGAATCCCCTCCTTTGCAACATCCTATGCTCCCGGCATAGGATGGAATGACAGGAGGGATGGAAAATGGAATGGGATGCCATGGAGCGGGCAGGGCACTTGTGCCGTCTGCTACGGCAGGTGGTGCTGTTTGGCGCGGGTCCGGAGGAAGGGCTGGGCGAACTGGAGCGTTGGCTGGCGGCACTGATCCCGTACCGGGCAGGGGAAGTGATGGCCCGGTTCCGGGCCCGGCTTCCGGAGCTGGAAAGACTGCTCCGGGAAGACCTGCGGGCAGCTTATGAGGGGGATCCGGCGGCAGGGGAGGAACGGGAGATCCTGCTGGCCTACCCGGGGATGCTGGCGGTGACGGTGTACCGTCTGGCCCATGAACTGTGGGAGCGGGAGGTTCCCTTGCTGCCCCGGCTCATGACGGAGTACGCCCACAGCGTTACGGGCATTGATATCCACCCCGGGGCGGTCATTGGACGGCGTTTTTTCATTGATCATGGCACGGGGGTGGTCATCGGGGAGACGGCGGTGATTGGGGACCGGGTAAAGCTGTACCAGGGTGTGACTTTGGGGGGCTTGTCCACCCGGGGCGGTCAGAATCTGCGGGGTCAAAAGCGGCACCCGACCCTGGAGGACGATGTGACGGTGTATGCCAACGCCACCATATTGGGCGGCGATACGGTCATCGGCCGGGGCAGTACTATCGGTGCCCATGTCCTCCTGACCCGTTCCGTGCTACCCTACAGCCAGGTGCGAATATAGCGGACGGCCGGAGCGTATGCTCCGGCCGCTGCTTATAATTTGCTTGTCTTCAGTCAGTTCCACACGTTCGATGAGACTGACCAAAAGTTCTCGGCCGGTAAACGCAGAGCTCAAAAATTGCTGCACCAGTTCTCTTGCTCGGTCTTCTGTGCTGACCGGACTCTCAATTCTTGATTCCAATTCCTTTCGTTTCTCTTCCAGCGATGTTCTTTCCGTTTTCACCCGTTGATAGATGCGTGTGAAGTCAGATTCGGATATCGTACTCGTAGCCTACAGAGTGGTAGTAATCCGTGCCGGACTCCACGTACTTCATGAGCTGGTCCGTGAAGTCGTAGTAGGTGGCCTTCCGGCCTGTGGCGGAGTCGGTCATGGTAGCCAGGGCACCGTTGTTGTCGTACTGATAGGTAACGGTGTCACCGTCCTTGTACTCCTGCATGGTCACCCGGCCCTGCTGATCATATTCATATTCTACCACATCACCATTGCCGTACGCAAGGGTCTTCAGATAATTTGTCCGCTCGGTGTAATCATATGTCGCCAGCACATTGCTTCCCACGGCAATGCTGGTCCGCAGACCGAAATTACCGTAGCCGAAATTGTAAGTGGTGGACTTTGCTACATTATGACAACAGGATACCCTTTCGGGTATCCTGTTGTCATAATGTAGTTGCTATTCACTGTCCAGCCGATGAACAAACCCTATACACCGCGTAAGGGCCTGGAGGCAGGATTCTGTTTCGAATTCGTAAATATTGATGCGGATGGTTGTAAATGGATTACGGTGCAGGAACTCTTCGTTTTTAGTGGGTATGTATGGTTCCCCCGGGAATGTAGACAATACAACACAGGATTTGCGTCCCCGCTTTTTCTTGATTTCCGGAAGATAGACAGCATAGGTAATTTTGTGCCACGGGGTACGGAAGATCGGGATGCCACAGTATTTGGTAACAAGGTGCTGTTCCTCAAGATCGTAAGAAACGGTACTGAAAGCCATATATCCCAATGTGACTATCAACATAATGGTTGGTGTCGATTGGGGATAGGGGGCATCGATTTTAAAGTATATTAGAAGGGAAATCATTATACAAATAACTACGCCACCAATGATATTCACCCACCTGGGCGGAATCGATAGAAGTTTTTTTGTTTTCATAAGTTACCTCCTTAAGGCATAAATGCGATTGTCATATAACCACCGGGGCTACCGCAGCCGCCGCTGGAATGGACTGGTTGCTGAACAGGCGTTGGAGCAATCTCAGCAGCGGTCGCAGATTGGTTTTGCCTGCCTGTTTGCTGAACTCCTTCGGTAACACCTGTTGAAAGCATCGAGGTGCCTAAACCCAGGGTCATAGAAGTAATCAATGGGTGTTGTGTGTTACTGCCAATTCACCGGGCTTTCCTCCGGGGCAATGGCCAGATAGGTATTGCCCACTCCCTGTTCCAGGGGAGTGCCGTCGGAGAGGAAGAAGGTGAAGGGGTAGGTTTCGTAGGGATGCTCCCAGGTAATGGGGATCAGCCTGCCGCCGCAGGCGTAGTAGCCCCGGCCGGAGCCGTACATCTGGGCGAAATGGTAGCCGTGACCGTCGGTTTTCACGGAAGTCAGGAGGATGATCACGTTGGTGAAGGCTTCCTTTTCTCCGTTGTTTTCGTCGACCATCTCCCGGCCCATCTGGTTCCACACATATTTTCCCAGATCCGGGTCGTAAACCAGGGTGGAGGTTTTGGTGTGGCCCTCCAGGGTGAAAATCAACTCGATTTCACCGGCGGCTTCACCGTCGGCGGGAGTTCCGTCCTCCGTGAACAGCATACCGTAGTCCCAGTCGGACACCGCCAGGTCAAAGCCCCTGCGCTCCGCCGCGGCCACCAGCTCCGTACCCCGGGCGAAGAGGGTATGCTCCCAGTCGTAGTCTTGGTCGTAATAGCGGGTATAATCCCGGTAGCCCACGTCACTGTCGGCGTTAATGTTGTCAATGCCCTCCCGGTACATATCCTTCAGCACCACATCACTGCCCATGGCGTGGCATACCACCAGGTTATAGGCCAGGGCCAGGTCTGTGAAATTGGGCCGGGTGGACCGGATGGAACCGATGGATTCCACTGCCGCCACATCGGTGAACAGGGCCAGACCCCGGGTGCAGTAGTCATTGGCGAACATCTCCACCAGCACATCCGCCTGACTCACGCCCCGGTGGGGCAGGGCAGGGCGTACGTTATTGATGGTCACGGCAAAGGTCCGGCCCACAAAGGGCTCCTCCAGCACCGTGCCGTTCAGGGGGTTGCGGTGCACCACCGGAGGCTCCGTAGGCGGCTCCGTGGGTGGTTCCGTAGGCGGCTCCGTAGGCGGCTCCGTAGGCGGTTCTGTAGGAGGTTCGGTGGGCGGCTCGGTAGGCGGCACGGTGGGGTCCGTGACGGGCAGGGTCGTGGGTTCCGTGGGCGGTTCCGTAACCGCCGGCTCCGGTCCGCAGGCACAGAGAACCAGGCACAGGGCCAGCATCAAGGCGAAGATCCGTTTCATATCGGTCGGTCCTTTCCGGTGCGGCACAGCCGCAGGTGATTTGTTGGGGATTATACCATGATTTCAGGAATAATTCAATAGTCCGGGGCAGGGATGTTTTGTTTCTGCCCAAAGCGGGGGTTGCGGTTTCGTTCATTTTGCCAAACCGATTTCCGTTGACAGATAGCACAAAAGCGGATATAATGTAGGGAGAAAAGTAGGTCACTTTGCAAAAGTGTCCTTCTTCGATGTTATTTTGGCTGAAAAGCCACAGGAGGTAAAAACATTATGACTGTAATGGAGAGACTCGCAAATTCCGTCGTTGTTCCCGTTGTCGTTCTGGAAAAGGTTGAGGACGCTGTTCCTCTGGCCAAGGCCATGGCTGCCGGCGGCGTCGACACCATGGAGATCACCTTCCGTACCGCTTGCGCCCCCGAGTGCATCAAGGCTGTCGCTGAGAACTGCCCCGATGTTCTGGTCGGTGCCGGCACCATCGTCAACCTGGATCAGTGCAAGCTGGCCATCGAGATGGGCGCCAAGTTCATCGTTTCCCCCGGCTTCTCCGATGAGATCGTGGGTTACTGTGTCGCCAACGGCGTCGCTGTCGCTCCCGGCTGCGTCACACCCACCGAGATCATGGGCGCTCTGAAGCACGGCCTGAAGATGGTCAAGTTCTTCCCCGCCAATGTCTACGGCGGCCTGAAGGCTCTGAAGAACCTGGCCGGTCCTTTCGTCGGCCTGAAGTTCCTGCCCACCGGCGGTGTCAACAATGACAACATCAAGGAATTCATCGATACCCCCTTCATCCACGCTGTGGGCGGCTCCTGGGTCTGCCCCAAGGCTGATGTCGCTGCCGGCAACTGGGAGAAGATCA
>JAFVWL010000147.1 GCA_017501695.1 Oscillospiraceae bacterium
ACCTCTAAAAACTCCCCTTTTGGGTTTTGGGCGAACCTTTCGCCCCATAAACGCGTTTTGAAAACGCCACAATACACAAAGTATTCTGCCGTTTCCAAAACTTTTTCTGAGCCGAAATCTTCTGCCCAAATCACCAAAAAGAATTTTTTAGAGGTTGCCTATTATTAAAGTGTGGTCAGGATCTGGACCAGCAGCTTGCTGCAAAGTTCCATATCCTCCACGGGGATATACTCGAAGCGTCCGTGATAATTCTCGCCGCCGGTGCACAGATTGGGACACGGCAGGCCCATATAGCTCAGCCGGGCGCCGTCGGTACCGCCCCGGATGGGAACAGTCTTGGGTGTCATGCCCACAGCCTCCATGGCCTTCATAGCCCGCTCCACCACGTATATATGGGGCTCGATCTGGGTTCGCATATTATAGTAGCTGTCCCGCAGGGTCAGCTTCACGGTGCCCGGACCGTACTTGGCGTTGATGAATGCCGCCGCGGTCTCCATGGCGGTCTTCTTCTGGGTGAACTTCTCCAGATTGTGGTCACGGACGATATAGCGCAGGGTAGTCTTTTCCACCTCGCCCTCCATGCCGATCAGGTGAATGAAGCCCTCGTAGCCGTCGGTGCAGTCCGGCCGCTGGTGGACAGGAAGCAAGCCATTGAATTCCATGGCGATGAGCTGGGAGTTGATCATCTTATCCTTGGCAGAGCCAGGATGGATGTTCCGGCCAAAGAATTCCACCATAGCACCGGCGCCGTTGAAATTCTCATACTCCATTTCCCCTATGGGGCCGCCGTCCACGGTGTAGGCATAGTCCGCGCCGAAGCCCTGAACATTGAACAGATCCGCGCCCCGGCCAATTTCCTCGTCGGGGGTAAAGCCGATTTTTAAGGTAGCATGGGACATCCGGGTAGTCATCAGGAATTCCGCTGCGGCCATGATCTCCGCCACGCCTGCCTTATCATCAGCACCCAGGAGGGTGGTGCCATCGGTGACGATCAGATGCTTGCCCACATGGTTTTTCAGGGCGGGATAATCCTTTTCCCGGAGCCAGATATCCAGTTCCTCATTCAGACATACATCGCCGCCGTTGTATTCCACTACCCGGGCCTGCACATTGGAACCGGAGGCATCGGGAGAGGTGTCCATATGGGCAATGAGGCCGATGGTAGGCAGCCGGGGATCACCGGGAACGGTGCCGTAGACGTAGCCATGCTCGTCCATGTGGGCATCGGTGATGCCCATGGCCAGCATTTCATCCACCAGAGCCTGGCCCAGGAGCTTCTGCTTGGCAGTGGAGGGGCAGGTTTCGGAAGCCTCGTCGGACTTGGTGTCAAAGGTGATATATTTCAGAAAACGATCAGTTGCGGAAGTCATAGTGATTCTCCTTATTTCAGTAAATTGTAGTTTAGCGTAATTGCCGCACCGAAAAGAACCACGTCATTGCGAGCCAGTGCGCACACTGGCGTGGCAATCCCCTTCAGGTTACCGGAATCTTTCGCCAGAAGAAATCCGTTCTTTTTCCCGGAACTACGCTATATTTTCAACAACGATAGGTGCTGCGTCGCCATACGGGATTGCCACGGCCCTTCGGGCCTCGCAATGACGTATATAACTGTAAACTACAATTCATCGTAATTTCAAATTGAAATGAGCCGCCGCGGGTGCGGCGGCTCTTGCGGAAACAACTTAGTTGGCAGCCTTGACCAGCTCGGCAGTGTCCTGAGCGATCATCAGCTCTTCGTTAGTGGGGATGACCCACACGGTGACCTTGGAGTCATCGGCGGAGATGATGGCTTCCTTACCACGGGTATTGTTCTTCTCAGCGTCGATCTTCACGCCCAGGTATTCCAGATCCTGGCAGATGCGGGCGCGCATGGTGGCGGAGTTCTCACCCACGCCGGCAGTGAAGACCAGCACATCCAGACCGCCCAGAGCAGCGGCGTAGGAGCCGATATACTTGCGGACCTCGTAGGCGAACTTCTCCAGAGCCAGCTCGCAGTCGGCGTTGCCGGCGTTGGCATTCTCTTCGATGTCACGGAAGTCGGAGGACACGCCGGAAACGGCCAGGACACCGGACTTCTTGTTCAGCATATTCAGGCACTCGTCAGCGCTCATACCGTACTTGTTCATGATGAACTGGACCACAGCGGCATCCAGGTCGCCGGAACGGGTGCCCATGGGGACACCGGCCAGAGGAGTCAGGCCCATGGAGGTATCCTGGCACTTGCCGTCCTTCACAGCGGACAGAGAGGAACCGTTGCCCAGGTGGCAGTTGACGATCTTGATGTCCTTGGTGCCCATGAGCTCGATGGCCCGCTTGGTGACGTACTTGTGGGAGGTGCCATGGAAGCCGTAGCGGCGGATGGAATCGTTCTTGTAATACTCGGTGGGGATGGCGTAACGGTAAGCCTTGGGAGGCATGGTCATGTGGAAAGCGGTGTCGAACACGGCGACCTGGGGCGTGGTGGGCATAACAGCCTGGCAAGCACGGATGCCCATCAGGTTAGCGGGGTTATGCAGGGGGCCCAGGGGGATGCACTTCTCGATGGCGGCGATGACAGCGTCGTCGATGATGCAGGAAGCGAAGAACTCCATGCCGCCGTGCAGAACGCGGTGACCGACAGCGTCGATCTCATCGGTGGACTTGATGACACCGTCAACGGGGTCGACCAGGATGTTCAGGGTGGCGGTAATGGCCTCGGAATGGGTGGGCATGGGAATGTCCTTGACAACCTTCTTGCCGTTGGCGCTGTGGTTCAGGCGGCCGTCAATGCCGATACGCTCACACAGGCCCTTGGCGCTGACGACACCGGTATCGGGGTCCATGAGCTGGTACTTCAGACTGGAGCTGCCGGCATTGATGATAAGAATGTTCATTGGAATCTCCTCCTAAATAAATTGTCATTTTGGGGATAATGTGGTAAGATAACCATAGCTAAGTTTATTTTATACCAAATCATCAAAATTCTCAAGTCCTCAACGGAACTTTTTTGTGAAAAGGTGTGATTTTTTTGCGTATTACCGGTGTGATCTGTGAATACAACCCCCTGCACCGGGGGCATCTGAAGCAATTGGAGCTGATTCGGGCTAAGGGCGGGAACGAAACCGGCATCGTATGCCTAATGAGCGGCAATTTTGTTCAACGGGGTATGCCCGCCATTATAGACAAGACCAAGCGGGCAGAAGGCGCAGTGATGTGTGGTGCGGATCTGGTGCTGGAGCTTCCGGTGACCGCAGCCCTGTCTTCAGCGGAAGGGTTTGCCGCCGAAGGAATCCGGCTCCTCTCCCCTTTCTGTCACCGGCTGTGCTTTGGCGCGGAAACAGCGAATGAGGAAGTACTGCTGACTCTGGCAAAGGCGCTGCTGTCACCGGAATTTTCCGAAGCCCTCCGGCAGGCGCTGGACCTGAGGCTTTCCTTCCCGGCGGCCCGGCAGCGGGCGCTGGAAGCTATGGGTTTGGACGGGGCTGTTCTGGCTTCCCCCAACAACATTCTGGCGGTGGAATACTGCAAGGCGATCCTGGCACAGGGTTCCTGCATAGAGCCCTGGCCCATTCATCGGGCAGGAGATTACCACAACACAGCAGCGGATTTGGATAATCCTTCCGCCACAGCAGTACGCCGCCTGATGGTGGAAGGCAAGGAGTGGGCACAGTTTGTTCCGAAGGAAGCAGCGGATTGTTTCCGGGGTGCGTCTCTGCATACCCTGAAAGCCGGAGAGCGGGCGGTATTGGCCCGGCTGCGGACCATGCGCGACGAAGAATTTGAAGCGCTGCCCTTCGGCTCCGAGGGGCTGTGGCGGAAGCTGATGCATGCCGCCCGGCAGGAAGCTTCCCTGGACGCGGTAGCGGAAGCTGTGAAATCCAAGCGGTACACCCGGACCCGAATCGACCGGATGATCCTGTGTGCCTTTCTGGGGCTGACGGCTGCGGAGCTGGACTCCCCTGCCCCCTGGGCCCGGGTGCTGGCCTTCAATGACCGGGGCCGGGAAATCCTGAAGCTTGCCCGGGAATCGGCAGACCTGCCCAACCTGGGAGAAAAACGGGGCCATCCCTACCAGGCCATCGAGGACCGGTGCGATGCCCTGTACGGGCTTTTCGCTGAGAACACCCCGGAACCCCCGGATCCCAAATACCGGGTGTATTGTAAGCGGTAAATTGTAGTTGTGGTTATCGGCTTTAATCAGCACGATACCAGATGTTGCGAAGTGTGAAGTTTATTGGACAATAGGACATGTATAATTACACCAAAGGATGGTGTTGGTAATGTCCAAGAAAAAGATGCTGAGCTTCAC
>JAFVWL010000148.1 GCA_017501695.1 Oscillospiraceae bacterium
GAACAAGCTCTTCTCCCGTGGAGACCTGCGGGCGCTGAAATCCGCAGTTCAGGTCTTCTGATGTAGGTACTAAAAAATTATGGAAAAACACCCGAAGTCTTGACCTGACTTTGGGTGTTTTTGCTGCCTGTATTGGTTTTATCGAGGACTTTCCAACCGCAAAAGTTCGGATTTCTCCGGGGCCGTTTTTTAGTAAGTGGCAAACTCCGGAGAACTCTGAAGAATTCTTAAGAATCTTTCGGTGGTATTGTCCGCACGCCTGTGCTGTGATACAATAGCAGCGAAAGGGGGCAAGGCTCATGAAACGATGGTTCGATTCCGGTATTCGTTATCCCCACACTCTGATCGTGCATGGTTTTCTGCTCAGCACTGCCTGTTTTACGCTGGATGATTATCCGGATGTGATCTTATGGGTGGGCGGACTGATGCTGACCGTTCATCTGATTTACGCAATTTCCCTTGTGAGAAAAGGAACCCCTCCCCTGCCTATTGGTATTTGCGCTGCGGTGGGCACCGTAACACAGATTTCCGTACTGAACTGGTCTTCGAAGATGAACGGACTGGCATCCGGTTTAGGCTCGGGATTTGGGCTGTTCTTCTATCAGGTGATGCTGGCATTTTTCTGGTTCCTGCTGGTGATCGCTTTGTCCATTGCCTACTTCACACGGAAAAAAGCGGAATAATCATATTGGACCACCCCGGCTGGGGTGGTCCGTTTC
This sequence comes from Oscillospiraceae bacterium, assembly GCA_017501695.1. Lineage (GTDB taxonomy): Bacteria > Bacillota > Clostridia > Oscillospirales > Oscillospiraceae > Faecousia. The sequence goes on from JAFVWL010000148.1 coordinate 720, forward strand.
CTTATTCAGTGACAAATTCAGGATCTCCCACGTTCATAATATCGTAAGGCGTGGACTGGTAGACAAAATAGTTCAGCCAGTTGGAGAACAGCAGGTTCGCGTGACCTCTCCACCGGACGACGGGGTCTTCCCTGTCATTGTCATCGGGGAAGTAATTCTCCGGCACGTCGATGGGCAGGCCCTGGTTCTTGTCCCGGAAATACTCGGTTTTCAGGGTTTCCGGGTCGTACTCAGAATGACCGGTGACGAAAATCTGGCGGCCTTCCTTGTTCATGACGATGTAAACGCCTGCCTGTTCCGAGGAGGCCAGGATCTTCAGCTCCGGAACGGAGGCAATGTCCTCACGCATGATGGTGGTATGTCGGGAGTGGGGAGCCCAGAATTCGTCATCGAAGCCCCGGAGCAGGATTGCGCGCTTGTAGTCCGCCTTATGGGGGAACACGCCGAAGAGCTTCTTGCCCAGCTTGTGCTTCTGAATGCCGTAATGGTAATACAGTCCTGCCTGGGCGCCCCAGCAGATGTGGAACACGGAATGGACGTGGGTTTTGCTCCACTCCATGATCTGGCACAGCTCGGGCCAGTAGTCCACATCCTCAAAGGGCATCAGCTCCACGGGGGCTCCGGTGATCACCATGCCGTCAAATTTCCGATCCTTGATGTCCTCAAAGGTCTTGTAGAAGGTCAGCAGATGCTCCTGGGACACATTCTTGGACTGGTGGGTACTCATGGTCATCAGTTCCAGATTGACCTGCAGGGGGGTATTGCCCAGAAGCCGGGAAAGCTGGGTCTCCGTGGCGATCTTGGTGGGCATCAGATTCAGAAGAATGATCTCCAGAGGACGGATGTGCTGAGACTCTGCCCGGGTCTGGGTCATGACGAAAATATTCTCTTTTTTTAGCGTTCCGGCCGCAGGCAGGTCGTTGGGAATTTGGATGGGCAAGAGCGCTCCCTCCTTCTGTTAAACGTTTTCGATGGCCTGTGCCAGATCCTCCAGCAGATCCTGAACATTCTCCAGACCGCAGCTCAGACGGATCAGGTCTGCGCCCACGCCGGCGGCATCCAGCTGCTCGTCGGTCATCTGGCGGTGGGTTGCGGAGGCAGGATGGAGGCAGCAGGTACGGGAGTCAGCCACATGGGTTTCGATGGAACCCAGGCGCAGGTGCTTCATGAAGGTTTCCGCAGCCTTTCTGCCGCCCTTCAGACCAAAGGAGATGACACCGCAGGAGCCATTGGGCATATATTTCTGAGCCAGGTCGTAATACTTGTCGCCCTCCAGGCCGCAGTACTTGACCCAGGCCACCTTTTCATGCTCGGACAGATACTTTGCGATGATCTGTGCGTTGGAGCAGTGCTGCTTCATGCGGAAGGGCAGGCTCTCCAGGCCCAGGTTCAGAATGTAGGCAGTCTGGGGGGACTGGCAGCAGCCAAAGTCACGCATAAGCTGAGCGGTACACTTGGTGATGAAGGCACCGGCCAGACCGAACCGCTCGGTATAGGTGACACCGTGGTAGCTGTCGTCGGGGGTGCACAGGCCGGGGAACTTATCGGGATAACGGGTCCAGTCAAATTTGCCGCTGTCCACGATACAGCCGCCCACAGCGGAGGCGTGACCGTCCATGTACTTGGTGGTGGAGTGGGTCACAATATCCGCGCCCCACTCGAAGGGCCGGCAGTTGACAGGAGTGGCAAAGGTGTTATCCACGATCAGAGGCACGCCGTGGGCGTGGGCGACTCTGGCAAACTTCTCAATGTCCAGCACATTCAGGGCAGGGTTGGCGATGGTTTCGCCGAACAGAGCCTTGGTGTTGGGCTGGAAGGCCGCGTTCAGCTCCTCCTCGGTGCAGTCGGGGTCTACGAAGGTGAAATCAATGCCCATGCGGCGCATGGTCACGTTGAACAGGTTGAAGCTGCCGCCGTAGATGGCAGAACTGGCAACGATGTGGTCACCGGCACCGGCAATGTTGAACACCGCCATAAAGGTGGCGGCCTGACCGGAGGAGGTCAGCATAGCGGCAGTACCACCCTCCAGCGCGGCAATCTTCGCCGCTACAGCGTCACAGGTGGGGTTCTGCAGACGGGAGTAGAAATAACCCTCTGCCTCCAGGTCGAACAGCTTGCCCATATCCTCAGAGGTAGCGTACTTAAAGGTAGTGCTCTGGTAAATGGGGATCTGACGGGGTTCACCGCTCTTGGGGCTGTAGCCAGCCTGAATGCACAGCGTTTCGGTACGGAGTTTGTTGTCCATAGATATCACCTCATAGTGTTATTCGAAAAATAATAGGATTATTGTACCTTTATAATCGGGATTTGTCAATCCGGCAGAATGCTCTGAATACCGGATTCCAGGGTCTGTTCATTGAGCATTCCCAGATGCTCTCCCACAATTCCGCCGTTTTCATCAATGAAGAAGGTCATGGGGATGGAGTAAATGCTGTAGGCAATGGCACCCTGGCTGTCCGTGTCGAAGAATACGGGGAAGGTATACTGGTTCTCCTCAATCACCTTCATGGCACTGGCAAAGGTATCATTATAGCCGTCGGTAAGATTCACGATCATAAACTGAATCTGGTCACCATATGTCTCCCAGGCTTTCTGAAGCAAAGGCATCTCGGCCTTGCAGGGCGGACAGTTGCTGGACCAGAAATTCAGCAACACAGGCTTGCCCAGGAAGTCAGACAGCTTCCATACGCCTTCGGAGGAATCGATGACAGTAAAATCCGGAGCCGGGTTCAGAGGTGCGGTCACGGATTCATCGGGCTGCTCCGAGGAGGGCACGGTGGTTTCCGGTGTGGACAGGGATACCCGGTCCTGGAGGCTGTTATAGAGCAGGGTGCCGCCGCCGATGACGATGATGAGAACGAGAATGGTCACGATCAGATTGTAGGTTGCTTTGTTCATAGGAACCTCCTTAACGCAAAAAATTCAGAATCCGGTTCAGCATTCCGGTGGCCATCAGAATACCCACCCCAACAAGCAGAATGCCGCAAATCCGGTTGATGATTTCATAATGGGTCTTGATGAAGGAAAAGGCATTTTTCAGCTGGTCAATCAGCACCGCGCTGATGAGAAAGGGAATGCCCAGGCCCAGGGAGTAGCAAAGCAGCATCCCCATGCCAATCAGCGCGCTTCCCTGCCCCGAGGCCATCATCAGCGCCGTACCCAAAAAGGTTCCCACACAGGGCGTCCAGCCCAGGGAAAAGACCAGGCCGAATACCAGAGCCGAGAAAAAGGTCATGTTCCCGGTGCTGATGCCGGAGGTCATGCCTTTGAACAGATTCAGCTTCAGAATGCCCAGATAATTCAGGCCAAATACAATGATCACAAGGCCGCAGACCAGGTTTACCCAGAACTGGTATCGGGCCAGGAATCCGCCCAGGGTGCCTGCCAAAGCTCCCATTGCCATAAACACAATGGTAAAGCCCAGCACAAAGCCCAGGGCACAGCGCAGGGTTTTGCCGGTGGTACGATTGGTGCCGCCTGCGAAATAGCTGATGTAAATCGGAAGCATGGGCAGCAGACAGGGGGAAATGAAGGTGATCACACCTTCCAGAAAGGAAATCACATATTCCATAGATACACTCCTTTTTCAGGATATTGGGGTCAAAAGGCGCACCGCCTTTGACGGTGCGCCTTGGGGATCAGTTCTTGGGGCGCTTTCTGCCCAGGTATTCATCCAGGCGCTCCTTCATGTTGTCGGGGATTTCACGCTTCACCGGCATACGAACCGCATTGGCCATCCGGTCAGCAAAGGCACAGATGAAGCGGATGTCCAGCAGCATCTGGTCGGCGCTGAGCAGGGCGCTGGTGTCGTAGCTGTTGTGAATGGTTCCCGTGGGGGGCGGACTCAGACGGGCGAAGCTGATGGCAGGGACTCCGGCATCAGCAAAGGGGCTGGAATCGGAGGAATAAACATCCTGCCGGGAGGAAATGGGGAAGCCCATCTCGGAGCCGAAATACTCCAGATAGTGGCACAGCTTCTCCTCGCCGGTGACACAGCTGATGAATTTGCCCATGACGGAGCCGATCATATCCAGATTGATGTTCAGAACCGTCTTTTCTACCTCCTCCGGATGCTGGGCCACATAGGCCTTGGAGCCCAGAAGGCCACGCTCCTCGCTGCCGCAGAGGATCATGCGGATACCCCGGCGGTGGGGATGGGTGGTGAAATACTCTGCGATTGCCATGATGCCAACAGAGCCGGACATATTGTCGTAGGCACCCTGGCTCAAAGAGGTGGAATCATAGTGGGCGGTGAGGGTGATGTACTCATCCACTTCGCCGGGCAGCTCCAGCACCACGTTATGGCTCTGGCCGGTATACTCATCCTGCTCCAGAATGATTTTTGCGGTCTTGGCATGGCCGCGGACCAGTTCTACCGCATCCTTGACGTTGATATTCACGCCGGGGAGCTTGTTGCCCTTGCTGACGTAGCTCCGAAGTTCCCGCTGGTCAATGTCCCGGTCGGTGTAATTCACATTGCCGTCATAGGTGATGAAGCCAACAGCGCCGTTATCCAGCAGGTCAGGATACCGCCAGGTGCCCATGTAGCCATCGATCATAACGATCTTGCCCCGGATCTGGGACAGGCTGTAGGGATCGGTACTGCTCAGGTAATAGAAGGGTGCCTCCACCGTGGCGGAGCCTGCGCAGAAATAGCCCTTGCAGGGAATCTCCACACCGTCCACCACCAGCACAGCCTTACGAATGGTTGCCATATCCACATCAAAGGGCTGCAGCTCTGCCTTGCATCCGAAGCCTTCGCAGACAGATGCCAGATACTCAGCACACTTGCGTTCTTCCTCTGTGCCGCCCATGCGGACATAGGCGGTATCCGCAAAAATCTGATTCACTTTCTGAATATCCATTCCGGTTTCCTCCGTAGTTTGAAAGATGGGGCTATTGTAGCACAGCTGTCCGATAATTGCAATCGCAACCATCAAAAATTGCAAAAAAGAGCCGCCTTTGCAGGCGGCTCCGGGTGGATCAGATATATTTTTCCGCGTGGCGTCTGATTGCTTCAAAGCTCTCGTCGCTGATTACGTGCTCCATGCGGCAGGCATCCTCCGCAGCGGTTTCCGGGGAAACACCCAGGGCCATCAGAAACTTGGTAATCAGGTTATGCTTCTCCAGAATCTGCCGGGCAATCTCAAGACCGGGCTCCAGAAGGCGGATTTCGCCGCTGGAATCCATTTCAATATAGCCATTGAGCCGCAGATTCTTCATGGCAACACTGACACTGGGCTTGGAAAACTCCAGCTCGTTGGCAATGTCAATGGAGCGAACCGAACCCTTGCGCTGCTGGAGCATCAGGATCGTTTCCAGATAATTTTCAGCAGACTCCTGAATCTTCATCCGTCATTCATCCTTTCGGGAAACTTTTTCAGTATTGTAGCATAAATCCCCTCGGGATGCAACCTCATTCCTTAATTGAAACGAACAACCTTGTTGGCTGCTTTGTAGACAACGGAGGTAATGGTCTGGCCGGCCTTTCCGGGAGCATTGGCAACGGTCAGAACAGTACGCTTGCGGAAGAAGTCTGCCCAGGCTTCGTCATGGGCACGGCAGTTCTTCCACATCTGCTCCAGGGCAGCATCCGCTTCCTCATTCTTGTTCAGACGGGAGAAGATGGTGGCGATGCCGAAGAGCATGAACAGCTCATGCTTCATGTAGGCCTTCTTCTGCTTGTTGCTGACCTGGTTCAGATCAACGGACTTGAATGCCATTTCCGCGATCTGCAGATGGTGGGTATAACGGCGGCGGGACACATCGTCCTGAACGGACTGGCCCTCACGGCCGATGGTATAGCGGTACAGGTCGATGTCCATGTAGAACATCTTATCCACATAGGGCAGGGTCCGGCAGACCATCAGATTATCCTCATAGAACACCTTCTTCGGCAGCTGGGTGCCGCAGCGGCGCATGGCCTCGGTGCGGAAGGTGCAGGAGTGAATGGTCAGCATCTGGTGCAGCCGGAAGCGCTTGGTGTCGCTCCAACCAAAAATCCGGTTCTGGGGCAGCACATTGGAGTAATTGATGGAGCGGTCGCCGATGCCGTCAGTATGGACGTAATAATAGTTGGTAACAAACAGGTCCACACCGCCTGCCCGGTCGCAGGATTCCAGGGCATCCAGGAAAGCGACAAACTGGCCGGACACCTCGTCATCGCTGTCCACAACCTTGAAATATTTGCCGGTAGCGTGCTTCAGGCCCTGGTTGATGCCCTCGCCGTGACCGCCGTTTTCCTGGTGGATCACCCGGACAATATCGGGATACTGGGCAGCGTAGCGGTCGCCGATGGCGCCGGTAGAATCCTTGGAGCCGTCATCGATGACAATGATCTCCACCCGGTCGCCGCCGGTAAGGAGGCTATCAATGCACTTTTCCATATAGGCTTCGGAGTTATAGCAGGGTACCGTAACGGTAAGCAGTTTCATATTCATATCCTCATTCATAAAGGTTTCATTATTCTTCCATCGGAGGGATTCCGACACAAGAAATAGTATCACATGAAACGATTCTTTTCAAGAGATTCCCATCTATTTCATACAATCTTATAAATTCTTAATAAATACGCCGGACAGTATCGAAGATCCGTCGGTATATTTCCAACAGGATTGTCTCATTGTCAGCGATAGACATTGCCCGGTGCTGGACTGCACCGGGCAATGAACAGGAAGAAATTACAGGTTATAGTACTGCTCAAACTCAGCAGGATGAGGAATGGCGTTCATCCGTGCGCACTCCGCGCGCTTGGTCTTGATCAGATTCTTCAGCAGCTCCTCAGGGAACACGCCGCCTGCGGTCAGGTAGTCATGGTCGGCTTCCAGAGCGTCCAGCGCCTGCTCCAGAGAGGTGGGCAGACCCTTCAGCTTGGCCTTCTCCTCCTCGGGCAGCTCGAACAGGTTCATATCGTAGGGGCCCCAGCCGTTGGCATGGGGATCGATCTTATTCTTGATGCCGTCCAGGCCTGCCATCAGAATCGCGGCGTAGCAGAAATAGGGATTGCAGGTAGCGTCGGGGTTCCGCAGCTCAAAACGGCGGAGCTTGGGGGTCTTTGCGTAGGCAGGAATCCGGATGACCGCGGAACGGTTAGAGGTGGCGTAGCCCACAGTGACAGGAGCCTCAAAGCCGGGCACCAGACGCTTGAAGGAGTTGGTGCTGGGGTTGGTAATGGCGCACAGGGAAGCGATGTGCTTGAGCAGGCCGCCCATGAAGTAGTGGGCAGTTTCGCTCAGGTGGGAATAGCCGTTGTCATCGGAGAATACGGGCTCGCCGTCCTTCAGCAGGAGCATATGAACGTGCATACCGCTGCCTGCCTCGCCGTAAACAGGCTTGGGCATGAAGGTAGCGGACAGATTATACTTTCTGGCCACATTCTGGATGATATACTTGATCATCATGGAAGCGTCTGCCATCTGGGACATGACGCCCAGCTGGGGCTCGATCTCGAACTGACCGGCTGCGCCAACCTCGGGATGATGGTACTTGACCACAATGCCGGCCTTCTCCATCTCCAGAACCATCTCGCTTCGGGCCTCATAGGTGGGGTCGAAGGGCTTGGCGATGTGATAGTTCTTCTGCTTGGCCACGATGTTGCCCATGCCCTGGACAGCGCTGTTCCAGTGGGCCTGGTCCGCATCCACGGTCATGCCGATGGCATTGGGGCTGACCTGCCATGCAACATTATCAAACAGATAGAACTCAAATTCCGGCAGAATCAGCATAGTATCAGCCACTCCGGTGGAGCGCATATAATCCTCCGCTGCCTTGACGATGTTCCGGGGATACTGGGCCAGGGGGCGATTCTCGGGATGGTCGATGATCATGGCATTGCCGGTCATGGACAGGGTGGGGATAGAGCAGAAGGGATCAATGACCGCGGTATCGGGGTCGGGAATGAACACCATGTCGCTCTTTTCCACCACAGCATAGCCGTAGTTGGAGGCGTCAAAGCCGATGCCGTTCTTCAAGGTATCCTCATTGAAATGGTTGGCGGGAATGGTCACATGACGGAACCGACCGGCGATGTCAACCATCTTGAAATCCACCATCTGGATTCCCTGCTCCCGGATCAGGTTCATAATGTCCTGCACAGTCTTGGGCATAATCGTTTTCCTCCGATTTTTAAGTTTTTTTGCAGATTTATTATAGCCCAATTGACGGCAGATTTGCAACATATTTCCTCCAATCTTTCATTTCCTGTGAAAATTGCCCGATGGAACAAAACAGCGGCTGCGTTATTTTGTTACAGTTGCAATTGAAATATATCCATGATATAATGAACATGCGATCTTTTTCGCATAGTTTCAGAATTACAGGCCCTTCAAGCCTTTGAAACAGAAAGGAGTATATTACTATGGGACTTATAAAAGCCGCAATCGGATCTGTGGGAGGTATCCTTGCAGACCAGTGGAAGGAGTATTTCTATTGTGACTCCATGCCCAGCGACGTGCTGGTAACCAAGGGTCGGAAGCGTACTGACCGCCGTTCCTCCAACACCAAGGGAAATGACAACGTGATTTCCAACGGCTCCGTCATAGCGGTGGCTGATGGTCAGTGCATGATGATCGTGGATCAGGGCCGGATTGCGGAATTCACCGCTGAACCCGGCGAATTTACTTATGACGCATCTTCTGAGCCCTCCGTTTTCACCGGAAATCTGGGGGACAGCATCCTGGATTCCTTCTCCGCCCTGGGCCGGCGCTTTGGCTTCGGCGGCGATGCCGGCAAGGATCAGCGTGTATACTACTTCAACACCAAGGAGATCCTGGGCAACAAGTATGGCACCCCCAATCCGGTTCCCTTCCGGGTGGTGGACCGGAACATCGGTCTGGACACGGACATCTCCATCCGCTGCTTCGGTGAATACTCCTACCGGATCTGTGATCCCATGCTGTTCTACAAAAATGTGTGCAGCAATGTTTCCTCTGATTTTACCCGGGATCAGATCGACAGCCAGCTCAAGTCCGAGCTGCTCACCGCTCTGGGGCCTGCCTTTGCCCGGATCAGCGAGATGGGCATCCGCTACAGCGCTCTGCCCGGCCACACCATGGAGATTGCCGACGCGCTGAATGACGTGCTGAGCAAAAAATGGAAGGCCCAGAAGGGCATCGAGATCGTCACCTTCGGCATCTCCAGCGTCAGCGCCTCCGAGGAGGACGCAAAGATGATCAAGGAGCTGCAGAAGGGCGCTTCCCTGTCCAACGCAGGCCTTGCCGCCGGATTCACCGTGGCTGCCCAGGGCGATGCCATGCGTGCCGCCGCTTCCAATACCGCAGGCTCCATGACCGGTTTCATGGGCATGGGCTTTGCCCAGCAGGCAGGCGGTGTCAACGCAAGCGCCCTGTACCAGATGGCCCAGCAGTCCCCTGCTCCCTCCGCTGCCAACGGCTGGAAATGCACCTGCGGCGCAACCGTAACCGGAAAGTTCTGCCCCGAATGCGGTTCCAGAAAGCCGGAGCCTGCCGCTGGCTGGAAATGTGCCTGCGGCGCAACTGCCACCGGAAAATTCTGCCCTGAGTGCGGTGCGAAGAAGCCTGAAAACGAAGGCTGGAAGTGTGCCTGCGGTGCCGTGAACAAGGGAAAGTTCTGTCCGGAGTGTGGCGCGAAGAAGCCTGCCGGTGTTCCCCAGTACCGGTGTGACAAGTGCGGCTGGCAGCCTGCCGACCCCACCAAGGCCCCCCGGTTCTGCCCGGAGTGCGGCGATCCCTTCGACGCAGGCGATCTGGTCTGATCTCCCGACCTGATAAACCGAAAGGAGTGATTTCCTTTGGCAGTGCAAACCACCAATTACCAGTGTCCTGCCTGTACCGCTCCCCTGCAATATGCCGCCGGAACGGACAAGCTGGAATGCCAGTTCTGTGGCAGCAGCTTTGACCTGGAAACCGTCGAGCAGTATTATTCTGAAAAGGAAAAACAGGCGGCGGAAGCAATGGAAGAGGCCCGTCAGAATCCGATTTCGGAGGAGGACCCCTGGGATTCGTCCCAGATTGAAGAAAGCTGGGGGCCCGATGGAGCTGCGATGCGCACCTACACCTGTCCCAGCTGTACCGCGGAGCTGATCTGTGACGAAACCACCGCCGCGTCCTCCTGTCCCTACTGCGGCAACCCCACCGTGATACCCGGGCAGTTTTCCGGAGCCCTGAAGCCGGATTATGTGATTCCCTTCCAGCTGGACAAAAAATCTGCCATCGCCGCTCTGAAGAACCATTACAAGGGAAAGCTTTTCCTGCCCCAGACCTTCCTGGACACCAATACCATTGAGAAAATCCAGGGCGTATATGTTCCCTTCTGGCTTTACGACGGCGAAGCCTATGGCAATATGGTTTTCACCGGCAAGCGTATCCGTACCTACCGCCGTGGCGATGACGAAATCACCGAAACCGATCACTATCTGGTGGAGCGCAGCGGCAGTCTGTCCTTTGAAAAGGTTCCTGTGGACGCCTCCACAAAAATGCCGGATGAGTATATGGACTCTATTGAGCCCTTCAATTACCAGCAGCTTCAGCCCTTCTCTACTGCCTATCTGCCAGGTTTTCTGGCGGACAAATTCGATGTATCCATAGAACAGTGCAACCATCACGCGGATGAGCGATGTGTACAGTCCCTGCAGAATGCACTGAGGAATACCGTGATTGGGTACGATATCGTGGAACCCCGCTCCAGCAATATCAAGCTGCGCAGAGGCAAGGTTCACTATGCCATGCTTCCGGTCTGGCTGCTGAATGTGAAATGGAATGACAAGATCCATCTGTTTGCCATCAATGGCCAGACCGGCCGTGTGGCCGGCAATCTGCCTGTCAGCATGGGCAAGGTGGCTGCCATGTTCGCATCCCTTGCAATTCCGCTGAGCGCTTTGGGCTATCTGCTGGCGCAGATCATCGCAGGATAAGGAGGGATTGCATGAAAAGACAGCTATTGAAGATAACCCTCATTCTTCTTCTGATTCTCAGTCTGACATTTTCCGTTTTCGCCACAGGGGAATGGAGGAACGATGCCCATATCTTAGACCGGGCCAATCTGCTGACCCAGGAGGAGAATGAGGCGCTGAACACCCTTGCTTCACAGATCTCCAACGAATACAGCTGCGGCATTTACATCATGACTGTCCCGGATTTCACAGCTTACGGCTTCGGCTATGACATATTTGAGGCAGCATGGCGAACCTATCACGACAACGAGCTGGGCTACGGCCCCGGGCGGGACGGTATGATCCTGATGCTGAGTATGGCTGACCGGGACTATGCCATGTTCTTCTACGGACAGGCGGAATACGCCTTCAACGACTACGGACAGGAGCAGCTGGAAACGGTGTTTCTGGACAATTTCAGAAACGATGACTGGTTCGGCGGTTTTCTGGATTACCTGGAAACCAGTGAGGAATATCTGTCCCTGGCCGCTCAGGGAGATCCGGTAAGGGAGAGTCCCATGGAAATGGCTGGAATCTTTATTTTCATTGCGGTGATTATCAGCGCAGTGGTTACGGGTATTTTCTGGGCCCAGATGCGCAATGTACACAGCAAACGGGAAGCATCCCACTACATTACAGACGGCGGTCTGAAGCTGAAAGGCAGAACAGATCTGTTCCTGCGCAGAAGCCGGGTCGTCCGAAAGATCCCCAAGCAGACCTCCTCCGGTTCCTCCGGCTCCCGCAGCGGCGGTGGCGGCTCGGGACGGAGCGGTAAATTCTGACCCACACACTTCCCCGGCTCTGAAAGGCTGTCGAAAACAGGCGGCTTTTCAGAGCCTTTTCTTTGTTCAAAAAGCAAAAACGGATTCCCTGTGTTCCGGATATAATTCAGTAAAACGCAAAAAATTCATCACTTATCCAAATCTTATGAATAATTCACTGGAAATCTTACCTTTTCTGTTGTAAGATATACATCGTTAGAAAATGAGAAACAGAGGAAATACCTATGGACAAGAAAAAACAGTGGCTTAAGCCACGGCATCAGTTCATTGTCAGTCTGATCCGTCCCTTTTTCGGTCCCTATGTCCGCTGGAAATACGGCATCCGCATCGAACCCTTCCGGGAACAGGGAGATCGGTCCTATCTGATCGTAATGAATCATCAGACCGGCTTCGACCAGTTCTTCGTGGGACTCACCTTCCGTAAGCCGGTCTACTATCTGGCCACGGAGGATATTTTCTCCATGGGCTGGGTATCCAATCTGATCCGATGGCTGGTGGAGCCCATTCCCATCAAAAAGCAGACCACGGATATTCAGGCTGTCAAAAACTGCATTAAAGTTGCCCGGGAGGGCGGCACCATTTGTCTGGCACCTGAAGGAAACCGCACCTTCCACGGCAGAACGGTCTCCATGAGCCCCTCCATCGCCTCTCTGGCAAAAAAGCTGGGACTGCCCATCGCGGTGTTCCGTATTGAGGGCGGCTACGGCGTTCAGCCCCGGTGGAGCGATGTGGTTCGAAAGGGCGGTATGCGAAGCTATGTCAGCCGGGTCATCGAGCCGGAGGAATACGGTGAGCTTTCCCCCAGCCAGCTGTTTGCCCTCATTCAGGACGCTCTGTATGTGGACGAAGGTAGGGTCAGCGGCAGGTATCCCCATCCGAAAAACGCGGAGTTTCTGGAGCGGGCCATGTATGTTTGCCCCTGGTGCGGTCTGACCACCTTTGAAAGCAACGGCGATCTGATCCACTGCAAAAAATGCGGCAGAACCATCCGGCATCTGGATACCAAAGAGCTGGAGGGCGTGGACTTTGAATTCCCCCACCGTTTTGTGGCGGACTGGTATGACTGGCAGAATGATTATATCAACAGCACCGATCTGATGGCGCTGATGGACGCTCCTGTATATCAGGAGACGGTGATGCTTCAGAAGGTTCATCCCTACAAATACAAGGAGCTTCTGACTAAGGAGGCCCGGGTCTGCCTCTACGGTGACCGGATTGAGCTTGATGGTAAGGCATACCGCTTTGACAGCGTTGGCGCTGTTGTTGTGCTGGGAAAAAACAAGCTCAACATTTACGCTGACAACCAGATTCTTCAGCTGAAGGGCGATAGACGCTTCAATGCCCTGAAATATGTGAATTTCTTCCACAGATACAAAAATATGACAACGGGTGATAAAAATGGCAAATTCCTGGGATTATAGTGCATGGGGCTTTTTCAATATCGTGGCAGTGCTGATGCTGAGCCTGCTGGTGGGTAATATGATCAAGCGTTCCGTTCCCGCTTTGCAGAAATCGCTGATTCCCACCTCTGTGCTGGGCGGCTGCCTCCTGCTGGCCGTTTCCACGGTGTATAAGGCAATCACCGGCATGGAAATGTTCGACACCCAGTTTTTCGGCAACAACGGCACCAATTATCTGGAGCTGCTGACCTATCATATGCTGGCACTGGGCTTTACCGCTTCCGCTCTGCGAACCAGTGAGAGCAAGATGTCCAAAGAACGAACCGTGGAGATCTTCAATACCGGACTGACCACTGTGGGCACCTATCTGCTGCAGGCATTGGTTGGTATGATCATCTGCATCATCGCCGGATTCTTCATGGATGACCTTCTGGAGGCTGCAGGTCTTCTGCTGGCTCTGGGCTATGGTCAGGGCACCGGTCAGGCCATGAACTACGGCACCATCTACGAAGTGGATTACGGCTTCGTAGGCGGCAAGAGCTTCGGTCTGACTGTGGCTGCCATGGGCTTCCTGGTCGCCAGCATCGGCGGTGTCATCCATCTGAACATTCTCCGCAGAAAGGGTAAAATCAATCTGGACAAGGGCTCCGGTCAGAGCAAGGAAACTGTCGAGGGAGAAAACGAGATCCCCATGCAGGAAAGCATCGACAAGTTCACCATTCAGGTGGCCTTCATTATGGTTGCATATCTGCTTGCCTACATTCTGATGCTGACCCTGGGAAATCTGATTCCCGGAATGAAATCCACCATCTACGGCTTTAACTTCCTGCTGGGTGTTATGGCCGGTACGCTGCTCAAAACCGTTCTGAATTTCTGTCAGAAGCGGAATCTGATTCACCGGCACTACACCAACAATTTCCTGCTGACCCGGGCAACCAACTTCTTCTTCGACATCATGGTCACAGCCGGCATCGCCGCCATCCGCATGAGCATCATCGGAAAATACTGGGCCGTGCTGCTGGTCCTGGGTGTGGCGGGCATGGTTGTCACCTACCTCTACGTCCATTATGTGAGCCATACCCTGTTCCCCGACTATGCCGAGCAGCAGTTTCTGGCCATGTACGGCATGCTGACCGGAACCGCAAGTACGGGTGTGATCCTCCTGCGGGAAATCGACGGCGATTTCAAGACCCCGGTTTCCGACAATCTGGTGTATCAGAATTTCCCGGCTATGGTTTTCGGCTTCCCCATCCTACTGTTGGCCACCATGGCTCCTACAAAGCCTTATCTTACTTTGGGCATCGTGATCGTATTCTTTGTGGTCATCAATGTTCTGCTGTTCCGCAGCAAGCTCTTCGGCAGGAAAAAGGCTTCCGTTTAATCAAGCGTTATCTCACTGGAAATGAATCTCAAAACCGGCGCTGCATGACACAGCGCCGGTTTTTCTGTCCTTATCCGGAAAGTGCGCAATTGACAACTCACCCGGGAAAGAGTATCATGGAATTGGAAAAATATACAGAAAAGGGGCAGACTTATGGAAACAATTCTGGACGAAAACCGCTTGAAATACGAGAACTACAAGGAGCAGTTCAAGCGGCTGAACAAGGCATTGACCAATGGATTCAACCTGGAGGCCATGTTCATCGAATACGCCATCATGGAAGACCGGACCGAGTCTATTCTGCGCCATGCAGGCCTTTGGGAAGACTATCTTAAGTCCCGAAAAGGCCATAAGCCTACCATCGATTCCAAGATCCGTTTCATTCTGAAAAAGGCAGAGCAGAAAACATCCACCTTGCATAAGTTCTTTTCCGATGACCTGCTGGACAAAATCCTCTGCTGGAAAGAAGAGCGCAACCGTCTGATTCACGCGCTGCTCAAGCAGCAGCTGGCCCACAACGAGGTGAAAGAGCTGGCAGAGCAGGGCAACGAGCTGGTCAAGACCCTTCGCACCCGTTCCGGCAGCCTGAACAGAGCCATTGACAAAGCAAGCCGGGAAGCCTGTGCATCCAAGTAACAAGGAGGAACCACAATGGAAAACGCAACAAGAATGTTCTACGACAAGCGCGGCAGCACCCTGGTAAAAAATCTGATCAGCCATCATTTTGACGCATGGTACTGTGCTACCAAGGAAGAAGCCCTGGCAAAAGCCCTTCAGCTGATCCCGGAAGGGTCCACCGTGGGCTGGGGCGGCGCCATGTCTGCCCAGCAGATCGGTCTGATCGACGCTGTGGACAGCGGAAACTTCAATGCACTGAACCGGGACAAAACCACCACGCCCCAGGAGCGGACCGCCGTCATGCGTGCCTGCTTCAACGCGGATTGGTTCATCACCGGCGCAAACGCCCTGAGCCTGGACGGTCAGATGGTGAACATTGACGGCGTTGGTAACCGGACCGGCATGATCATCTACGGCCCCACCAACATTCTGGTCATCGCCGGCATGAATAAGGTGGTGGATTCTCTGGAAGAAGCCGTCCGCCGCACCAGAACCATCGCAGCGCCCCAGAACGCCCAGCGGTTCGGTCTGCCCAATCCCTGCTCCGTCACCGGTGCCTGCGGTGACTGCAAAAATGAAACCTGCATCTGCAATCAGCTGCTGATTACCCGCAATTCCAAGCCTGCCGGACGGATCAAGATGATCATTGTCGGTCAGGATCTGGGATTCTGAGGCTTCGAATATGAAGCTGTATGTTGCCCGTCACGGCGAAACCGCCTGGAACGCGGAGAACCGGGTCTGCGGAAGCACGGAACTGCCTTTGACGGATGCCGGACTTGCCCAGGCACAGCTTCTTGCGGAAAAGGTGAAGGGCAGGGGCATTACCCGGATCGTATCATCGCCCATGCTCCGGGCCATGCAGACTGCCCAGCCTTCCGCAGCGCTTCTGGGCCTCCCGATTGAACCGGAGGAACGATTCCGAGAGCAGGACTACGGCATCTATGAAGGCGCCCCCAGGAACGATCCAGGATTTCTTGCCAACAAGCGACTGTTCTGCACCCGTTATCCCAAGGGTGAGAGCATGATGGATCTGGCTGCCAGGGTGTATGCTGCTCTGTACGCTCTGAAGCAGCGGTATCCGGAGGAAACCGTCCTGGTCGTCTGCCACGGAGCGGTTTGCCGAACAATACGGAGCTTCTTTGTGGATATGACCAATGAGGAATACTTCTGCTATTCCCCGGAAAATGCCTCCCTGGCTGAATATGATCTGTAAAAATGTGCGCTGTCCGAGCCGGGCAGCGCACTTCATGATTATAAGGTAAAACAAGCTCCGGTGGACAGGCTGTAAAGCCGCTGTCCCAGGATTTCCTTCAGAAAACGAAACTGGGGCTGTCCGGTACAATGGCCGGTGTAATAGTCCCCGTGGTGGGCAAGCAGCACCTCTGCCGCATCCCGGAGGGCATCCGCCCCCTCCCCTTCCGGGTCCAGCTTCATGAAGTGGAAGCCGCCGATCAGTACATCGGGAGAAAACCAGCGCAGCAGATTCAGCGCGCCCCGATGGGAGCAGCCGCTGACGCAGTACCGTTTTCCCGCTTCCTCGATGATCAGGTAATGCTCATGCCGGAAGGAATCCGGAGAAAAACGGTCATTGTGCCGTATATTTAAGCCAAAGGACTTCACCGGGAATACCGGCTCCCGATCAAGGCAAGCGCTGAGGGTCAGACCGGGCGAAAGTGTCACGGTATCCTCCGTGAAGATCAAACGGTCAGTGTTCCGCAGGGACGGGTCCAGGCCGATGTATTTCTCCGTACCATTGAAATGCGCACCGAAGGCATGGCGGCTCAGATAGATGGGGGCGGTATGATTGATCTCCAGGAACCGGCACAGGCCGCCGCCGTGGTCATAGTGTCCATGGGACAGGATCGCAAGATCCACTTTCTCCAGGCCGATTCCCATTTTTTCAGCATTGTCTGCAAATGCACCGGTCTGTCCGGCATCAAACAAAATCCGCTTTCCGCAGGCCTCCAGGTACAGACTCAGGCCGTGTTCACTTTTCAAGTCCTCCCGGAGCGTTGTATTTTCTGCCAGGACCGCAAGCTTCATAGGGCTTTCCTCCATCGGGATAAATTCAACTTATGGACGCATTTATGTGTCAACCATAGGTTGCATCCCGGTTTTTTCGTAGTTTCTATATGTTAAACGAAACGCCCTGTGGCGGAGATTTCCCGATAGAACGCGGCCCGGGCTGCGGATTCATAAGGAACGAGCCACAGATATCCGATGCCAAAGCTCAAGGTCGCCAGAATGCCCCAGCCAATAAAGCTGAATTCCAGGCAGAACAGCCGCCAGCGGTTGCCCTCCATCAGAAGCTTGGACTGCTCAATGGCTTCGGTGGCAGACAGTGTGGGATGCTCCGCCAGAATATAGGGAGTCATGGCATAGCAGTAGGATGCAATGATTCCGGGAATGATCAGAATCAGGGACCACAGCAGGACATAAAGCGTCTGCAAAAAGCCGGCGCAGGCGATGGTTTTCCAGTTCGGGAAACAGGAAAACATCTGGTTGATCTCGCAGTTTTCCCCGTCCACCAGATTCAGATTAAATTTACCGTATCCGGTACTGACCACATTGCTCAGCACAAACAGGGCAATGGCGATGGCGATGCCCACCAGCAGCAGGACCAGACCCGCCCCTGCCAGAAAGCCGACATGGGGCAATAGCTGCTGATAATGTCCAACGTTAATGCTGAATTCATTTCCTGTGTAGTTTATGTTGATATCCGGTGCACCACTGGATGCAGATCCCAGCAGCATGGCAAGGAAACCGGCCAGCACGGCGATGCCCCATTTTCCACGAAGGGCCTCCCGGGCGATGGTACGAAAATCAGATGCTCTTTTCATAGAATACTCCTTTCCCGTTGCAGCGGCTTTTTCAGTATTATTATAGCATGGGAGCCTTTGCTGTGCAAGAAGGGTCTGGGGTGCCCGGAAAAATTAAGATATTAAGATTCCGCTTGTGTTCCAAAATCAGAAATCGTATAATGTTCTCAGTAATTGACACAAAAAATACACATGGCTTTTGTATGATCAAGGCAGAAAGGAGGAATGCGTTATGAATCTGAAGATTCTGATCGCAGAGGACGAACCGAAGCTGCTGACCATTCTATGTGATTATTTCCAGAGCAAAGGGGATCTCCCCTTCCCTGCCCGGGATGGGCTGGAGGCGATGAACCTTGCCGAGAACGGAAGCTTTGACGCTGTACTGCTGGACATTATGATGCCCGGCATGGACGGCCGAAGCGTATGCAGAGCCCTCCGGCGGTTCTCTGAGGTTCCCATTGTCTTTTTGACTGCCCTGTCTGACGATGATGACAAGCTGCTGGGCTACGAGCTGGGAGCCGATGATTATGTGACCAAGCCCTTTTCCCTGGCAGTGCTGTATGCCAAGGTCACGGCGCTGGTGAACCGGAGCCGGGGAAATGTACGGGTCGGTGACTCGCTGACTGCCGGTGCGATTCGGGTGGCTCTGTCGGCCCAGAGGGTGTATGTGGAGGATGCGGAAATTGCTCTGACTCCCAAGGAATATTCCCTGCTGGTCTGCCTGATGCGAAACCGGAATATGGTTCTGTCCAGGGAACAGCTTTTGGTGAAGTGTTGGGGCTACGATTATGACGGGGAGGCCCGGGCGGTGGATACCCACATCCGAAGGCTTCGGGACAAGCTGGGAACTGCCGCTTTTTTGATCAAGACGGTGTACAAAACCGGATACAAGCTGGAGGTGTGATGCATGAAAGGCCGAAAGCGAAAAATTCAAACCTACTCCGCTCTGCGGAATATGATTCTCTGGCCCACGCTGGTGCTTCTGATGCTGGGGCTGACAATCCTGACCTGCTGTGTGGCCGCGGATATGGTTCATCAGCTGGAGGGAGGTCTTCGGATGTATGTGGATCATTTGGGTTCCCGTGAGAACAACGACGACGCAGGAATCCCGGGTACACCGGAGCGGAACATGATCGAGGAATTGGGATTCCCCTATTATACCCTGTCTGTTGATCCCCTTTTGCCTTTTGTTGGCCAGCAGCGGCTGACCAACGGCGTGGGCTCCAGGGACTGGCTCTGGGGTAAATGGGAGCTGTATTACGGATACGAAGCGGCGGTATGCTATTCGGATGCCGAAGGAAATCCGCTGATTTACACAAGAGATTATCTGTCCTTCGACTACACCACCGCGGAGGATTGGGCCGGGCAGAATCCCACGGTTCAGGGCAAGGGCTATATTGCGCTGGATACAGTCCCCGGCGGAAAGGAACTGTGTGACAGAATGATTTCCGATCTTCCCACAGGCGACTGGGCGGCGAATCTGATCTTCCCTCTGATCCGGCTGACGGGCTGGTTTGAGGGGAATCGGTTCCATCCGGCGCAGATCGATTATGCCTGGTATGCCGATCCCTTTGGCTCGGTCAGGGAGCCTGTTCAATTTTCCATTCTGGATGCCCGGGGCAAAGTGGAATGGGAGCCGCTCCTTTCTGTTGATCCTGTTGAGGGTCAAGAGCTGGTGACCATCTACGCCTGGGATTGCACCGGCTATAACAGCAACTCCAAAAAGGTCACTGTGAAAGGAGAAGCCTTTGACAGTCTGTCCGGGCTGCTTTTGACCGCCATGGACGCAGCCTTGCCTTTTGATTATGAAAAACAGAATCTGATGGAAACCGTAATCATCGAATACACCACCCACAAGGATTCCTATGGAGAATACCGAATTGCCGCGGCGGTACGGTGCAGACCGCTGGTCTATGCGGCGGTGCGGCTGGTTTGGGTGTATCTGATCAGCTTCTGTCTTACTGGATTCCTGCTTCGGCGTTGGCTAAAGCGCGTTCAGAACAATCTGACCATTCCCATGGGAACCATGGTCAGCGCGGCCTATGTGGGCCACAATATCACCCCCCGGTCCGGCTGGTCGGAGCCCAGGGCGTTGGAGGAGGATTTTGTGGCATCCCGTCAAACCATTGCCCAGCAGAGGACGGAATTGACCCAGCTTCGTACCGCCCTGGACTATGCCCGGGATGCAGAGGAAAAACGGAAAACGCTGATCTCCAACATCACTCATGAGCTGAAAACCCCTCTTGCAATCATCCGCAGCTATACGGAATGCCTGCAGGAAAAGGTGAATCCGGAGAAGGAGCAGGACTATCTGTCCACCATCCAGGAGGAAACAGAGCGTATGGATGGAATGGTTTTGCAGATGCTGGAGCTGTCCCGGCTGGAAGCCGGAAAGGTCAAGCTGTCCAGTGAGCCCTTTTCCCTGCTGGCGCTGATCAAGGAAATCGCCGACCGGCTGGAGCCTATACGGAAGGAACGGAATCTGGAGCTGCATTACGATCTTGCCCAGGAATTCACCATGAACGGCGATGAAGGACGGATGGGACAGGTTGTGACCAATCTTATGACCAATGCGCTGAAATATTCCACCGAGGGCGGTCAGATTCGGGTGAAGCTGTATTTGTCTCCCGGATATGTCCACTTTTCCCTGGAAAACACCGCAGCGCATTTGGCCCAGGAGGACCTGGACCGGGTGTTCGACAGCTTCTACCGTGGAGACGCGTCCCGGAACACGCCGGGCACGGGGCTTGGGCTGGCTCTGGTGAAGTCCATCATCTCCCTTCATGGAGGAGAATGCACCGTTCGCAATACGGTGATGGAGGACAACCGGGAGGGCGTGGAGTTCGGATTCCGGATTCCGCTGAAGTAACATAACAACCAAAGAAATCCGCCCTGTTCACAGCGAACAGGGCGGATTATTATGCTTGGAAATGGGACTGTACAGCCTTTTTCAGTACCTTCAGCACTTCCGGATCTCCCTCCGGCGGTACGAAAGGATTCTCACAAAGGTTTCTGCCGGTAAGAAACACATAGATGACACCGGCAACCAGATATCTGCCGTACACCAGATCCATGTGATATCCATCCCGGCACAAGGAGCGCTCTCCCAGTTCGTAGCGGAAGGGTTTCATACCGCGAACCTTCTGAATCACTTCACCGCTTGGGATCAGAGGCAGGTTCAACCGGCAGGCTGCCTCATGATAGCAGCTGCGGAGACGGGAGAACATTTCCTTCTGATTGCAATTGTACCGGAGGAAGGCAGAATGATCACTGTCCAGCTCATAGGCCCAGGTTTCATGGAGCAGGAGCGTTGCCTCCGGGCATTGCTGACGCAGGAAGGACGTAATGTATTCCAGATACGGGAAGTAGGTTTCCTCCAGGCCGCTGTCGTGGCTTGCCTGCTGGGTCATAATGTAGTCCCAGCTTCCCTCCTCCAGGGCATCCTGAATGCTCACATAGCGGTCTGTGGACTGGCCGTTCTTCCGATAGAGATAAGCCTTTTCTCCGGAGCAGAGATTGTTCCAGTGGGTTTCCAGATTGCAGCCGCCGATGTAAAGATTCACCGCGGTCAGATCAATGCCGTCTGCTTCCGCCAGGTCATGGAGCCATTGGAATGCATCATCGGAGAAGCTGTTGCCCACCGCAAGAATTCGAATGGAACCGTTTTTCATTCGGGCATACCCAGGAAGGGCTCAGCAGGTGTTTCGTCGGGCTGGAACTGAAGAACCTCCAGAGCAGTCTGCATGAAATCGCAGTTCATAAACAGATCCCAGATCATACCGCTGCGGTAATTCTCAATCATCAGCAGGCTCACACCCTTGTCGATGCCGATAACGTCCTTGCCGATCCAGCGGCCGTTTTCCAGATTATAGGCATCATAGAAGCCATACTTGCCGGCAAGCTGGCCGTCCATGGTGTCATAATAATAATCCATGGTTTCCAGTACCAGATCGGGAGTAAATACAATGGAGCCGATGGCGCCGCAGGGAGGCACGGTGCCGTCCACCACATGGCAGGTGGAGCCTGCGCCGGAGGGTGCGGAGCCATACAGACCGCTGTAGCCATCAGGGCCGTCACAGGCGGTCATGCCCCAGCTGTATTTGCCCAGGGTCTTGTAATCCTTGCTCATATCCTGGGCAAACTGCCAGCTTGCCAGGGTAGCGTTGATGGAATTGTCGAACCAGTTTACACCCTTGGCATCCACGATGCCACGGAAATCCACGAACGCGTGGCTGAACTGATAGGTAAAGATGGAGCCAAACCAGGAATGAATCACATCATAGCCGCCGTAGTTCACCTTGCTGCGGGTGAAGCTGTTGTAAGTTTCAATGCCGATGGGATGGGTGGGAGAGCCTGCACCCAGGAAGTACATCACAAGCTGCTCAGCATAGTAGTCCCATGCACCGGAGAACTTATCCTTATCGGCATTGTAGCCCATGTAGAACTGGTTGGTCTTGGGATTCACATACCAGTTCCACTCAACATTTTCATAGATCTGCTTGGCCAGAGCTTCCACGTTGCCGCCGAAATACTCACCGGCCACCAGTGCGCCTGCCACCAGCAGAGCCGTATCAATACAGGAAACCTCAACGCCCTTGGTGGGATTTCCGGTGCGCTGGGTATAGAAGTGATAATAAAAACCATGAACGGTTTCCAGGCCCAGCATGGAGGTCAGAGTCTTTTCCGCACGCTCCTGAGCCTCTTCTTTGGTGACCCAGCCGTGCTCCACGCCGATGGGCAGAGCAGCCATACCGAAGCCAACAGAGGCGATGGAAGCGGCACCGCTGGAGGGGTAGCGGTCAGCGATCAGGCCATAGCCTTTGGAATCTTCCTTCAGATTGACCTGCTCCCAGAAGAAGGCGAAGGAGCGCTGGGCTTCAAATTCCGCGGCGGCAGAAAGATCGTTGAGTACCGTCACGGTAACTCCGGCAGGCTCGGTGGGAGCCGTGGTTTCCCCAGGGGTCTGGCCGCAGCCGCTGAATACGCCCAAGGAAAGGGTCATTGCAAGCAGCAGGGCAAGCAGTTTCTTTGCGTTTTTCATAATGAATCTCCTCGCATAATATGATTTGCAGATCGTTATAAGTGCATCCGTATGAACTTATCCAATCCAGATTCTGGTGCTTTCCACATCCGCAGAGCTTCTGCCCAGCATGATGTCAAACGCACCGGGCTCAAAGCAGAATTCCCGTTCCTCATTCCAATAGCTGAGCATCTCCTTCGTGATCTCAAAGGAAACCACAGCCGTTTCACCGGGCTGCAATTCCAGCTTGCGGAAGCCCTTCAGTTCCTTAACGGGACGCACCACCTGGGCAGCCACGTCATGAATGTAAAGCTGAACCGTTTCCTTGCCGGGAACATTGGAAATATTGGTCACGGAAATCCGTGCTTTCGCCAGGACGCCATCGGAGTTTCCGGTCTTTTCAACCATGAAATCGCTATAAGCGAACTCTGAATAGCTCAGACCGTAGCCGAAGGGGAACAGCGGTTCATTATCACAGTCCAGATAACGGGACACATACCGCTCGTGGAGGCCGCGATAGGGTCTTCCGGTGCGGAAGGCGTTGTAATGGACGGGGATCTGACCCACGGACACGGGAATGCTCATGGTAAGACGGCCCGAGGGGTTTGCCTTGCCGATGAGCAGATCCGCCAGAGCCGCGCCGGAAGCGTCGCCAAGGAACCAGCCCTGAAGCACTGCATCGCAATCAGCCAGAATGGGGCCGATCTCCATGGGTCGGCCGCAGAACAGAACCGCGACCACAGGCTTCCCAAGACCGTGGAGTGCATGGATCATCCGTTCCTGGTTTCCGGACAGGCGGAGGATGGTTTTGCTTGCAGATTCGCCGGTATCCTCGGAGTTTTCACCCACGGCGGCGATGATCACGTCGCAATCCCGAAGCCGCTCCACCGCTGCGTCAATTTCGTCAGGCACGTCGGTGATATCCGCCTGGAGGGGGCCCAGTTCTCCGGTCATGGCGGTGATGAATTCCGCCTGGGGCATCTGATTTCTCAGGGCCTGGATCAAGGAACGGTCGCCGCTCTCCCGATTCACGGCCCAACTGCCCATAACCCGGTCTGTACCGGTGAAAGGACCGGCAACGCCGATTTTCAGCTTGTCCTCCGGTTTGAGATTGTTCAGCGGCAGCACGCCCTCGTTCTTCAAAAGGACAGGGCATTCAATAGCGATCTCATAGGCTGCACGCTTGTGTTCGGGATGATTCAGCAGCTCTGCTTCCCAGGCTTCGTCCGCATCCTTATAGGGATTCTCAAACAGGCCCAGGGCATTCTTCAGCTCCAGAACCCGTCTGACCGCTTCGTCGATGATGGCGATGTCCAGCTTCCCTTCCGAAACCAATGCTTCGCCGTTGACCAGATAATGGCTGGACATCATTTCAATATCCGTACCGGCTTCCAGGCATTTACGGGCAGCCTCTGCACTGTCAGCGGCAATACCGTGGGTAATGGTTTCGTCCACAGCAGCATAGTCGGAGATCACGGGGCCTTCAAAGCCCCACTCCTCTCTCAGCACATCACGCATGAGCCATTTGTTGGCGCTGGCAGGAACCCGCTTGACGGTGTTGAAGGAGGTCATCACCATGGCTACGCCTGCGTCAACGGCTGCCTTATAGGCAGGCAGGTAATACTCCCGGAGCATTCCTTCGGACTGATCCACCGTATTATAGTCACGGCCGCCCCAGGGGGCACCGTAAGCGGCAAAATGCTTGACGCAGGACGCAAGTCGACCCTTATCTCTGGGATTCTGACCCTGGTAGCCACGAACCGCCGCCTGGGTCATGACGCTGTTCAGATAGGCATCCTCGCCGGTGGACTCCATAACCCGGCCCCACCGGGGGTCCCGGACCAGGTCGGTCATGGGTGCAAAGGTCAGATGAATGCCGGAGGCAGCGCCCTCCTTTGCGGAAATCTCGCAGGCACGCTCATACAGGGCAGGCTCAAAGCTGCTGCCCATAGCCAGGGGGATGGGAAAGCCAGTTTTGTAGCCGTGGACGATATCCGCCATGAACAGCAGGGGGATTCCCAGACGGCTGTTTGCCATATGACGATCCTGAAGGGCCTTCAGCTCTCTGGCACCGAAACCGTTCAGCGTACTGCCAACCTCCTTGATCCATTCCGGTTTGAGGTTCATCTCATTCATGGGACCGGTCAGATCCATGGTGGGGTCCATGCCCAGAAAGAAGGGGGCAAGCTGGGTCAGCTGGCCTAGCTTCTCTGTGATGGTCATCTGACTGACCAATTCATTGATTTTTTCTGAATTCACTGGGATTTCTCCTCTCTGCTTCGATCCGGTTTTCTGCAGCTTTCCCGTTCTACCATGTAACCGGAAAGCACCGTTTTACTTCCAAGTGAGCACCCCTTCAGCATATCAATCAGCAGCCGGGCTGCCTGGACACCATGCTCATAAATGGGCAGATGGAAGGTGGTAAGCCCCGGCGTTGCAATGGCTGACTGGGGGATGTCGTCCATACCGATGACAGAAACATCCTCCGGTACACGAAGGCCATTCTCTTTCAGCGCATTGATGGTTCCGAGGGCCATCTCGTCATTGAAGGCAAACAGCACCTCAGGCAACTCCGGATTTGTTTTCAGCCATTCCGAAACCGTAGCATAGGCAGCATCATATACAAAGTCTCCGTGAAGAACGCAGTCCTCCCACAGATCCAGTCCGAAATCCCGGACCGCTGCCCGGAAGCCCTTATTGCGGCGGATTCCGTCAGGGCCTTCACCGATGATGCAGCCCACGGTTTTGAAGCCCATCTCATAAATGTATCTGCCCACTTCGTAGGCACATTTCTGGTTGTCAATGGTCAGACTGGAGATATATTCATCACACAGGTCCCGGTCCATGACAACCACAGGGCAGGCAGAGCAGGCGATCCGCTGGATCAGGCTGTCCTCCAGGTGCTCTCCGAAAACAATGGCTCCGTCCACCATTCTTTGGCTGAGAAACCGGGTGACCTTTTTCTTGTCCGAAGAACAGCTGCAGGCAATCATCTCTTCGTCGGTTGCATTAAAAGCATCCTCAATACCGCGCATGATCTGACCGAAGAAGGGGCCTGCCAGAGAGTAGCCAAAGTATCCAACCATGCCGTTTTGCTGAGCCTGAAGGGCCTTGGCATATCCGTTGGGAATGTACCCAAGCTGCCTTGCCGCTTCCTGTACCCGCTGAAGCTTCTCCTGGCTCACCGGGCCTGTTCCGTTGAGGGCATAGGACGCTGTTCCGACGGACACGCCGGCTGCGTTTGCCACATCTTTGATTGTTACACCCATGGCGCATACCTCCTTTTCATCGGATGTCCATGACCTCCAGGCCCTTTTGAATGGCCTTATGGCCCATCATCGTATCCCAGATCAGGCCGCTTCGCAGATTCTCGATCATCAACAGTCCAATACCCTTGTCAATGCCGATCACACGCTCGCTGTACCATGCTGGCTCCACATCCAGATTATAGGCATCCAGGAAGCCATATTCCGACCAGAGTCTGGGGTCCCGGGCGTAATACTCCATGGCTTCAATGCTCTCCTCGGGGGTAAAGACCACAGACCCCACCACGCCGCAGGGGGCGACGGTTCCGTCATTGATGGCAGCATTGTCCACCAGGGAGGGTGCGGTGCCGGGGGCACCGGAATAGCCGAAAGGCGTTTCACAGGCGGTCAGTCCCCAGGAATTGGCGTGGTAGGTTTTGAATTGATGGGAATGGTTGATGCACCATTTCCGGTTTGCCTGGGTAGCCTTGACCGAGTTCTCAAACCAATCAATGCCTCTGGCATCACGCTTGTTCCGGAAGTCGATAAACGCATGGGAAAACTGATAGACGAAAAGGGCGCCACCGGGGCTGTGGTAAATGTTCTCGATGCCGTCATAGCTGGAATTGCTCATGGGGCAGCCGTAATAGACATCCTTCCCAAGGGGATGGGTGGGAGAACCACAGGCCAGAACATACATGATCAACTGCTCGGCGCACATATCCCAGGCACCGAAATGACGGTCAGGATTGTTCCGGTCATCGTAGCCCATGTAGAAATAGCCGGTTTCCGGATTCCGGTACCAATCCCAATCGATGCGCTCATACATCAGATTGGCCTGTTCCAGAACTTCGCCGCCGAAATAGGAGCCTGCACACAGGGCTCCGGCAACCAGAAGGGCGGTATCAATGATGGACAGCTCACAGCCACGATAACGCTGGCAGGTATCCATATGAAGGAAATGATAGTAGAAGCCGTGGTTGGTTTTCGGCTTGGTATTCATGGTCAGCAGAGTGCGGCAGGCACGCTCAAAGCCTGCTTCCCGGGTGATCCAGCCCCGGTGGACACCCACACAGATTGCTGCAAGTCCGAAACCCACAGAAGCAATGCTGCACATTTCGTGGTTCAGGGTATTATCCGGGATCAGTCCGTAGGAAGCATCGTCAGTGGATGCGGTATTCCAAAAAAAGTCAAAGCTTGCCTTGGCTTCCGCATCCAGAATCTTGTTTGTATACTTCATAAAAACTCCTAGCATTCAGGTAGTAAAGTAAAGGGTCATGGAATCGTGAATTCTGGCATCCAGACGACTTGTCACAGTGGTAACACCATTCTCCTCCCGGATAGTGTAATCGTCGGAGGGACGGATCAGATCGGTTCCCCGGAATACCAGCACATCCTGCTCCTGGGTCAGGCCCAGCTTCCAGTGGTCCACTCCCCTGCCGATGATCTCACAGGTAGCATATTCCAGGAATTTGCCGTCCAGCTCCATCTCCAGGGGCAGCATCAACGCACGCTTGGATGCGATACGCATGGAACGGCCATTAAACAGGGGCTTGTCCTCGAAGGTCACATGAACCTTCTTGTCGAAGCCATCCAGATTCAGCATGTGCAGGTAACGCTCATTGTTCTCGCCCTTCATGGTAGTCATGAAGATGCCGCCGTATTCACCATCCTCAGAAAGGTCAGGCTCGCTGCCCAGGCAGGACAGCATCTTCCGGTAGTTTTCCAGGTGGCAGATGTAGGGTGTGCCAAGCATCAGTACCCTGCCTCTTCCCAGGTTCTTGACAAAAGCGGTGGTTTCCCGGCTGTGCGCCGTTACCATCAGGGGTTCACAATCCCCGATCTCATAGGTTTCGGCGTGACCCATGGTGACCTCCGCGCTGCCGGACAGGATGCCCACGGGCTGAACGGAAAGCCAGAAGCCAAAGGCGGAGTGGTAGGTTTTTACATCACCGATTCCCAGAGCATCCTTCAGGACGGTGCAGGGCTCCCCTTCCATGTTCATGGTGGGCATTTTGCCGTAGAGGAACAGGCTGCCGCCTGCCCGGGCGAAGTCCACCAGCTTCCGCTGAATAGCTTCCGACAGATACTCTGCGGTAAAGACCACCAGTGTCTGAACCTGGTCGGTGGAGAGGGGTTTGTTCTGGATGTCCAGGGCTGTGAAGCGGAAGTGATTCATCAGCAGACTGCGGCCCACCCGTTCGATGCCGTCGTTGCCCCGGAATTGCTCCAGATTCCGCTGGAGCTTCCGCTCCCGTTCACTTCCGGGATAGCAATATTCCGTCATATAGTAATCGGGTATGAAGGCAAGGGCCAGGTTGTCCCGTTCCTCCTGCATGACGGCCAGCTTATCCTCATTGGCTGCCAGCAGATTCATCACATCCCGGAGCCGGAAATAGGTATAATTCAGCTTGCCCTCGGGGCCAACGGGAGCCGCAAAGCCGTGCCGTTCGCCGGTGATAGCGATTCTGCCGTTGCCGTCATTCTCGCCCTCCAGCATATAGTTTCTGCCGCCGGAGAAGAGATAACAGTTGAAAGCCTTATTGCCCTGGGCCACACACATTCTGGTGCGGAAATCCGTGGTGGCCGGATCTTTCCGGCCGGACAGGGACTCGCCATAATCCGCATCGCCGCATTCAAACTCGAAGGACGCGGTGGGCTGGTCCGCAAGATTCACAGCTTCCATATAGGCATTGATGAGATAAAGATCCTGGAAGGTTTCCATACCCATATCATTCAAATAAATATCCGAGCCGGACAGAAATTCATCTGACTGGGTATAGCCCTCAAAGAGCTGGCTGATGCCCACGGGCAGTCCGTAAATTCTGCCTCCGCCGGTGCCGTGGATGTTGACCAGGAAGGGTACCTGACTCACACCCTGCTCCCGGGCGTATTCTTTCAGCGTACGGAGATAAACCGCGAAACGGCGGCGCATATAATATCCAAGATCCTGCTTCAGCGGAAGCACCCAGTCTTCCCCGGGACTGCGGACTGCCTGGGTGAATGCTGTCATGTCCGTCAAATCGAAGGGATAGCGCACGGCAAGTAGGGCAGGATCGTATTTTTCAAGCAAGTAATCCCGGAAGTCATTCAGGACCGTTGGGGTCAGATCCGGGCAGTTGGAAACCCAGGAGAGCATACCGATCTCGTTGTCCAGCTGGACTGCGATGACGTTTCCTCCCCGGGTCTGAAGCCGCTGGGCAAGCACCGGCATGATCTGCGCATACCAGTCTTTGGTGCAGCGGAGGAAATCCGGGTTCAGATAATCCAGTGTTCCGGTGGTTGCAGGATTTCCATCCCAGCACACCGGAAGGGTCTCGGGGTAAGTACGGGAAACCCAAAACGGGATTCCCTCATTTTTCATTTCCGCCATGATGAAGGGGCCGGGACGGGCGATAAAATACAGGCCGTTTTTCGCGCAGAGGTCGATGAAGCCTATGATGTCCAGGTTTTCACGGTTGTGTCCGTCCAGATCAAATTCTCCGCGCTTTTCTTCATGGCATAGCCAGGGGATGTAGGAGGCCACGGTGTTCATTCCGGCGGCTTTCAGCTTATCGATCCGGTCCTGCCATTCGGACTTTTCCAGACGATAGTAGTGGATCTCACCTGCCCGGATAATTACGGGCCTTCCGTCGATCAGAATCTGCTTGTTCTTTACTGTAACCATAAGAACCTCCATAGAATCATTCATACTAATTCTTGATAGAACGGCCTAGATGCTCAGCGAGGATAAATTGTGCCAGAAAAGGCCGACGACGACGGTGGGCTGTCGCCCACCTAGGAGGAGAACGCATTCTGGTGCAATTTAGGCCGGTGAGCGTCAGGC
>JAFVWL010000003.1 GCA_017501695.1 Oscillospiraceae bacterium
ACTTGGCTACGGTACCATATGAAATCAGGAACGCCAAGCGTTCCTGACTTAGTTGGAGCGGGTGACGAGGCTCGAACTCGCTACCTCCACCTTGGCAAGGTGGCGCTCTACCGGATGAGCTACACCCGCATCTCGGTTCCCAGTGGGAACCGTGGTGCCTCCGGTCGGAATCGAACCAACGACACGCGGATTTTCAGTCCGCTGCTCTACCTACTGAGCTACAGAGGCATATTGTGGAGAGCTCTCACTCTCCACAGATGCTTTATATGGCGACCCGGAACGGACTCGAACCGTCGACCTCCAGCGTGACAGGCTGGCGTGCTAACCGACTGCACCACCGGGCCAGATATGTGGTGGGAACAACAGGGCTCGAACCTGTGACCCCATGCTTGTAAGGCATGTGCTCTCCCAGCTGAGCTATGCTCCCCTACCGTTCGCTTCGGTTTTTGTGGTGCTCACCTCAGCGACATGACACATTATACACGGCAGGGGGCATTTTGTCAAGCATTTTTTTCACTTTTTTTGCGTCAACTTTATGCGAAGAAAATGCCAGGTTTTCCCTGTTATTCTCACCAGATTTTAGATTTTATTCAAGATTTCTTTCAAATCCGCAGGGGTAAATTCATACACCGTATCGCAGAACTGGCACTCCACGGGGAAGGACTTTCCTTCGGCCTGGATATCTTCCAGTTCGGCTCGGCCCAGGCTGATGAGGGCGGATTCCACCCGGCTGCGGGAGCAGTAGCACTTGTAGCTGACTTCCTGGGTCTCCAGGAATACCACGCCCAGAGCGCCGCAGACCTGGCCCAGAATATCCTCGGGGGTCAGGCCGGCCTCCAGCATCTTGGTCACGGCACCGGAGCGGCGGATGCCCTCCTCCAGGGCATCGATGGTCTCATCGGGGGCACCGGGAAGAAGCTGGACCAGGTAGCCGCCGGCTACCTTCACAGACTGGTCCCGGTCGATGAGCACACCCAGGGCACAGGCCGTGGGGGTCTGCTCGGACTGGGCAAAGTATGCCGTCACGTCATCGCCGATCTCACCGGACACCAGCTCCGTGGAGCCGATATAAGGCTCCTTCATCTGCAGGTCCCGGATGACGGTCAGGGTGCCGTCGGTGCCCACGGTGGCACCCACATCCAGCTTGCCGGGAAATTTTTCCACCAGGGGCACCTGGGGTTCGGTGACGCAGCCCCGGACATTGCCCGCGGCATCGGAGACACAGGTGATGGTTCCGATGGGACCGCCGCCCCGGATCTGCAGGGTCATGGAGCCGTTCTCCACCTTTTGCATATTGCCCATCATGGACGCGGCGGTAAGGGCGCGGCCCAGGGCCGCGGTGGCATTGGGAGTAGTACGGTGGATTTGAGCCGCCCGGCTCACCAGTTCCGTGGAGCGGATGGCTACCACCTTTACAAAGCCATCCATGCTCATACCACGTACAAGATAATCATTCATTTGATTCTACCCTTTCTTGCTTTGATATAGATCCGCTGTTCCCCTTCCCGGGGGGCTTCCATGCGGCGGTCACCGTAGACCTCGATACGGGTAAAGCCCGCTTCCTTCAGCCATGCGGTAAGCTGGGACTGGGAATAGGCGTATTCCCGGTGCTCCTCGAAGGACCGGACCCACACATTCCCCTGGCGCTGGAACAGGTCCATGCCATAGGAGCAGATATTGGTCTGCCCGTCAAATTCGCCCCGCCAGACGCAGTACACATCGTCATCCTCATCCAGGAACACCTGACCGTCCATAGCCCGGAGCTTTTCCGGGGTGTTCACATCGAAGATGAAGATTCCGCCGGGATTCAGGACCCGATAGACGCGGTCCAGGACCTGCCGACAGGCTTCCGGGTCCGTAATGTAGTTCAGACTGTCCAGGGCGCACACAGCCATATCCACGCCCCGGGGCAGCCGAAGCTTGGTCAGGTCCTGACAAACAAACAGCGGCGGATTGTCCAGCCACGCGGACTTCTGCTGGGCCACAGTGAGCATTTCCTCCGACAGATCCACGCCAACCACATCGATTCCCATTGCCGCCAGGATTTCGGTCACCGAGCCGGTGCCGCAGGCCAGGTCCACGGCGGTTTTGGGAATCAGACCCTCCCGGTTGATGATCCCAAAATAAAAATCCACTGTGGCCCCATAATCCACATCGTTGGTCAGCCGGTCATAGCTGGCGGCCAGGGCATGATAAGCATCCATGGGATTTACTCCTTGCAAAAACGTAACCCGGACCGCCGGTCCGGGTTACGGGAATGTTCCGCTTAGCGGTTGAACAGCTTGAAGATCTCGTCCACGTCGCCGATGTCAGCAGTCTTGACATCCGCAGCGGGGGCAGCGCCGGGCTTGGCAGTGGCCTTGGGAGCCTCAACCTCAGCCTTGTGCTCAAAGCCGGTGGCGATGACGGTGACCCGCATCTCGTCCTCGAACTCGTCGGAGGAGGTGGCGCCGAAGATG
Organism: Oscillospiraceae bacterium; assembly: GCA_017501695.1. Lineage (GTDB taxonomy): Bacteria > Bacillota > Clostridia > Oscillospirales > Oscillospiraceae > Faecousia. The sequence goes on from JAFVWL010000003.1 coordinate 2,460, forward strand.
ATGTTGGCATCGGGGTTGGCATGCTCCTGCACGATGGAGGCAGCGGTCTCCACGTCGTCCAGGGTCAGCTCGTTGGAGCCGGTGACGTTGACCAGAACGCCCATGGCGCCGTCGATGGAGGTCTCCAGCAGGGGGCTGGAAACGGCGATCATGGCAGCCTGCTCAGCCTTCTCACGGCCGGAAGCCACGCCAACACCCATGTGGGCACGGCCAGCGTCCTTCATGACGGCGGAAACGTCAGCGAAGTCCAGGTTGATGATGACCCGGTCGGAGAAGCCAACCAGCTCGGAGATGGAGGTCACAGCCTGCTTCAGCACATCGTCAGCGATGCCGAAAGCGTTGGCGAAGGTGATCTTCTGGTCGGTAACATACTTCAGACGGTCATTGGGGATCACGATCAGGGAGTCCACCTTCTTGGACAGCTCGGAAATACCGGCCTCAGCCTGGCGCATCCGGTTGGCACCCTCGAACTTGAAGGGCTTGGTGACCACGCCGACGGTGAGGATGCCGGCCTCATGGGCCAGGTCAGCCACGATGGGAGCAGCGCCGGTGCCGGTGCCGCCGCCCATACCGGCGGTGATGAAGACCATATCGGTGCCCTCCAGAACCTTGGCGATGGCAGCGCGGCTTTCCTCCGCGGACTTCTTGCCGATCTCGGGCTTGGAGCCGGCGCCCATGCCGCCGGTCAGCTTCTCGCCGATCTGGATCTTATTCTTACAAACGGACTTGTTCAGGTCCTGCTTATCGGTATTGACGACGATGAAATCCACACCGCCCACACCGCCTTCGATCATGCGGTTAATAACATTGTTGCCTGCGCCGCCAACACCAATAACCTTGATCTTAACAACGCGTTCCTGGAAATCAGCCATTTACTTTTCCTCCTATGTATCGATTCGCCCCGGTTTTGGCCCTGGGGCTCCTTTTTATATTACTACCTCTATATTCTATCCCGAAAAATTCAATTGGTCAATAGAAAATCTTATTTTTCGTCGAAGAATTTACAAAATCGTAACCCTTATGGGAACTTCTTCAACCGCACCTGGTCGGGATAGGTGGTGAAGGATACGTCCAGAATGCCGTTCTGATAATCCTCCAGTCCCGCGATGGCGGTTTTCATGCACTGGATCTTGTAGCCCAGCTCCGTGGTGTCGCCCAGAAGCACCTGGTACTGCTGACCGTACCACATCTGGATATCGGAAAGGTCCGTCACATCCACACTGACGACGCGGCCGATGATGCTGTTATCCTCCAGGTACTGGACGATGCTCAGCGCCGCAGCCAGGCGGGAATCGCCGGGAATTGTCTGGCCGGCCTGACTGGGATCGGCCAGTCCCGCATCCTGGGCCGCGGCCTTGGCAGGCTTGCCGCTGACTGGGTTTTCCAGGCGAACGCCCAGGATCTGGGTACAGTCACCGGCAGTGGCGCTGTCCGTCCGGACTACCACCCGGCCATCGGAATTGAGCAGCCACCAGGCATCGGCGGTATCCTTCACCGCGTAGACCACATCCATTTCCGTGATCTCGATGTTCACCGTATCCGGCAGTTGGATGCCGATGCGGACGCTTTCCACATAAGGAAGGGCGGCAATGATCTTGCTGCTGGCCCGGACCTTGTCCAGGGTCAGCAGGTTGTCCCCGGCCTTGATGCCGGAAGCCTCCTGGATCATGTAGGGAGTATATTTGTCGGCACCGGCAACGGTGACCTGATCCACCTTGAAGAAGATGGAAATTCCGAAAATGATGGCAATCACCACCGCCACTGCCGTAGCCAGCCGCAGCAGGAAGGTGCCCCGGCTGAAGGGCTGTGCCGGTGTATAGACCACATCCGGCGAGGGAGCCGCCGGTTTTTTGGGCTGGGCAGCCTGCTTTTTCCGCTGGGGCGCAGCAGACGCGGTCCGCTTACGGGGTTCGCTCTGTCTGGGAGCCGCAGCATTCGCGCCGCTCTGGGGGCGTTTTTTTGTGGTGCCCCGTTTCTCTTTGGTATCCATAGGCTTACTCCTTTTTGCCCTTGGCTGCCAGATCTTCCAGCACGTCACAGATCCGCTGGGCACTGTCGGGCACTGCCATGCGCAGCAGGGCCGTGCGCATACGGCTCTGGCGATCCGGATCCTGCAGAATGCCGTTGATCTCGTCCATGAGCCGCTGACCGGTGCATTCCGTCTCCAGCAGGACCACTGCCCCGCCCTGGGCTTCCAGGGCCCGGGCATTCTTTTCCTGGTGGTTGTCCGTCACATTGGGGGACGGGATCAGCACACAGGGAATGCCGGTGGCAGCAATCTCGTTGCAGGTAGCGGAACCGGCCCGGCTGATAACCACATCCGCCGCGGCCATGACCGTGGGCATATTGTAAATGAATTCCCGCATATCGATAGCGGGGGCTTTTTCCAGGTCCACGCCCTTGGATCTCACTTCATCCGGCATCCATTCCCAGCCGTAGCTGCCTACGGCATGGATGTGCTGGAAGGGGAAGCCCGCTTCCTGCTCCAGCCGGAACAGCTCCGCCACCGCCATGTTCATTTCCCGGGCACCCTGGCTGCCAAAGGCGGAAACCACCAGAGGCCGTTCATCCAGCCCCAGCTCCTTCCGGGCATCAGCCCGCTTGGTGAAGATAAATTCCTGCCGCACGGGCATGCCCACCACCTGGGTCCGCTCGGGATGCTTGTAGTGCTTTGCGCTCTCCTGGAAGCAGATCAGGACCCGGTCCACAAAGGATGCCGCCAGGCGGTTGGCCAGGCCAGGCAGGGCGTTGGCCTCATGGACGCAGGTAGGCACACCGCAGAGTCTGCCTGCCAGCAAAGTAGTAAAGCTGGCATAGCCGCCGGTGCCGATGATCACATCGGCCTTGAAGTCCTTAATCACCTTCATGCAGCCCTGAATGCTGGTGAGCAGGTTTTTCATGGACACGGCATTTTCCTTGATGGCCTCCCAGGACATCCCCCGTCGGATGCCGGTGGCCGGGAAGGTTCGCAGTTCGAAGCCCGCCTGGGGCACCAGCTTTTCCTCCATCCGGTCCTTAGCACCGATAAACAGAATATTGCTGTCCGGATGGCGCTGCTTCCAGACATTGGCCACCGCGATGGCCGGGTTGATATGGCCCCCGGTGCCGCCGCAGGTAAAAATCACATTCATAAAACTTCCTCCTGTCGTTTTGCTTTGCCGCGGTATCGGGAGATGCCCAGGACGATGCCCATTTCTCCCAGATTTACCGCCAGGGCCGTGCCGCCATAGGAGAAAAACGGCAGGGCTACCCCTGTGGATGGTAAAAGATTTGTCACAACGCCAAAATTCAGGATCGCCTGAATGGCGATAAGGGTCACGATTCCCGCGCACAGGACTGTGGAAAACCGGTCCCGGGCGTGGAGGGCGATCCAGTAACCCCGGAGGATCAGGGCCGCAAACAGGGCTACGATCAGAATCGCCCCCACCAGGCCCAGCTCCTCGCAGACAATGGCGAAGATATAGTCGTTATACTGAAATGGCAGATACAGATATTTCTGCCTGGACCGGCCCAGACCCAATCCGAAAACGCCGCCGGAACCGATGGCGTAGAGCGACTGCAGGATCTGGTAGCCCGTATTGCCCGGGTCCAGCTCCGGATGAAACCAGGCGGTGATCCGGTCTCCGGCGTAGCCCAGCAGGCTGACGTAGACGATGACGAACACCACCGCTCCCGCGGCACCGGCCATGAGCCAGCGCATATCCGTTCCGGCAACGAACATCATGACCACCGCCACCATGCCCATAAGCATAATCGCGGACAGGTGCCGTTCCAGGGCCAGGGGCACCAGAATGCCCATCAGCGCGGAGCCAAAGCCCAGGACTCCATAGCGGAATTCCCTGGCCCGGGGGCCGTAGCTGCGGGTCAGCCGGGCGAAAAGGATGATGATGGCGAATTTCGCCACCTCCGAAGGCTGGAACTGGATGCCGGCGATGTTGATCCACCGCTTGGCACCGTTGACAGTCTGCCCGAACAGCAGCACCGCCAGCAGCAGAACAATGCTGATGATGTACACAGGCCAGGCTGCCCGGTACCAAAAGTCCGCCGGAAGGCGGCTGAGCACCACCATTGCCCCCAATCCCAGCACGGCGCAGAAGGCCTGCCGGGACAGGTAGCGGGTGGAGCTTTCATATCCGGTGTCATAGTAGCTCTGGGCAAAGCTGGCGGAGTAGAGCATCACCAGCCCAATGGCCAGAAGCAGCAGCACCAGGATCAAAAATATGGGATCGACCCGTTCCTCCGTCCGAACCCGTTTCAGACGGCGGTCCTCTTTGGCATACAGGCAGGGCTGTATGGCCATAGAAGCTCCTTTCGGTTTACGAGTGCTTTATCAGAACAAAGCAGGCTGAGGCCGACCGCTGATGGCAAACCAGGCGATCAGGCAGAACAGGGCGGTAATACCGGCAAATACCAGGCAGATTTTTTCTTCCTTCCAGCCGCACATCTCAAAGTGATGGTGGATGGGGGACATTTTGAAGATCCGCTTGCCGTGGGTCAGCTTGAAATAAGTGACCTGGATGATAACGGACAGGGTCTCACCGATGTAGATGATGCCCACCAGCACCAGGATCAGAGGCATATCCAGGGCAAAGGCCATGCCGCAGACGATGCCGCCCAGGAACAGGGAGCCGGTATCGCCCATGAAGACCTTGGCCGGATGCCAGTTATAGATCAGATACGCGCACAGGGCGCCCACCATAGCCGCGGGAAGCAGGGCCAGGTCCATTTTCTCCATGGCGACGGCAGCGGCGGTGAAGAACACCATGACCGGAATGGTCACCAGGCCGCACAGGCCGTCCACACCGTCGGTCAGGTTCACCGCGTTGACGCAGCCCACCATGACAAACATGGCAAAGAAAATGTAGAGCATGGGGTGCAGGGCGATGGTAACGTTGACGAAGGGGATGTACAGGTCCGTGGTCATAAAGCCGCTGGTGTACATCAGGTACAGGAACAGGGCGGACACGGCCATCTGCAGCATGGCTTTCTGCAGGGAGGTCAGGCCCAGATTCCGCTTGAACTTCAGCTTGGTAAAGTCATCCAGGAAGCCGATGAAGCCAAAGCACAGGGCCATCGCCAGAACAAACAGGGCGGAATAATCCTGCATGAAGAATGCGCAAACCACCATGCACACCGCCACCGCGGCAATAAACATGAGACCGCCCATCATGGGGGTGCCGGATTTGACATTATGCCAGGTGGGGCCGATCTGCAGAATGGACTGGCCCGCCTTCAGCGCCCGAAGCACGGGAATCAGGAAATATCCGGCCACGCCGGAAAGCACTGCCGCGGCAGCGGCGGTGATAATAATCGTCATCATGGGTAAATCCTCCGCTTATGTATCTTCTCTCAGGAAGGCTTCCAGGACCAGCTCCATATGCATTCCCCGGCTGCCCTTGACCAGGATCACATCCCCGGCCTTGACCATCCGCTTCAGCGCCACCGCCAGAGCCTCATGGCTGTCATAGGCCTTGGCTACCGCCGCCCGCATACCGCCGGTGAGGGCACCGTCGATGACCCTGCCGCCGTTGGGCCCGTAAGCAAAGATCATGTCCGCCTTTTCCGCGGCAATGCGGCCCACCCGGTAGTGCTCCGCCTGGGTGCACACGCCCAGCTCCAGCATATCGCCCAGCACCGCGATCCGGCGGCCTGCGCGCTTGCCCAGGACCTCCAGGGCAGCGGCCATGGATTCGGGTCCGGCGTTGTAGCAGTCCTTGATGATGGTACAGCCCTTGGCCTGGAAAATCTCCTGCCGGCCTGCCATGTTCCGGAACTGGGACAGGCTTTCCTGGATCTTGGAGGGGTTGACCCCCAGCTCCATGCCCACGGTCACTGCCGCCAGGGCATCCAGCACAAAATGCCGTCCCTCCAGGGCCAGCTCCACAGGGAAGGTCAGATTACCAAAAGTGACCCAGAACCGGATCAGTCCTTCGGCTTCCTCCACCTGGCTGCCCTTGATGAGGCATTCTCCATTCTGGACGCCGAAATACGTGGCTTTCAGAGGACTTGACTGCCGGTGACCCCACAGCAGGGTATCATCACCGTTGAGGATCAGCTTTCCGTCCTCCCGCATGCCCTCAAGAATCTCCATTTTCGCCTGGAGGATGCCCTCCTGGGAGCCCAGATGCTCAATGTGCATGGTGCCGATGTTGACGATCACCGCCACATCGGGCCGGGCAATGGAGGACAGGTAGGCGATCTCCCGGAAATGGTTCATGCCCATCTCCAGCACCGCCACCTGGGTATCCTCACTCATAGCCAAGATGGCCATGGGCATACCGATGTCGTTGTTGAAATTGGCCGGGGTCTTGCTGACCCGGAAGCTCCGCTCCAGTACGCAGGCGATCATTTCCTTAGTGGTGCTCTTGCCCACGGAGCCGGTGACACCCACCACCTTCATGCCGATGCGCTTGCGCTCCTGCCGGGCGATATCGCCCAGGGCACGGCGGGGATCCGCCACCACGATGGCGGGATAGTCCCCATCGCAGTGCTCGCACAGCACCGCGGCGGCCCCCTTTTCCAGGGCCATGGGCACAAAGTCATGGCCGTCCCGGGCGGCTTTCAGCGCCACAAAGAGCTGGCCGGGCTCGATTTTTCTGGTATCGTTGCAGGCACCCAGGAAGGTAACCTCCGCGTATTTCGGATCGATCTGACCGCCGCACCACTGGGCGGCCTGGGCCAATGTAATTCTACCCACGATTATTCCCTCGTTTCAGCCGTCAGGCGACGGCGTTCATTCTGATCAGGCCAGAAAGCCCGCCACGATCTCCCGTTCGTCCATGTGGTGCTTGACCCCACAGATCTCCTGGTAAGTCTCATGGCCCTTTCCTGCCAGTACAATTATATCATCTTTTTCCGCAATGTCCATAGCGTAACCGATGGCTTCCATGCGATTTTCCACCACCACGCAGTTTTTCCGGTCCGCAATACCCTTGAGGATATCCTCGATGATGGCCATGGGGGCCTCAGAGCGGGGATTGTCAGAGGTAATAATGGCAATGTCCGCCAACCGGGCACCGATTTCGCCCATAATGGGCCGCTTCACCGGATCCCGGTCGCCGCCGCAGCCGAAAACCGCAATAAGCCGGCCCTTGCAGAAGCCGCGGACGGAGGACAGAACGTTTTCCAGGCCATCGGGGGTATGGGCATAGTCGATGAGGACGGTGTAGGGCTTTCCGGGAGTGGGAACCACTTCCACACGGCCCTTGACGCCCTGGGCCGTAGCCAGGGCCTCCGCGGCGGCTTCCAGATCCATGCCCAACTGCAGAGCGATGCCCAGCACCGTCAGGGCGTTGTACACCGTAAAGGCACCGGGAATGGGCAGGGACACCGGGGCCTTTCGGCCACGGCAAACAGCGGTGAAGGACACACCGTCGGAGCGCAGCTCCACATCCCGGGCGTAAAGGCCCGCGCTGGGCATCTTGGAGGTGGTCAGCACATCGCAGGTGGAACCGGCTGCGATGCGGTCATGCCACTGGTCGTCCCGGTTCAGCACCGCCCGGCCGCAGCGGCGGAACAGCTCCGCCTTGGCGTCGCAGTACTCCTCCATGGAGCCATGGAAATCCAGATGATCCTCGGTCAGGTTGGTAAAGGCGGCCACGTCGAAATATACGCCGCCGATACGCTCCAGCGTCAGGGCATGGGAGGAAACCTCCATGACCACATGGGTGCAGCCCGCTTCCTTCATCCGGGCGAAGAGCTGCTGCAGCTCAAAGCTCTCAGGGGTGGTCCGCTCCGTGGGGAATACCTGGTCGCCGATGCGGTTCTCCATGGTGCCGATGAGACCCACCTTGGCCCCCAGGACCTTTTCCAGCACGTGCTTCAGCAACAGCGTGGAGGAGGTCTTGCCGTTTGTGCCGGTAATGCCGATCATGGTCATGGCCTTGGCGGGATGTCCGAACCAGTTGCAGCTAATCTGAGCCAGAGCAAGCCGGTCGGAGGCAACCAGAATATAGGGAATGTCCTTTTCGGGCTTCTTGGCGGTGACCACCACCGTGGCTCCCTTTTCCAGGGCCATGGGGATGAACCGGTTGCCGTCGGAGGCAAAGCCGGTGACCGCCACAAACAGGCAGTCCTTCTCCGCCTTCCGGGAATCGTAGACCACGTTGCTGATTTCCAGCTCCAGGTCCGCGGAAACCTCCAGAACGTCCACATTCTTCAGTAAATCATTGAGCTTCACAGGAATCTCTCCTTTTGTATAGTTAATCAACAGCTTGGGTATCTGTAAACTCCAATTCAATGGTAGTGCCCGGTTCCACCGGGGTTCCCGGCGGGACGGACTGGGCAGTGACCGTTACAGCAGCGGATAATTCCGGATTTCCCCGGACCAGGATATACAGCCCCGCGGCCATGGCCGCGTCCCCGGCCTGCTGCCGGTTCATGCCCAAAAAATCCGGCACGGTCACCGGCGTTTCATCCGGTGTTTCCCCCAGATACAGCAGCACCTGGCTCAGGCCCGGCACCGTCCGTCCCGGAGCGGGAAGCTGGGCTGTCACCGTCTCCCCTTCCCCCACAAGCCGGGCAGTCAGGCCCTGGGCTTTCAGCAGCTTTTCCGCTTCCCTGGCAGTCATGCCGGTCAGGTCCTCCAGGACCACAGACTTCCCTGCCAGGTCATCCTCAGAATAGGACTGGGAAACCCCCAGGTAGGGCAGGATGTCCGCCATCACCGCACCCACTGTAGGTGCCGCCATGACACCGCCGGAAATATAAATGCCGGTCTGCCGGGACGGAGTATCCAATGCTACCAATACAATATACTCCGGATCGTCCATGGGCGCAACCCCCACAAATGATACGATTTTATCCAGCGTGGGCTGTCCATTCTCGTCAAAAACATCAATTTTTTCGCTGGTACCCGTTTTCCCGCCGATGGAAAACCCGGCAACCTGGGCGTTTTTGGCAGTTCCTTCCGTCACTACGGACTCCAGAAGGCCGCACATGATTTCAGATGTCTCCGGGCTGATGGTCTGACGGACCACTGTGGGTTCCGCCTTCAGCACCGTATTGCCCTGGCTGTCCAGGATCTCGGAGACAATGTAAGGCTCCATGAGATTGCCGCCGTTAACTACGGAGGCAATGGCCCGGACCAATTGCAGCGGGGTCAGCTTGAAGGTCTGGCCAAAGGAGCCGGAGGTAAGGGAAGCTGTACCCCACTTGTCCGTATCCACGATCAGGGATTTGTCGAAGAAAACGCCCTTGCTCTCCCCTGCCAGGTCAATGCCGGTTTTTTCCAGGACTCCGAAGCGCCGGACATATTCATAAAACCGTTCGCCGCCCAGCTTCAGAGCAATATGGGCAAAGGCGATGTTGCAGGAGTTTTGCAGGGCCTGGGGGGTCTGCTGGGCCCCATGGCCCGCCGCCCGCCAACAATGGAGCAATTGGGACCGGCCAGGGATCTGCTCCGCCCCGCCGCAGCGGAATCCGGTGTCCAGAGTCACCGCGCCGCAGTCCAGGGCCGCCGCCAGAGTCAGGACCTTAAAGGTAGAACCGGGCTCATACCCGTCGGAGATCACCCGGTTGCGCCACTGCTTCAGCCGGGCCGCCGTCAGGGATTCCTGATAGGCCTGTTTCTTGGACGCGTACAGGGGACTGTCCTCCGGTTCCATCAGGTATTCCGTCCGGAGCTGTTCCAGCTCCAGCGCCAGATCCCCGTCCGCAATTTCCAGGTAATTGTTGGGATCGTAGCTGCCCAGGGTGGCCATAGCCAAAATCTCCCCGGTGTTCACATTCATCACCAGGCCGAAGGCACCGTTTTGCACGTCGTAACGGGCGATGGCCGCTTCCATCTGTTTTTCCAGGCAGGCCTGGACCGCAGCATCCAGGGTCAAAATCACATCGCAGCCGGGCTGAGCCAGGATGTATGCCTCATAGGAAAAGGGCATATCCATTTCATTGTTGCCCTTGGTGGTAACGACCTTTCCGCTTTGGCCGGAAAGAAAGCTGTTGTAAGCGGCTTCAATGCCTTCGGAGCCGGTGTTGGAATTATTGGTAAAGCCGATGACCTGGGCCGCCAGAGTGCCGAAGGGATAGACCCGGCGGGAATTGGGTTCCAGATGGATCCCGGAAAGATTGTTGTCGTTGATGTAATCCCGGATCAGACCGGCTGTCTCCCCGTCCACCCGGGCACCTACCTGCTTGTAGCGCATGGAGTAGTCCCGGGCCTGTTCCAGGATCCAGGCCGGATCCCTGTCCAGAATCTGCCCCAGGGTCTGGGAAATATCCTCCAGGTCCGCCCGGGATTGGCGCAGCTCCTGGGGATCCAGGTACACGTTTTCCACCGTTTCCGACGCGGCCAGGATGTTCATGTTCCGGTCGTAGATGGTGCCCCGGTCCGCAGTGACCTGGGTGGAGCGGGTCTGATTCCCCAGGGCAATCCGGGAATAATAGTCATACTCCGTGACCATGAGCTGGTACAGCCGCAGCCCTATGGGGAGAAATGCCAGTATGCCCAGCAGCAGCGCCGCGGTTCGGATCCGCCGGTGCTGACCGCTGTCCATACGAACCCGGGCATACTCGTTGTTTCGTCGTTTCATTTGCCACCGACCCCTCAATCAGGAATACATGGGCAGCAAGGTATCCCTCACTGCCCATGCTGCTATCCTAATCTTATTGGCCGGGACTGTCATTATGCAAAGAGTCCGCTGAAGAAAGCCAGGAATTCCTCCCAGGGGCTTGCCGCCTGCCGGGCATCCACGGGCCGTTCCACCCAAACGGTGATATGCTCCGCCTGATCCGCCGGAACCATGCCCAGGATCAAAGCTTCCTCCCGGATCCGGTCCAGGTCGTAGCCGGTACGGTAGGTATTCTCCAGCTCCCGGTTCTCCTGCGTCAGGGTCTGGACATACGCCGCCAGCGCCTGCTCCTGATTCCGGATATCAAACAGCCGCACGGTGCCCAGAACCATCAGCACGATCATCACCGCGCAAACGGCGATGCTGGCGTAAGCCAGGGGGTCCACCCGGAGCACCTTACGGGCCTTGCGCCGGGGCTGGGTCTGGGGAAGCTCCGGCTCCTGCTCCCAGCGGGGCTGGGTCAGCTCATATTTTCTCGCGGCGCTTCCGTCGGTGTAAAAGCTGTTGATGTATTGGATCTTGGTTTTCTCTGCCATAATATTACGTCCTTTCTGTGGGACGGCAGTCAGGTCACAGCTTCTCGCATACACGCAGCTTGGCGCTGCGGGCCCGGGGATTCCGGTCCAGTTCCGCCTGGCCGGATACGATAGGCTTGCGGGAGATCAGCCTGACTTTGGGTTTCTTTCCGCATACACAGACCGGGAAATTGGGCGGGCAGGTACAGCCCTTGGCCGCGGAGGCCATGCCGTTTTTCACGATCCGGTCTTCCAGAGAATGGAAGGTAATAATGGCCAGCCGCCCGCCGGGATTCAGGCAGGGGATGGCGTCTTCCATGACCTTTTCCACGCTGCCCAGTTCATCATTCACCGCGATGCGAATGGCCTGGAAGGAACGCTTGGCCGGGTGCTGCTTTTCACGCAGAGCCGCGGCAGGCATGGCGGAGCGGATAATGTCCACCAGCTCCAAGGTGGTTTCAATAGGCTTCTCCGCCCGGCGGCGGCAGATAGCCTCGGCGATCCGGGGGGCGTAGCGCTCCTCACCGTAATCGTACAGGATCCGCTTCAGCTCCTCCTGGGACCAGGTGTTTACCACCGTGGCGGCAGTCAGGGGATCCTCGTTATTCATGCGCATATCCAGAGGGGCATCGGCCATGTAGGAAAAACCCCGGGCACCGTCATCCAGTTGGGGAGAGGAAACGCCCAGGTCCAGCAGAATGCCGTCAACCCCGTCGATGTTCAGGTCCCGCAGAACCTGCTTGATTTCACAGAAATTGGAATGGACCAGCTTGACCCGGTCGCCGTAGGGGGCCAGCCGCTCCCCGGCAGCCTTCAGGGCCACGGGGTCCCGGTCGATGCCGATAAGCATGCCGGTGGTCAGCCGCCTGGCGATCTGGCTGGAATGTCCGGCACCGCCCAGGGTGCCGTCCACATAAATACCGTCGGGCTTGATATTCAGCCCTTCAATGCACTCGTCCAGCAGGACGGAAACATGATAGAACTCGCTCATAGGCCAATCGCCTCCAGAGAAGCCAGAAGCTTTTCGGGGGTCAGGTTCTCGGCCTCGAAGGCTTCAAACTCTGCCGCGTCCCAGATCTCCGCCTGGCCCGCCCGGCCCACGATCATCACATCCCGGCTCATACCGGCGTAATTGATCAGGAACTGAGACAGGGAGAAACGGAATTGCTTGTCCGGGTTGCACTCGATGGCGTTCATAAAGATCAGGCTGGATGCCGCGCCCCGCTGAGACACAGGCAGGGCATTGTAGTTTTTGGTCATATTCTGGAAGTCTTCGGCAGTATACACCGTCAGGCACCGGTGACCACAGTTGACACCCAGGGTCACATAGAAGTCTTCCCCCAGCTCCCCCCGGAGCTTCGCCGGGACAAAAAGCCGGTTCTTGTCATCCAGTTTCGCGGGATATTTTCCGATCATCGGTACCTTCACCTCCATTTCGCTCCACTTTACTACCCTTTTGCTCCATTTACTGACAGTATAACTGGTCCCGAACAAAAAATCAATCTTTTTCCGCAAATTTCTTAAAATTTCCTGTGTTTTTCTAATTTTAGAACAGTTGTTCGATATGTTGCAAACAAACCGGGCAGTTCCCTGCCCGGTTCCTTCTATCCCTGGAACAGCAGTTCGCCGTTTTCCAGGCTGGCTTTGATTTTTGACACCTTTTTGCCGGACTTCAGCAGATAGGACGCCAGGGGGCCTTCCACCTGATCCTGGACCAGCCGGCGCAGACTCCGGGCACCGCCGGTCTTTTTGGACCGGCCGCTGAGCACCGCCGGAAGCTCCTTGGGCAGAGTAAGCTGCACCCCAGCCGCCGATACCCGCCGGTAAAGCTGCAGCAGGTACTTCCGGGCGATATGCTCCATGCTTTCGTCATCCAGGGGCCGGAAGCACACCGTCTGGTCCAGGCGGCCCAGGAATTCCGGAGTGAAGCATTGGCGCAGGGCCCGCTCCGTCTCCCCCTCCCGGCCTGTGGGAGAAAAGCCCAGGCCATCGCCCCGGATCTCACCGCCTACATTGGAGGTCATAACCACGATGGCGTTTTTGAAGCTGACCCGGCGGCCCGTGGAGTCCGTCAGGGTCCCTTCCTCCATGATCTGCAGCAGAATCCCCGCCACATCCGGGTGCGCCTTTTCCAGTTCATCCATCAGCACCAGGCAATAGGGCCGGCGACGGACCGCTTCCGTCAGCTTGCCCCCTTCCTCATAGCCCACATAGCCGGGAGGAGCGCCGATGAGTCGGGATACGGACTGCTTTTCCATGAATTCCGTCATATCCAGCCGGATCATGGCGTCCCGGCTGCCGTACAGCTCCTCCGCCAGGGCCCGGCACAGCTCCGTCTTCCCCACTCCCGTAGGGCCGGCAAAGAGCATACAGGCCACAGGCCGGTTTTCGTCCCGGATGCCGCTCAAGCCCCGGCGCACCGTCTCCGCCACCACCTGCACCGCCGGATCCTGGCCCATGACCTGCTGCTGCAGCAGGCGCTCCAAATTCAGCAGGCGGTCCCGCTGGCTGGCGGTAAGCCGGCCCACCGGGATCCCGGTCCGGGCGGATACAGCCCAGGCCACATCGGCCCCGGTGACCGTCCGGGCCTTCCGGGCATCTCCCGGCCGGGAAGCCATGCGCTGCATCTTATCCCGAAGCTCCGCCGCCTTTTCAAAACGGCTTTCCTCCACCGCGGCCTTCAGTTCCTGCTCCAGCTCCAGCCGGGGCGTCCTGCCCAGGGACAGTTCCTCCATCCGGGCATGACTGGCGCCCTCGTCCAGCAGATCGATGGCCTTATCCGGCAGGTACAAATCCGGCAAATACCGGGTGGACAGGCGCACGGCTTCAGTCAGAGCTTCCTCGGTGATCCTCAGATGGTGATGCCGCTCCAACCCCGGCTTCAGACCCCGGAGGATGGCCAGGGTTGCCTCCGGATCCGGCTCCACCACCACCACCGGACGGAACCGCCGTTCCAGGGCCGGGTCCTTTTCGATATACTTGCGGTATTCCTCCCGGGTGGTGGCGCCCAAAATCTGCAGCTCGCCCCGACCCAGGGCGGGCTTGAAGATGTTGGCGGCATCGATGGCACCCTCGGCGGCACCGGCACCAACGATGGTGTGCATCTCATCCACAAAAAGGATCACATCTCCGCAGCGCCGGATCTCCCCCAGCACATCCCGGAGCCGCTCCTCAAACTCGCCCCGGTACTTGGTCCCCGCCACCAGGTCCGCCATATTCAGGCTGATAAGCTTTTTCTCCTTGAGCTGGGGCGGCACATCCCCTGCCGCCATCCGCTGGGCCAGGCCCTCAGCAATGGCGGTTTTGCCCACCCCCGGCTCTCCCACCAGGGCCGGATTATTCTTGTTTTTCCGGCTGAGGATGCCAATGACCGTTTCGATTTCCCGATCCCGGCCAATCACCGGCTCCATATTGGCCGCCTTGGCCACCAGATCCTCGCTGAATTGCTCCAATAGCTTCGTAGTGGTCCCCTCCTTCTTTCGGTTCACCCGGTAATACCGTTTCCAGTGCAGATAATCCACGGTTCTGGTAAACAGGTCCTCCCCGTCCACCCCGCCCAGGATCAGCAGATCCCGGGCAGAACACCGCTGCTGCCGCAGCAGCGCCAGGAGGATATGGACCCGCTGGACCTCCCGGCTTTCCAGGCTCCGGGCTTCCTCCCCGGCCTGGGTCAGCACCGCCCGGAGTTGGGCGGACATTCCTTGGGGCAGCGGCAATCCCGGCGTTCCGGTGCCGTAGAGCACCAGGGCCATTTTCTCCGTCAGGGCCGGGTCCAGTCCCGCGCCCCGGAGCATCTTGCCTGCCAGGGCCGGGTCCTCCCCCAGGGCCAAAAGCAGATGCTGGGTTCCCACATAGCTGTGGCCCATGGTCCGGGCCTTTTCTGCTGCTTCCAGGATCAGATCCTGGGCGGATCGGTCATAGCGCAACACACATCCCTCCTTTGCCCGGAAATTTTCCCCGCTTCCTGGAAAAAATATACGAAGGATTTTCAAAAAAGGAATTGCATTTTTGAAAATCCATGCTAGAATAAAAGTGCATTAACCACAAGATGCACAAAACACACATATGGAGGGAATATCATGGCATACAAGATCACTGAGGCTTGCGTGAAGTGCGGCACCTGCGTCGACAACTGCCCCGTCGAGGCTATCTCTGAGGGTGACGAGATCTACGTCATCGATCCCGATGTCTGCGTCAGCTGCGGCACCTGCGTCGATAACTGCCCCACCGAAGCCATCGTGGAGGAGTAATCTCTCAACCACAGTCGGCCTGCGAGCCTTCCTGGCTACGCAGGCCGATTTTTTATCAGGAGGACCCCCTATGGAGACGCTCCACAACGGATTTACTCTGGATATTCCCCCGGGCTGCTTTCCCCTGAGCACCGACTCCATGGCCCTGGCCCATTTCGTCCGGCTGAAAAAGGACGCAAAGGTCCTGGACCTGGGCTCCGGCTGCGGCACCCTGGGGCTGCTGCTGTGCGCTTCGGATCCCGGCTGCGCCGTTACCGGCGTGGAGCTGGACCCTGTGGCTCAGGAAGCGGCCCTGGAAAACATCCGGCGCAACGGTCTGGCCGGCCGTATGGAAAGTATATGCGGCGATCTGCGCCGCATCCCCCAGGACATGGAACCAGGACAGTATTCCTGCTGCGTTTCCAATCCCCCCTATTTTTCCGGAGGGCCTGCCAGCCAGGGCGCACCCCTGGCCCGCCGGGAGGACTGCTGCGATCTGGACGCGCTGTTCCGCAGTGCCGCCTGGGCGCTGCGCTATGGCGGGGATTTTTACCTGGTCCACCGGCCGGAGCGGCTGGCGGAGCTTTGCGCCCGGGCTGTGCAGCATGGACTGGAACCCAAGCGGCTGCGGCTCCTGCGGCACCGGAGCGGGGATCCGGTTTCCCTGGTGCTGGTAAGCTGCCGCAAAGGCGGCAAGCCGGGGCTTATCTGGGAAGAGATCTGCTTATTCGACGAAACCGGCAAGCCAACCGACGCTTACCGGCAAATCTACCATATATAATATAGGAGGCAATTATGGCCGGAATGTTATACCTGGTCCCCACGCCCATCGGCAATCTGGGGGATATTTCCCAGCGGTGCCGGGAGACTCTGGAAGCGGCGGATTTCATCGCCGCGGAGGACACCCGGGTGAGTCTGAAGCTGTTGAACCACCTGGGCATTAAAAAAAGCCTTGTGAGCTACTATGAGCACAACAAGGCCTATAAGGGAAACGTGATCCTGGAGCGGATTCTGGCCGGAGAGACCTGCGCCCTGGTATCCGACGCCGGCAGTCCTGCCATATCCGATCCCGGGGAGGATCTGGTGAAGCAATGCGCGGAAGCGGGCATCACCGTCTGCGCCATTCCCGGCCCCTGCGCTCTGGTCACCGCACTCAGCATTTCCGGCCAGTCCACAGGACGGTTCTGCTTTGAAGGGTTCCTGTCCACCGCCAAGAAAAGCCGCCGGGAACATCTGGAGGCTCTGGTGGGTGAAAGCCGGACCATGATCTTCTATGAGGCACCCCATAAGCTTATGAACACCCTGGAGGATATGGCCGCGGTCTTTGGTCCCGAACGTCCCATCAGCCTGTGCCGGGAGCTGACCAAGCTCCACGAGGAAGTGGTCCGCACCACCCTGGGAGAAGCCATCGAAAAATATACCGCCAATCCACCCAAGGGCGAATTTGTCCTTGTGGTGGCCGGAGCTCCGGAAACGGTGAAGGAGATCCCCACCGCCGATGACGCGGCGGAGCGGGTCCGGCAGCTCATGGACCATGGACTCAGCCGGAAGGATGCCATCAAGCAGACCGCCCAGGAACTGAAGCTGCCCAAAAACGTGGTATATGACGCCGCTTTGAATATTTGAGAATCCAAAAACCCGCCGCTTTTCAGCGGCGGGCCTTCTTATACTTTATTCATGTTCTGAACACACTCATGGCATACATTCTTACCATGGTACTGGAGCAGGCGGTGGGAAGAACCACAGAATATGCAGGAGGGTTCGAACTTCTGAAGAATGATCCTGTCGTTATCCAGGTAGATCTCCAGCTCATCCCGCTCCGCGATATCCAGGGTTCGCCGCAATTCGATTGGAAGAACGATCCTGCCCAGCTCGTCCACCTTGCGGATGATTCCTGTTGCTTTCACACAGATCCCGCCCTTTCATAATTGAATATTTATCGAATTATTATTTTTTTACTATTATAATTTGTCTCTCAACCAGTGTCAAATGTTTTTATACAGCCCCGTTGATTTTTGTCGAAACTGTATAAGCAAGTTTATGAAAAGTCGGCATATTGTACATCACAGGAGGGATGTATATGGTAATGAGCTGGATTTTCATGGGGATTCTTTTGATTTCCTCTGTATGCGCGCTGTGGACAGGCCGGGGCGGTGCCTTATCCGCCGCTGTGATGGAAGGTGCCCAGGCCGGGATCTCGCTGAGCATTTCCCTGGCGGGCTCCCTGTGCCTGTGGTCCGGAGTGGGCAGGCTCATGGAGCGAACCGGAATCACCGAACTTTTGGCCCGGCTGCTCAGTCCCCTGCTGGGTTTTCTCTTTCCCGGAACGAAACGGGACCCGGTGCTGGCAGGCCATCTCAGCGCCAATGTCTGCGCCAATTTTCTGGGTCTGGGCAACGCCGCCACCCCCATGGGGATCCAGGCAGTCAAGCGAATGGTTCGTCCAGAGACTCCCAGGCTGGCCACGGATCAGATGTGCCGCCTCATTGTCCTGAACACCGCCTCCATCCAGCTCATCCCCACCAATGTGGCGGCGGTGCGGGTTTCCCTGGGCTGCGGCACTCCCTTTGATATTCTCCCGGCGGTATGGGTAACCAGTTTGTGCTCCGCGGGGGTGGGACTGACCGCCGCCTGGGTCCTGGGAAAGCTGTGGAAGCATGACTGATTACCTGGTTCCCGGGCTGCTGGTTTTGATCTGCGGACTGGCCCTGGGCAAGCGGGAGGACCCCTATTCCCTGCTGGCAGAAGGCGGACGGGACGGACTGAAGCTGGTGGTGACCCTGGTGCCCACCCTGGTGCTCCTGTTGACCTCCATCACCATGCTCCGGGCCTCCGGAGCCATGGAGCTGCTGGGCCGGTTCTGTGCCCCGGTATTTGGGTTCTTCGGGATTCCGCCGGAGACGGCCCTGCTGGTACTGGTGCGGCCCATCAGCGGCAGCGCCGCCCTGGCGGTGGGTGCGGAGCTGATGGCAGAATACGGGGTGGATTCCACCGTCGGACGGACTGTGGCGGTGATGCTGGGGTCCACGGAGACGACCTTTTACACCATCAGCGTCTATTTTGGAGCGGCTGGGATCCAAAAGACCCGCTATACCCTGCCTGCGGCTCTGATGGCGGATTTCACCGGCTTTCTGGTGGCAAGCTGGACGGTACGTCTGCTGGGGTGATAATTGACAGGATTCGACTTTCGCAATATAATAAACAAAATATACCCGAAAGGATGAATCCCATGAAAAAACTTGCTTTGCTTTTGGCCCTGGTTCTGGTGCTGAGTCTGAGCCTGACTGCCTGCGGTGACACCCCGGAGCCCACCAAGCCCGAAGACCAGCCTGCGGCAAAACCCGCAGAACCTGCCACCGAACCCCTTGCGGAAGCTCCCCCCACGGTACCTTCCGCCCTTCAGGAGCAGCTTAACGACCTGATCTATATCGCCGATCTGATCACTTACTACTATTATCCTTCCAGATTCGGATTCTCCCTCCATAATGGAACCGAACGGTTGGAGTTGGAAGGAATGGACGCCATGGCCTGGGTATATGAAACCGCACAGGAGCTGGCACCCCAATTCCCCGAAGCCCAGAAAATCGTCGACGGCTTTACCCTGCTGGAAAACAAGCTCCTGTCCGTATATCCCTGGTATGAGGACGCCCTGGGAAACATTGTGGACAGAAACACCACTTATTTTGATTATCAGGCCGACGGCAGTCAGCTTCCCTCAGAGTATGATACTTATGAGATTCTCTGCCCTCCTGACGATTATGCGGTCAACTATGGAATCACGGAATACACCTACGACGACAGCGGAAAGCCCATCAGCGTCCGGTATTTCACCGATGAAAAGAAGGAAACGGTCCGTTGCATCATTGAATATGGCTACGACGAAAACGGTTTCCTGATTACAGAGCATTACCTGGATGCCGGCGGCACCGAATTCAACACCGTCTATCAGAATAATGAAAAGGGTCTGCCCATCCGGGCGGAGGATTATCCCTATCTTCGTAACAACATCCCTTACCCCGGTATTGCCAACTTCACCTATGACGAGCAGGACCGGCTGATCAGCATTTCCATAGACTGTTATGAGTTTTATAACGAATACAGCCGCCTGACCAGAGACTATGTGTATGATGAAGCAGGAAATCTCATCTCCATCCGCCGTTATCATAAGGACTACTATACCAATCCGAATCAGGGTCAGGGTTATCAGGATGTAGAGGTTTGGAATTATTACTATAACGAATCCGGAACGCTCCTTTACCACACCTACACTGACTATGTAGGTTGTTACGATGATGGTACACCATATAAGGAGGACAACATCACCTACACGGTTGACTACACCTACGGTACCTATTACATCTACACCCCCGTTGAATGACAAAACAAACCGGCCGCAGGCGATTTGAACTGCACCCCATTTGTTAGACAAGTATGATATAATACTTGTACTAAGAAATGGGGTGTTTTTCTTATGCCTAAAGGAGTACCGAACAAACGATATACGGGTGAGTTTAAGCAGATGGTCGTAGAGAGCATGATGCG
>JAFVWL010000004.1 GCA_017501695.1 Oscillospiraceae bacterium
CCCCGCTTTTCAAGAGGGGGCTGGCAAAAATCGGCTCTTCGGAACCGATTTTTGACTGGGGGAGTTCTTTTTTCTCCCCCCGGCCCTTCGGGCCACCCCCCTCATAAATGCGGGGGGCAAGGGGTGCGGTGCTGATATATATTACAATTTACCCGCCCAATTCCTGCCACAGGCCCACCGCCCGGGTCACGCCGAAACCGGCGGCTTTTTTCAGCAGGGCATTCAAATCCTCCCGGGTCCGCCACAGGGAAAAAGCTGTCCGGTTTTCTCCCTGCGTGACCCGATAATGACAGCAAAGATCCCGGTCCGCCATGCCGCCATCCGGCACAGCCCCCAGATCCACAGCCGCGGCACCGGATTCGGTGACCTGCCAAACCAAGCCTCCCAAAGCCGCCTCCAGCCAGATCTCCCGCCCCTGCCAGGGTGCCAGATATTCCTCCGCCGGAACATCCGGAGGTATCGGAGAAAGAAACACAGGTCCGTCCGTTATGGCCCCATAAGGCTCCGCCACCCCCACCGGGATCCTCAGCTCCTGCCCTAGAATCCGGACCAGCTCTGCCGTTTCTTTTATCCCGGGGCGCTGAAAATCCAGCAGTAAACAAGCAGGGGATAAGCGACTCAGTTGTTCCAGAATGAATTCCGGGTCATGGCTCCCGATGGGTATCCGGTCGTTGAGGATCACCATGGCTTTTTCCGGAAGGGCAGGGGGCAGGTTGGTCAGACCTGTGCCGTAAGGGGAAAAATGGCAGGCCATCCAGGCGGGGTAGTCCGGCAGCGGTGAACAGGCTGTAAATTCTGCGGCAGTCATGGCAAGATACAGCGGCAAACCCATGGACAAATCCCCCCGGTCGTGGTATAATCACAGAAAATCCTATGAAAGGCAGGCTCGGATTATGCCCCTTTCCCTGCTTCCTAAGTATCGGGCAGAGTCCCTGACGGACCTGACACCGGCATTCCTCCGTTCCCGGAATATCCGGCTCCTGCTGCTGGATTTTGACAATACTGTGGTTCCCTATACCACCGATACCCCCACGGCGGAAATGGCAGCCTGGCTGGAAGCCATGAAAGCATCGGACATTCCGATCTGTGTGGTCTCCAATTCCCGGAAGGACCGGGTGAAGGTGTTCTGCGATCAATGGGGAATCCCCTGCGTCAGAAGGGCTCTGAAGCCCCTGGGCCGGGGCATCCGTCAAGCTATGGCCCAATTTGGTGCTGTGCCGGAGCAGACCGCTTTGGCAGGTGACCAGATTTTTACGGATACCCTGGGCGGGAATCTTTGCGGTCTGACCACGGTGCTGGTCATGCCCATAAACAATCATAATTTCTGGCTGAAAGCCCGCCATGTGCTGGAACAGCCATTGATCTACCTTGCAAGAAAAAGGAGCATTTCATATGAAAAATCTTGAAAAGTATCTGACCCTGCTGGAGGGCGAGGTGGACGGCCTGCTGCTGACCTCCCGCTACAGCCGCCATTACGGTGCCGAATTCGACATTGCCGAGGGCGTTGCCGTGGTTACCAAGAAGGGCTGCCGCTATTTCACCGACTCCCGCTATATTGAGTCCGCCGAGAACGGCATCCAGGGCTTTGAGGTCCTGATTGTGGACGGCGTGGGCTATATGAAGCGCATCAACGATGCCATTGCCGATTTCGGCATTACCACCCTGGGCTACGAGGAGCAATATCTGACCGTGGCGGAGCTCATGGGCTATGAGAAGTACCTGAATGCCAAGCTGGTCCCCTATAACAAGGAGATCAACGGCTTCCGGGGCGTGAAGGAAGCCTGGGAGCTGGACATTATGCGCAAGGCTCAGGACATCACGGACAAGGCCTTCTCTGAGGTCATTACCCGCATTAAGCCCGGCATGACCGAGCTGGAGCTTCAGGCAGAGCTGATCTACTGCCTGTACAAAAACGGTGCCACCGGCCTGGCCTTTGACCCCATCGTGGTCTCCGGTCCCAATACCAGCCTGCCCCATGGCGTGGCTTGTGAGCGGGTCATTCAGGAAGGCGATTTTGTGACCATGGACTTCGGTGCCCTGTACCAGGGCTACTGTGCGGATATGACCCGCACTGTGGCTGTGGGCTACGCTACCGAAGAGATGAAGAAAGTCTATGAGACTGTGCTGGAAGCCCAGCTTGCGGGTCTGGCAGTCTCCAAGGCCGGCGTTCCCGGCCAGGACATCGACGGCGCAGCCCGGAAGGTCATCACCGATGCCGGCTACGGCCAATATTTCGGCCATGGCTACGGCCACAGCCTGGGCCTGGAGATCCATGAAAGCCCCAGCCCCAATGCCCGCAATGCCGAGCCCATGCCTGTGGGCGCCGTGGCCTCCGCGGAGCCCGGCATCTATCTGCCCGGAAAATTCGGCGTCCGGATCGAGGATACCTGTGTCTATCTGGAAGATGGCATCGAAATTCTGACCCACAGCCCCAAAAATTTGATTATTGTTTAAGAAATTTCGATTTTCCCCTTGAAAAATCCGGCGTATTCGGTTAAAATAAATCAGCTAAGCTATATACACAATTCGCCCCCGAAAGGGAGAGCTATTTAGGAGGATAAATACAATGATTTCTGCAGGCGATATTCGTAACGGCATTACCTTTGAACTGGATGGCAAGGTCATGCAGGTCATCGAGTTCCAGCACGTCAAGCCCGGCAAGGGTGCCGCTTTCGTCCGCGTCAAGATGCGTAACGTCATCACCGGCGGCGTGACCGAAACTTCCCTGAACCCTTCCGCCAAGTTCCCCACCGCTTACATCGAGCGCAAGAAGATGGAGTATTCCTACAGCGACGGCGAGCTGTACTACTTCATGGATCCCGAGACCTACGAGCTGGTGCCCATTGAGGCTGCCATCATGGATGACTCCTTCAAGTTCGTGAAGGAGAACGATACCTGCACCATCATGAGCTACAAGGGCAAGGTCTTCGGTGTCGAAGCCCCCAACTTCGTGGACCTGGTGGTCACCGCTACCGAGCCCGGCTTCGCCGGCAACACTGCCACCAACGTCACCAAGCCCGCCACCGTGGAGACCGGTGCTGAGGTCAAGGTGCCCCTGTTCATCAACGAGGGCGACAAGATCCAGATCGACACCCGTACCGGCGAGTACCTGGGCCGTTCCAAGGCTTAATTTCCGCAACCAACAGGGGACGAGTCTTCGTCCCCTATTCTAAAATCCGACCTTTATTAACATTCACGGGATTGCCGCGCCAGTCTGCGGACTGGCTCGCAATGACGCGATTGAACCGAAAGGAGTACTGTTATGACCATTTCTGAAAAGGCTGCCTATGTGAAAGGTCTGCTGGATGGCAAGGATCTGGATATGACCAAGCCTGAATGCCAGGTTATTTCTGCTGTTGTTGACCTGCTGTTTGATGTGACCAAGCGGCTGACCGATGTGGAGGAGACCACCATCGCCATCTCCGACGAGCTGGACGAGATCGAAGAGGATCTGGATGCCATCGAGGACTACATCCTGGACGAAGAGGATGAGGACTACGAGGACGACGAAGACGAGGATGACGACTGGGACGGCTGGAACGATGACGACGAGGAAGGCTTCGACTTCGGCGACGAGGATTCCATCATCTACGAGGTGGAGTGTGCCTGCGGCGAGCGGGTGGCTTTCGACGAGGAGACTCTGGAAGCCGGCTCCATGACCTGCCCCAACTGCGGCGAGCTGCTGGAGTTCACGCTGGAAGACGACGAGGACGAGGAGTAATCCTTGAATTTCAAACCCGCGGTGCGTTTGCGCCGCGGGTTTTTACTTGCGTCACAGGCTGTTTTGTGCTACCATAAATGCAGAAATTAAAAAGGGGGGCGGCAGCTATGGCCCAGGGTGCCTTTATCAGCTATTCCCACGCGGACCGGCAGAAGGTCCGGGACCTGGTGGACGTGATCACCAAGGATCTGAATTACCCGGTTTGGTACGACAACAACCTCCACGGCGGCGACCATTATTTCAGTGTCATCGCGGAGCGGATTTTGAATTATGACTATTTCATTTTCGTGGTTTCGGAAAACTCCGTCAATTCCGAATTCTGCACCATGGAGCTGGAATTTGCAAAATCCGAAAAACGGAAGATCCTGGCGGTCTGGCTGGAGGATTTTATGCCCCCGCCCCGGATCCGCATGGTCATCTCCCACACCCACTACATCCGTACTTTTGCCCTGACCGATGAAGGCCTGCGGCAGGAATTTCGGAACGCGCTGCTGGCGGACCAGCTTTCCTCCGATGTGATTCCTGAGGACAAACCCCTGTCTGAGCGCTTGCAGGAGGGCTATAAATATTTCCTCCGGGAGGAGGATAAAAAGAAGATCCAATACCTGCTGAAGCAGGAGTCCCAGGGGAAGTACGCTTCCTGTTATGAGCCGGAGTCCGCGGTGCTGCTGGGTATGGCCTATGAGCTGGGCCTCCATACGGAAAAGGATCTCCGGCAGGCAGAATACTACTACCGGGTTGCGGCCCACAAGGGCAGCCTGGACGGTGAGTATCTGCATCTGGCTCTGATGCTGGACCAGGGCAGGGGGGAACGGGCTGCCGCCATTCAGCGGATGCAGGCCCTGGCGGACGCGGGAAGCCTGATGGCCATGGTCTATTGGGGCGATGAGGTGTACAACGGCCGCTACGGCGTCCGTGCCGATAAGGAAACCGCCTACCGCTGGTGGAAGACCGCCGCGTCCAGACACCATCCCGAGGCCCAGTATTACATGGCCTACGGCTACCGGATCGGTGAGGTGGTGGAAAAGGACCCGCTGCTGGCCCTGATGTACGCCAAGGAGGCAGAGGAGGCCGGATTCCCCCGGGCCTACCGGATCCAGGGTTTCCTGTACCGCTACGGCCAATTCGTGGAAAAGGACCTGGATATGGCTATCCGCTGCTACCGGAAGGCCGCGGACCACGGAGATCTGCTGTCCTTGAACTACATTGGCGATGTGGAGTGGTTCCGGGATAATTTCGACCTGGCTGTGGATTATTACCGCCAGGCTGTGGACCATGCGGACGGGGGCCGGATCAAGAGCGGCGCGCCCTATTACAACCTGGGTTTTGCTTACCGCAAGGGCAAGGGTGTGGAGCAGAATTCCCACCAGGCCATCGAGCTGTACCTGCGGGGCGCGGAACGGGGCCATGCCAATTCCAAAAAATGGGCCGCAGTGGCCATTGAGCAGGACCTGACCAATCCCCAGGAAAAGTACAATCTCCTGAAGCGGGCCAGCCAGCACAATTGCCGTCGGGCGGAATACTACCTGGGCGAGCTGCTTCAGGCGGGGGAGAATCCCTCCCGTACCCGGCTCACGGAAGCTTTGAAGTGGTATACCCTGGGCATGGAAAAGGGCGATGTGGACTGCATGCGCCGGGTCATGTCCTATCACAGCATGGCAAACGGGAAGCCCGGCTTCCGGGACCGGGATAAGGCTTTGGCTGCCATGCGCCTGTTCTTCTCCTTATGGAACGAGAACAGCGAGTCCGTGGCGGAGGAATCCGCGGTGATCATCAACATCGCTTTCTACTATTACATCTACTCCGTGGAGCTGGGTGTGGACGAAAAGAACGGCAAACCCGATAAGGACCTGTCTCTGTTCTATATTCATAAGGCTCTGGATACGGAGGACGGCATGGCTGTGTGGGATGTGTACGCCAAGCTGGCCTGGGGCTATATGGACCCGGAGGTCACCTGGCTGGTCCAGGACGTGGACCACGGCGAACGGATCGCCGAGGCCCTGTTCGACCGTCTGGACCGTTATACCCAGGAAAAGAAGGACCACAAGGATTACAAGGAAGCCTTGGACAAACTGAAGAACTGCTACGAGTTCCTGAAGCTCCGGTGCGAAAAGAAGCGTCCCGGCCTCTTCGGCGGCAAGGCCGCTGTGGACGGCGTGGAGGAAAAGCTCCGCCGGTACCAATCCCGGATCGAAAAGCTCCGGGAGCTGCTTCCCCTGGTTCCGTAAACGAACAAAGGCCGCAGGCAATCGCCTGCGGCCTTTATGCCGCTAGGAGGGAATGATTCTGGATGCTCCTTATATAATTCGATTATTTGTTTACCAAATTAATAACGTTTTCGTTGACACGCAAATTTTCCTACTGTATAATATATATGCAAGGATATAGGAGGGGTGGTTCAAATGTGGAAGTAATTATTGATTGGAACGATTTTGGTTGGACAGCCTACACGTTATCCATATTACCCTGCTGAATTTGGAGATGACGCGTCAACTATATGACGAAAGACACAAGGAGGTGCTGTTCTGTGAAAAAGCCTGGCATCTGGATCATAATCTTACTGGTGCTTTTGCTCGGGGGCTGTGCAAGGCCGTATATCGTCACGGAGGACAGAACTGTTCAGGCACTTCATGAAAAGACGGTCGTATATGCGGACGGCCGTACCGAAAAAGAGGAGTATTTGTACGAACAGGCTGATATGCGGGTGTCCTGGCCTGCCTGGGCCATGGTGCGGTATGAAAATGATGTGAAGTTGGGCCAGGAGACGCTCCGGTGGGACGAACTTGAAAATCTGATCTCCGCTGTTCCGGACTGGGCGGAAGGTGTTACCCGGACCTATGAGCTCACCTATGACGAGGCTGGACAAATCAGCACCCGGATTGTGCTGCACGATGGGGTGGAGGTCCGGGAGGAACAGTATGCCTATGACGGTCAGGGCCGTGAAACGGAACGCCGTGTGTATGTGGCGGGGCAGCTTCAAAGCAGGACCACCACGGAGTACGGCGAAACCGGGCGGCGGCTGAAAATCACAGAATATGATGCCGCAGATCACATCACATCCTGGCAGACCTGTGAATTCAACGAAAGAACCAAGGTGGAAACGGTGCTTGCCTATGACGGAGCCGGAAAACTCCAAAGCCGGGACATCAACTATTACAGTGTGGCAGATGTGGTAATCAAACAGGAGCATTACGATGCGGAAGACAATTTGCTGTACACCGCAAAATGGCGGTATGTCCCTCACGGCATGCGTAGAATCGTGTTCCTGTAGGTGTCTCCGCAGAAACCATAAGAATAATGGAAGGCCGCAGGCAATTGAAGTGACCCCAAAAAGTTAGACAAATATTTCTAACTCAAATTGTTTAAGCTGCCGAGAGGGCTTGCTGTCTGTGTAATGCAGGCGGCAAGCCCTTTAGTCTTGCCTTGATACGCCGGTTGTTATAGTAATCAATATA
>JAFVWL010000149.1 GCA_017501695.1 Oscillospiraceae bacterium
ACCGCCAGCTACTTCGTGGCCGTCTGGAAGATGCTTCGCAAAAAGGGCTGTGTGCCGTCGGCCCTGACGCAGAACGTCAAAGACCTGCTGGCCAGCCGGGAGATCGAGAACATTCTGGACAACACGGATTTCATGGTGCTTCTGTCACAGGCCCAAAGTGACCGGGCGATCATCGCAAAACAGCTCGGCATATCGGAGCACCAGCTTTCCTATATCACGCAGTCCAATTCTGGTGAGGGCCTGCTGTTCTATGGGAGCGTGACGATTCCGTTTGCAGACCGTTTCCCTCGAGGAGAGATTTACAATCTGCTGACCACCAAGCCGGAGGACGCCGCCAATGGAAAACAGACAGAGTAGACCGGGCGGTGCTTCTGGTCACGGTGGCCAGAAGTTTCATCAGGACAGCGAACAGGCCAAGCTCCACAAATCCAAGCTCCGCATGGAGAGCCGGGAGGAAAAGCTGGGCAAGGCCCGTGATCGGCTGGTCGCACAGAAGCCGCCCAAGAAACCCGGCCCCGTGAAGCGGGCAGGCCGGGTGGCCGGGGCCGAGGCCCATGCCTTTGTGCATGGGAAAATCTATCAGGAGGAGCATGACAACGTAGGCGTGGAGGGCGGTCACTTTGTCGAGCGTTCCGGGGAGGCTGCCCTCCACTATGGTAAACGCAAGGTGAAACAGGCCGTCCGGGAGCACCCGGCCAAGGCTGCCGCCCGCGCCGAGTCCCGGTATATCAAGGCCACGGCGGATTACAACGCCCGTAAGTTTACCCAGGAACAGCCCGAGGCCGCTAAAAGTGCCGCCGCCAGGATGTGGCATAAGCACAAGCTGAAGCGGGAGTATCAGAAGCGGGCGCGGGAAACCGCCAAGCAAAGCGCCAAGGCTGCCGAGAAAACGGCAGTCACCACGGAAAAACTGGCCGCCCAAACGGTGGCCTTCGCCAAGCGGCATCCCGTGGGATCGCTCCTTGCGCTGGGCTGTGTGCTCCTGCTTCTGCTGATGCAGTCGTGTATGTCCTCGATGGTGACGGTGGGCAACGGCCTTGTGGGTGCGGTAGCGGCCAGCACCTATGCGTCCGAGGACGCGGATATGCTGGGGGCCGAGGCCGCCTATTGCGCTCTGGAGGACGAACTTCAAGACTACCTCGACACCTACGAGGCCACCCACGATTACGACGAATACCACTTTGAACTCGATGACATTGAACACGACCCCTATGTGCTGATCTCCATGATCTCCGCGCTCCATGAGGAGGCGTGGACGGTGGACGAGGTACGCTTTACGCTCCAAGACCTCTTTGAGCGCCAGTATATTCTCACCGAGGACGTGGTAAAGGAGCGGCGGTACTATATTGAAACGGACACATGGGTGGACGAGGACGGCGTGACCCACACGGACAGCTACCGGGTGTACTACGATTATTTCATCTGCACCGTCCAACTTACAAACTTCAACCTTTCCCATGTGCCGATCTACATGATGACCGAGGAACAGCTCTCTATGTATGCCCTGTATATGTCCACGCTGGGCAACCGGCCCGACCTGTTCCCGTCCTCGCCCTATGTGGGCAAGTATGTCACAAACGGCCCCACGGAGCATGAAGTCCCGGAAGCATATCTGTCCGACGAAACCTTTGCCGCCATTTTGGAGGAGGCTGAGAAGTATATCGGGTTCCCCTATGTGTGGGGCGGCTATCAGCCCAGCACGTCCTTTGACTGCTCCGGGTTCGTCAGCTACGTCTACAACCAATGCGGCTGGGACTTCGGGCGGCTGGGGGCGCAGGGCCTTTACAACATCTGCTCCCGGACAAACAGCCCCCGGCCCGGCGATCTGGTGTTCTTTATCGGGACGTATGATACCCCCGGAGTTTCTCATGTGGGCATCTATGTAGGGGACGGCTGGATGCTCCATTGCGGAGATCCCATCCAGTACGCCAACCTGAACACAAGCTACTGGCAGTCGCATTTGTACGCCTACGGGCGATTACCGTAAAGGAGGATTTGATACATGGCAATTACGAAAAGCGCAAAAATTCAGGCCGAGATCGAAAAGGTCAAGGCCAAGATCGCAGAACAGCAGACCCGGCTGAAAGAGCTGGAGCAGAAAAAGCTGGAGGCCGAAAACAGCGAAATCGTAGACATCGTGCGCGGTATGAGCGTTTCTCTGGAGGAGCTGCCGCTGGTGCTCCAGCAACTCCGGGGCGCTTCTGGTCACGGTGGCCAGAAGCCCGCAGCCGTGGAGGAGGTATCGGAATGAGAAAATTTCGGATGCTGGCGGCCACGCTCTGCGCCGCTGTTCTGATGTGTGGTTTCTCCGTGACGGCCTATGCCGGGGGCGGTGACGAGTACATGGAGGACACAGGCGGCGTAGAGCTTTGGGAGAGGCTTGACCCTGCCGAGGAGATGCCTGTGGAAACGCCCGATCCCGAGCCGAAACCCTTTACCCCCTCCGGGACGGGGACGGTGGTAGACAATGCCACGGACGAGGACGGCAAGGAGTTTTTCACCATTATGACCCCCGCTGAGAATGTCTTTTATCTGGTCATTGACCGCCAGCGGGAAACGGAAAATGTGTTTTTCCTGAACGCTGTCACCGAGGCCGACCTGCTGGCCCTCGCGGAAATGCCCGCCGAGCCTGTCCCACCCGCGCCTGCTCCTGAACCTGCGGACGATCCCGAACCTACCGGGGAGCCGGAGCCTGAACAGCCCAAGGCCACGGGCGGAGCCGGGATGCTTCTGCTTACGCTGGCCGTGGTGGGTATCGGCGGCGGGGCCGGGTGGTACTTCAAAATCTATCGTCCCAAAAAGCAAAGGGCCGCTGAGTCCGAGGAGGACTACGGCGGCGAATACGATGACTTTGACGGCGCGGCCTATGACGAAACCGATCCCGAGGACGATACCCCACCTTGGGACGAGGACGGCGAGGAATGAGCCGGGAGCTGACCCGCGAGGAAAAGGCCGTGATCCGCAAGCTGGTGACAAAGTGGTGCGCCAACTATGACAAGGAATACGGCTGCCTGCTTGGTTTAGGGTCCCCGCGCAAACAATGTTTGCGTGGGAAGAGGAGGAACAGCGAAATGAGCGAACTTTCGCCAACGGCGGAAGTGAGGGATATGGAGCTTGTGACGACGAGTGAGTGCTATATGCTGGGCAAGTGCTGGACGGGGGCCTTTTGCCGCTACTTCCGGGAGGCCGTTCTGCCCCTTGATCCTATGCTGGAGGCCACTCTGACGCAGGATGGCCCGGCCCCGGAAACCCGGATTTGCCCCGTCTGCGGCAGGGTCTTTCTCCCGGATGGCCGCACACGCTATTGCTCTCCGGTCTGTTCCAAGGCCGCGAGGCTGAAAAAACAGCGGGGATATATGCGGAAATACCGGGGCTGATGTGTGAGCATTTGGCCCTCAAAAAAGCCCGTGATTACAGGGCTTTCCGGGGCCACTTTTGGGGTGGGCCGTATGTTTTCATGGCCCACCCCATTTTGGCCCGATACTGCTAACATTTTGAAAGGAGACAACCGTGGAGAAAAACGCTGGCTATACCATACGGCGATCCGTTCTCTTTGAGGGTGGGAGCGGCTTTGCGCTGGGCGAAAACCCAAAGGCCCCGGCCCCGTTTGTGACATGGCAATTCAATGACACGGACAGGGGCCGTTCCTACTTTTGGGGCCATTACCACGCGGACAAGGCCACCGCTGAGCTGGACTTTAATTCCCGTGTGGCTGACCACAAGCGGCTGTATGGGCAGCGGGAAGTCACACCCCGCCCCATTGCCCAGCAGATGCAGGAGGCCGCAAAGCTGGCCGAGGCCGACCGGGGCCAGACGGCTTCGAAAAGGAACGTCCCCGACAAGGGGGACAGATAGGAGGTATCATGGAACATACCAAAAACGCAGAGCTGTCTGTGGAGCAGAATTACAACCACATTGACGGCCTGAACAACAATCTGCCCATTCAACCCCCGGAACGGGAAAAGCCGCTGGACAAGGTAAAGGAGCCGCCCCGCCCCAAGCGGAGCCGGGAGCGTGAGGATCGTTGACCAAGAAGCGCGTCCGCAA
>JAFVWL010000150.1 GCA_017501695.1 Oscillospiraceae bacterium
TACCGCATGGTAATCGAATATTACGTCTACTACTACAATAATCTGCGCCCCCACAGCAGCTTGGGATATATGCCCCCGCTTGCTGCATAACTGTCATTTATCTTTCGGATTTTCTGTCCAAATTATTGCGCCACTTTTCGAAGCCCGTGGGAATCTCCAGTACCACAGTATAATTACAGCCGAACCGATTAGCATAGAATCATTACGATGGACATTGGGGATTAGGAAAACCCACATTCTACCGGGAGATTGCCACGGCTCTTCGAGCCTCGCAATGACACGGTTTTCGGTGGCTGGGTACGGTGGTACCGGGGCTGCCTCAAAAAACACCCGACAGGATTGCTCCTGTCGGGGTTCCATCTTATCCATCGGTTTGGGGCAGGCTTTTCAGCACATGGATATGGATGGGGATGGCGCACAGCACCGTCAGCACATCGGCCACACTCTGGGCCATCTGGATGCCCGCTTCCTGCAGGAACAGGGGCAGCACCAGCACCGCCGGGATGAAGAAGAAGCCCTGCCGGGCCACGCTGAGGAAGGTGGCGGGCACCGTGCGGCCCATGGACTGCTCCATCATGTTGGCCATGACGATCCAGCCCTGGACCGGGAAGGTCACGCACTGGAACCGCAATGCCGCGGTGCCGAAGGCGATGACATCCGGGTCGTCCCGGAAAATGGCAATCAGC
This sequence comes from Oscillospiraceae bacterium, assembly GCA_017501695.1. Classification (GTDB taxonomy): domain Bacteria; phylum Bacillota; class Clostridia; order Oscillospirales; family Oscillospiraceae; genus Faecousia. The sequence goes on from JAFVWL010000150.1 coordinate 687, forward strand.
TCCGGGGCGAAGAACCAGCCCAGGGCACCGACCAACGCCAGCGCCGCGGTGGACACCTTGACGCAGAACCAGAAGCCCTTTTTTACCCGACTGTAGAGCCTTGCGCCGTAGTTGAAGCCGCAGACCGGCTGGAAGCCCTGACCGAAGCCCAGCATGGTGGAGGCACCGAACATCATGACCCGCTGTACCACGCCCATGGCGGCAATGGCCGCGTCGCCGTAGGGACCGGCGGCGTGGTTCAGGCAGATGGTAGCAAAGGATGCCAGGCTCTGCCGGGACAGGCTGGGCAAGCCGCCACGGAAGATCATCTTATAATAATGGAGGTCAAACCGGAAGTTCCTGGGGGAGATGGAGATGTTGCCGCCCCGGCTGCAGCCCAGAAGCAGCAGGCAGAAGCTGACAAACTGGCTGATGATGGTGGCCCAGCCCGCGCCGGCCACCCCCAGACCCATCCAGAAAATCATAATGGGGTCCAGAATGATGTTCAGCACCGCGCCGGTGGTGATGCCCACCATAGCGTAGGTGGCACCGCCCTGGAACCGGAGCTGGTTGTTCAGCACCAGGGAGGCAGTCATCCAGGGGGCACCGATGAGGATCACCCGCAGGTAATCCCGGGTGTAGGGCAGGATGGTCTCGGTGGAGCCCAGCAGATAAGCCAGCTCGTCCAGGAAAAGCTGTCCGATCACACAGATGAGAGTACCCGTGGCCAGGGCGGAGAAAAAGCCGGTGGCGGCCATGTTGGAGGCCTCGTCGTACCGCTTTTCACCCAGGCACCGGGAAATATAGTTGCCGCTGCCCTGACCGAAGAAGAAGCCCACGGCCTGGATAATGGCCATCATGGAGAAGACCACGCCAACGGCACCGGTGGCGGCGTTGCTTTTCAGCATACCCACGAAGAAGGTGTCCGCCATATTATAGAACGCGGTCACCAGCATACTGATGATGCAGGGCACCGCCAGACGGCAGATCAGTCCCTCTACGGGTTCTTTGGTCATTTGCTCGAATTTTCGCTGCTGCTTGTCATCCATGGGAAACCTCCTCGGAACAGGAGAATACCCCCAGGCCGTAGGGCTCCAGGATCACTTCCTCCACGGTGCCGCTGTGAAGCAGGTCCTCCATGGGCCGGACCAGCCGGACCCGGTGGGCTTCTGTGGTATAGTTCTCCAGAAATACATAGCTGTGGGTCCCGTCGGTGCGGGTGTGGGCAGTCACGCCGTGGGGCAGGGGACCCAGCACCGGAGCGGCGATGCCCAGCTCCTTCAGGAGGCCCTCCGCCAGGGCATCCTTCAGGCTTCCCGTATCCCGGCAGGCCTGGTAGATGGCCCGGCCCTTGCCGAAGCGGTGCAGCGTCACCGCCGGAGTTCCGGCGTACCAGTCATCGCCGTATTCCGCCAGGACCTCTGCACCCCGGAGCTTCAGGACTTCGCAGTAATCCACCAGGGTGTGGACGGTGCCGTCCAGCGTGGCCTTCCGGTTTTCCGCGGGGTAGAGGGTGTCGATTTCCTCGGCCTCGATGCCGAAGACATCCTTCAGCTCCTCCGCCGGGATGCCGCCCAGCCAGCACAGGTCCGTCTCGTTGACGGTGCCCAGCATATAGGTGGCCCAGAGGGTGCCGCCCTGCGCCACATAGGCGGTCAGGTTTTCAATCACAGGCTTGTCCGTCAGATACAGCATGGGGGCGAAGACCAGCTTGTACCGGCTCAGATCCGCCCGGGGGGAGACGATGTCGCATTGGATGCCCCGCTCCCACAGGAGCCGGTGATATTCATAGCAGGTGTCAAAATATTTCTTATTCTCTGCGGCGTAGCCCTGGCAGTCGTTGAGGGCCCACATATTCTCCCAGTCGAAGAGCACTGCCGCCGGGGCTTCCACCAGGGTTCCGGCGATTTGGTCCAGCTTTTCCAGGAGCCTGCCCGTGGTCTGCACGGACCGGAAGACCCGGGTGTCGCCGGAACCGTCATGGCCCACCACGGCGCCGTGGAGCTTTTCGGAAGAACCCCGGCTCTTGCGCCACTGGAAATACTGGACGCTGTCGCTGCCGTGGGCGATGGCCTGCATGGAGCTCAGCACATCCAGCCCCGGACGCTTGGGCTTGTTGTAGGGCTTCCAGTTCACCAGGCTGGGGGTGCTTTCCATGAGCAGGAAGGGCTTGCCCTTGAGACTGCGGTACAGGTCGTGCCAGAAGGCCGCCCGCTGGGCAATCACCGCGTCGTCGCCGTTGTGCCATTCGGGATAGCAGTCCCAGGAGGCGAAGTCAATGACCTGCGCCACCTTATGATAGTCCAGCTCATAGAACTCGTACATCATGTTGATGGTCACGGGAATGTGGGGAGTCAGCTCCCGGAGGGGGGCGATTTCGTTGCGGATGAAATCCGTGGTCTGATGGGTGACGAACCGGTGCCAGTCCAGGTTCAATCCGTGGACCGCGTTTTCCGTCAGGGGTCCCGGAGGCTCGATCTGGTCAAAATCATCGTAGGTGTGGCTCCAGAAGGTGGTCCACCAGGCCTTGTTCACCCGGGAAATGTCGTTGCTGTATTTCTCCCGGAGGAAATCCCGGAAAGCGCTGACGCACAGGGGGCAGTGGCATTCACCGCTGTATTCGTTGGAAATGTGCCAGGCGATGACCGTGGGGTCCTGACCGTACCGCTCCGCCAAAAGCCGGTTGATTTTCTGAACCTTCTCCCGGTACACCGGGGAGGTGAAGCAGTGGTTGTGGCGGCCCCGGAAATGCTCCCGGGCACCGTCGGGCCGGACCCGCAGGACCTCCGGGTACTTGTCCGCCAGCCAGCGGGGGCGGGCACCGGAGGGGGTGGACAGGATGACCTTGCCGCCGTTTTCCCGGACCCGGCGGATGGTTTCGTCCAGGACGGAGAAGTCAAATTCGCCTTCCCGGGGCTCCAGCACCGCCCAGGAGAAAATGCCCACGGTCATTTCGTTGCAGTGGGCCTGCTTCATCAGCGCCATGTCCCGGTCCCAGACGGCCGGGTCCATCCACTGCTCCGGATTGTAGTCTGCGCCGTGGATGAAATGGGGGAAGGAAGGACAGGGGTGGTTCTTAGACATGAAAAAACCTCCTTGAAATGAGGGTTATTATACTATGGTAGGGGAGGGTCTTGACCCTCCCTTGTTGCACCGCAGGTGCAACGATTATGTATAGGCACCCATCCGGCATCGATACATTGAACTTCGGACAAACCGGAGTTGGTTGTTGTTTTGTGGCCTGATTGGTCGTTCCAGTCAGGAAATCGTTACTGGGAGGGAGGGTCAAGACCCTCCCCTACAGGGGTATTCTACCTTTCATACTACCACACCCTGTGGGGCAAATCAACGGCAGATGAAAACTTCGCGGTTTACAATGTGGAAATCGCATGATATAATCCCTTTGCAAGGAGGGGAATTTATGAAAAACTACCAAATCAGAGGAATTTTATGTTTGATCCTGGCCCTGGTGCTGGCGGTTTCCGCCGCGGCCTGCGGCCCGGCGGATCCTACGGAACCTCCCACGGCGCCGCCCACGGATCCGCCCACGGACCCCACGGATCCCACCGGTTCCAGCTACATTCCCGACGCCAAGATCGAGGGGAGCGACCTTTACGTGAAAAAAGTCGACAACATTCCCCATGATTTCATCATGGGCATGGACGCTTCCTCCGTCATCGCCGAGGAAGCCAGCGGCGTGAAATACTACAATTTTGAGGGTCAGGAGCAGGACGTGTTCCAAACCCTGGCAGAATCCGGCATCAACTACATCCGGGTCCGGGTGTGGAACGATCCCTACGATGCCCAGGGCAACAGCTACGGCGGCGGCAACTGCGATATCCGCACCGCCCTGGAAATCGGCAAGCGGGCCACCAAATACGGCATGAAGCTGCTGGTGGATTTCCACTACTCCGACTTCTGGGCCGATCCAGGCAAGCAGATGGTCCCCAAGGCCTGGGCCGGCATGACCATCGAGGAGAAGACCCAGGCCCTTTACGAGTACACCCGGGACAGCCTGAACCTGCTGAAGGAAGCCGGGGTGGACGTGGGCATGGTCCAGGTGGGCAACGAGACCAACGGCACCTTCTGCGGCGAGCGGATCTGGTTCAATATGCAGTACCTGTTCCAGGCCGGCTCCAAGGCCGTCCGGGAGGTTTATCCCGAGGCGTTGGTTGCCATCCATTTCGCCAACCCGGAAAAGGACGGCAGCTACGATACCTACGCCAGCAAGCTGGACTATTATCATGTGGACTATGATGTCTTCGCTTCCTCCTACTATCCCTATTGGCACGGCACCCTGGAAAACCTGACCCAGGTACTGACCCGGATCAACCAGACCTACGGCAAGAAGGTCATGGTGGTGGAGACCTCCTACGCCTACACCCCGGAGGATACGGATTTCAACGGCAATACCATCGGCGAGGGCGGTGCCGTGACCAAGAACTATCCCTATACGGTCCATGGCCAGGCGACCTGCGTCCGGGACATTATTGAGACTGTGGTGAATATCCCCGGCGGCATCGGCGTGTGCTACTGGGAGGGCACCTGGATCACCGTGGGCCGGAACTCCTGGGAGGAAAACCACGAAAAGTGGGAGAAGTTCGGCTCCGGCTGGGCCAGCTCCTGGGCCGCTTCCTATGACCCCGAGGACGCGGGCAAGTATTACGGCGGCTGCGCCGTGGACAACCAGGCCATGTTCGGTCCCGACGGCAAGCCTCTGGAATCCCTGCGGGTCTTCAACCTGGTCCGCTACGGCAACGAGGTTACCCCCAAGGCCGATGCCCTGGAGGATGTGATGCTGACCGTGGATATCGGCAAGGACGTGGTCCTTCCCGAAACCGTCAATGCCATTATGACCGACGGCAGCCGCAGCGCTGTGCCCGTGACCTGGAATGTGACCGCCGAAGAGCTGGCGGCCATGTCCGCCGGGGTGGGTAAGCATACAGTTACCGGTGTGGCGGACGGCATGGAGGCCAAGGCTTTCGTCACCGTCATCGAGTTCAACTACCTGGTCAACGACAGCTTCGAGACCGGCGATATGACCGGCTGGATTCTGGAGAATCTGGGTCAGGCCGAGGAAATGTATGTGGAGGAGAAGGTTACCGACTCCCTCACAGGCTCCTGGCATTACCATTTCTGGAGCTCCAAAACCGATTCCGTCAAGTTTGATCTGGAGCAGACCGTGGAAGGCCTGTCCTCCGGCACTTATAAGTTCAGCATTTCCATCATGGGTGGTGACTGCGGCGAAACCAATATCTATGCCTACGTGAAGATTAACGGGGAACTGGTGAAGGCGGAGCCGTTGACCGTCACCAGCTACGGCAACTGGGATACTGCCACCATCCGGGGCATCGAATATCACGAGGGCGATACCATTACCGTGGGCATCCATGTCCAGTGCCGGGGCGAGGGCAACGGCGCCTGGGGCAAAATCGATGATGCCATGCTCAATTCCGACAACGGCTGAAACAGCACCCGCCGCCCAAACGGGCGGCGGGTGTGTCACGGATGGGGCAGAGGTTCCGGCAGAATGCTGAATATGTCCACAGAGAGCGGACACGGGTTCACGCAAGAGGTGGATGCTTTTGGTGAATATGCTGTAACGTTGATTACAAGACTTGACATTTTTGGGAAAATGATATACATTATATGATGAAAATTGTGCCGCGCAGTTTGCGGTGAAGGACAATGGAAAAGGCACGGAGGGTACCCTCCGTTTTCATGGATATTTCATATCCATGATGGTCCCTTGTCTTTTGCGGAAGCGGTTTCGGCGCAATAAATAAAGCCGTAAAAGCGGCAAATAATCTAGGAGGAAAACATGAAGAAGATTCTCGCTCTCGTCCTGGCGCTGGTCATGTGCCTGGGTCTGCTGGCTGGCTGCGGCCCCGCTCCTGTTGACCCCACTGATCCCCCCGCCCCCACCGGTCCCAACAACCCCACCAACCCCACCAAGCCCAACGATCCCAAGCCCACCGATCCCACTCAGCCCCAGAAGCCTCTGGCCGGCACCTACGACATCAAGGTCTGGGTCGCTGCCGAGATCGTGGAGCTGACTCAGCAGCAGATCGCTGACTTCAACACCACCAACGACCAGGGCATCATCATCAATGCCACCGTCGAGGCTGTTGGCGAAGGCGACGCCGCTACTTCCATGACCACCGACATCGAAGCCGGTGCTGACATCTTCTGCTTCGCTCAGGACCAGACCGCCCGTCTGATCCAGGCTGGCGCCCTGGCTCAGCTGGGTGTTGCCGCTTCTGAGTTTGTTACCACCAACAATGACAAGGGCACCATCGCCGCCGTTACCTCCGGTGAGAATGTCTACGCCTACCCCCTGACCTCCGATAACGGCTACTTCATGTACTATGACAAGTCCGTCATCAAGGAAGAGGACATCACCTCCCTGGAAGCTCTGATCGCTGCCTGTGAGGGCGCTGGCCGTAACTTCTCCTTCGAGCTGGAGAACTCCTGGTACATCGTTTCCTTCTTCTTCGCCACCGGCTGCGTCTCCGAGTGGCAGACCGATCCCGACGGCAAGTTCATCTCCGTCAACGACAACTTCAACTCCGAGGCCGGTGTCATCGCTGCCGAGGGTCTGAAGAAGATCGTCACCTCTCCCGCTTACGTCAACTCCAGCGCCACCGCCGACTTCGAGGCCGCTGTTCCCTCCGCTGTCGTCGTTTCCGGTACCTGGAACTACGAGAACGCCAAGTCCATCCTGGGCGACAACATGGGCGTTGCTGAGCTGCCCTCCTTCGAGGTCAACGGCAAGTCCTACCACCTGGCTTCCTACAACGGCTGCAAGCTGATGGGTGTGAAGCCCCAGACCGACAACAAGCGCGCTGCCGCTCTGAACCAGCTGGTTCAGTACCTGACCGGCGAGAAGTGCCAGCTGGAGCGCTTCGAGGCTAAGGGTTGGGGTCCCTCCAACCTGGCTGCTCAGGCTTCCGACGCTGTCCAGGCTGCTCCTCACCTGGTTGCTCTGGGCAAGCAGAACGCCTACTCCCGTCCTCAGGGCCAGATCCACGGCTCCTGGTGGGATATTGCTAAGCTGATCGCTACCGACATCAAGAACGGCGGCGAGATCCAGACCGCTCTGGACACCTACAAGGCTTCCATGGAAGCTCTGTTCCAGATGTCCGACGAGGTCCTGAAGGCTTGGACCGTCATCGGCACCATCGGTGATTCCGCCTGGGCCAACGACCTGGCCATGACCGAGCAGGCTGACGGCACCTGGAAGTCCAACGAGGCTTATGCCATGGACGAGACCTCCGAGTTCAAGGTCCGTCAGGGCAAGTCCTGGTCCAACAACTACGGCATGGACGATGCCGGCAACCCCGTCCTGGACGGCCCCAACGTCACCCTGGCTAAGCTGGGTGTCGCTGCCGGTACCTACTACGTGGTGTTCGATCCCGCTACCGGCGCCATCTCCGTGGTTGCTGCCTAATTCCCGCGGCTTAAAAGCGAATATCTAGAACCTGAAGGGTCGGAGTTTTTTGACTCCGGCCCTTCTTTCAAGAGAGGCGATAACATGAAAAAATATACTGACCTGGAATACCTCCAATTGCCCAAGTGGAAGCGTCTGGTGTACACCCTGGTCTGTTTCGTCTGCGCGATTCCCAGCGGCATCTGGAATTTTGTCAAGAAAATTTTCACGGCAGTCGTCGGCTTCTTCAAGGCCATTGGCACGGAGTGCGCCGACATTTACTTCACCTTCGTCAACGGTGACTGGAAGACCCGTGTGTCCTTTGTGGTCATGGGCTTCGGCTCCATCGCCCGGGGTCAGATCCTGCGGGGTCTGCTGTTCCTGGCCATGGAAATTATTTTTGTTGTCTATATGTTCGCCGGCGGTGCTCACTGGATGGGACAGTTGATGACCCTGGGCACCCGTGGTCCTGAGAAGGTCTACGACCCCATCATGGACGTCTACAATACTTATTATCACGACAACTCCTTCAAGATCCTGCTGTACGGTGTGCTGACCATCTTCTTCATTGTCGGTCTGATCTTCACCTGGCGGATCAACATTAAGCAGAACAAAATCTCGCAGCAGATCCTGGCCTCCGGCAAGAAGCTGAAGTCCGGCAAGGACGACCTGCGTTCTCTTGTGGATGACAATTTCCACGCTACATTGCTGTCCCTGCCCCTGGTTGGCATCCTGGTGTTCACCGTTATGCCTATGGTGTTCATGATTCTGGTGGCCTTCACCAACTATGACTCCCTGCACAACGGCTACACCAACAATCTGTTCTCCTGGGTTGGCCTGGAAAGCTTCAACACCATGTTCAACTGGACCGGCGACAATGTGAACTATTCCGTCACCTTCGGTGAGATCCTGTCCTGGACCCTGATCTGGGCCTTCTTCGCCACCTTCACCAACTACTTCCTGGGCATGGGCGTGGCCATGATGATCAACAAGAAGGGCATCAAGTGGAAGAAGTTCTGGCGTTCCTGCCTGGTCATGACCGTGGCGGTTCCCCAGTTCATTTCCCTGATGTACGTTTCCAAGATGTTCGCCAACAACGGCATCGTCAATGGCTTCCTGCTGGATATGAAGTGGATCTCCGAGGTCCTGCCCTTCTGGACTGATGTGAACTGGGCCCGGGTCATGGTCATCATCCTGAACGTCTGGGTGGGCATTCCCTACCTGATGCTGATGGTTACGGGCATCCTGATGAACATTCCCCAGGACCTGTACGAGTCCGCCAAGATCGACGGCGCCAACGCCTGGCAGCAGTATACCAAGATCACCCTGCCCTATATGCTGTTCGTCACCGGTCCCTACCTGCTGACCAGCTTTACCGGCAACATGAACAACTTCAACGTGATCTTCCTGCTCACCGGCGGCGGTCCCAACATGACCGATGTGCCCGGCGTTCTGGGCGCTCCCGGCGAGACGGACCTGCTGGTTACCTGGCTGTTCAAGATGATCACCACCTCCGAGCCCGCGGCCTACAACCTGGCTTCGGTCATTGGTATCATGGTGTTCGTTGTGGTCGCCGGTATCTCTCTGGTGGTCTACAATGTGATGCCTTCCATTAAGAATGAGGAGGACTTCCAATGATGAAAAACGACAACCGGCCCACGCTGCCTCCTCAGGCCAAGCGTTCCCTGGGCATCAAGGCCACCAATTTCATCAGCAACCTGGTGATCTATGTGCTGCTGACCATCATCACGGTGATCTGGCTGATCCCCTTCGTGTGCATCGTGCTCCAGTCCTTCCGTGTGGAATCCACCTGGATGGTCGGCTACGTGCTTCCCCAGAAGTGGGGCCTGGACAACTACATGGCTCTGTTTGAGACCAAGTTCCCTGTCTGGTATATGAACACCTTCCTGATCGCGCTGTTCACCGCGGCCGGTCAGACCATCATCACCCTGTGCATGAGCTATACCCTGTCCCGTTTCCGTTTCAAGCTCCGCAAGCCCCTGATGCGGTTTATGCTGATTCTGGGCATGTTCCCCGGTATGCTGGGCATGATCATCCTTTACAATGTGCTGAAGGATCTGGGCATGACCGAGGCCAGCTCCGTGCCCGGCCTGATCCTGGTGAACATTGCCTCCTCCGGTATGGGCTACTACGTGTCCAAGGGCTTCTTCGACACCATTCCCAAGTCTCTGGACGAGGCCGCCCGGATTGACGGTGCAACCCGTCTGCAGGTTCTGACCAAGATCATCCTGCCCCTGGCCAAGCCCATCGTCATCTACACCATTCTGACCGCTTTCATGGCTCCCTGGGGCGACTTCGTCTTCGCGCGGTACATCTCCAACAACAATATTGATGGCATGAACGTGGCCGTCGGTCTGTACAGCTGGCTGAACCTGGACCAGATCAACAGTCACTATACCATGTTCTGTGCCGGCGGCGTGCTGGTGGCCCTGCCGGTTACCATCCTGTTCATGTGCCTGCAGAAGTACTATGTCGAGGGCGTCACCGGCGGCGCCGTCAAGGGCTAATCCGAGAGAAACGATAAGGAGTGATATTATGGCAAGCGTGAAGCTGACAAATGTCAAGAAAGTTTATGATAATCATGTCGTCGCCGTTGACGATTTTAACCTGGAGATCGCGGATAAGGAATTCGTGGTTTTCGTCGGCCCTTCCGGCTGTGGTAAGTCCACCACCCTGCGTATGATCGCCGGCCTGGAGGAGATCTCCGGCGGCACCATCGAGATCGACGGTCAGGTCGTCAATGACCTGCAGCCCAAGGACCGGAACATCGCCATGGTTTTCCAGAACTACGCTCTGTACCCCCACATGACCGTTTACGACAACATCGCCTTCTCCCTGCGTCTGAAGAAGGTTCCTGAGAATGTGGTCTACGAGAAGGTCACCCATGCGGCGGAGGTCCTGGGCATCACCGATTACCTGCTCCGCAAGCCCCGGGCACTGTCCGGCGGCCAGCGGCAGCGTGTGGCCATCGGCCGCGCCATGGTCCGTGATTCCAATGTGTTCCTGATGGACGAGCCCCTGTCCAACCTGGACGCCAAGCTGCGTAACCAGATGCGCGCTGAGATCATCCTCCTGCGGAAGCAGTTGGATACCACCTTCGTCTACGTTACCCACGACCAGACCGAGGCCATGACCCTGGGCGACCGGATCGTCATTATGAAGGACGGCTTCATCCAGCAGGTGGGCACCCCCACGGAAGTCTTCGAGAAGCCCCACAACCTGTTCGTGGCGGAGTTCATCGGCGCTCCCAAGATGAACATTATGAAGACCGAGCTGGTGAAGGCCGGCGGCAAGTATTACGTGACCCCCTACGGCGCGGAAATGGAAGTGGACGGCGTGACCGGCCAGCTCCTGGCCCAGAAGGAGGTTTCCGGCGGCGAAGTGATCCTGGGCGTCCGTCCCGAGCACATCGTCCTGGCCAAGAACCCCGCTCCCAACGCCATCGAGGCTACCGTGCTGGTCAACGAAATGATGGGCAGCGAGCTGCACCTGCACGTGCAGGTGCCTGACGGCACCAAGCTCATCGTCCGTACGCCCACTGTGGACCTGTCCCACGAGGAGCGGGCCAACCTGAAGTACGGCAACAAGGTCTATCTGACCTTCCCCGGCAAGGTCATGTACTTCTTCGATCCCAAGACCGAGGAGAACCTGATCTACTGATCCATACATACCCCAAAAGGCTCCGCCATCCGGCGGAGCCTTTTTCAGCGTGTCAAAAAAGTATCGAAACAAGAATGTCATTGCGAGGAGCCGCCCAAAAGGCGGCGACGTGGCAATCCGCATCCCCTAAAACCTGCGGTTTCAGGCGCACTTTCAGCAAGAAACGAAACATTTTGGAGAACGGATTGCCACACCATGAGCGCCCGCAGGCGCCATGCAAGCGAGCAACCGCCCGAAGGGCGGCTCTTAGCGAGTCGCAGTGTGCGCACTGGTTCGCAATGACA
>JAFVWL010000151.1 GCA_017501695.1 Oscillospiraceae bacterium
CACCAGAGCGGACACCGCCAGAATGGCATTGACGCAGGAGCCGGTAACGAACTGGCCCATGGGCTTGGTCAGAGCCTGCAGGGCCACCAGCAGGGCCAGCATCACGGCTGTTTCCGTGATCCAGAGAATTTTCTTGTTCATGGGGATTTCCTTCTTTCGGTTGTTCATAAGCTGCCGACATTATACCGCGATTCCCGACAATTGTCCAGCCCCAACCCTTGACTGTTCTTACAGGATTTTCTATAATGATCCTACAAGCTCAGGAAAGGGTGATTCGATGCAATACGTGGAAATTCCTTACGTTTCCAAACCGGTTTCCCGGATCGTTCTGGGCGGCTCCGGCAAGCATTTTTTCTCCGGCGGGGATGCGGCCCCGGTCATGGAAGCCGCTCTGGAAAGCGGTATCAACTGTGTGGACACCGCCCGGGAGTACGGCAAAAGTGAGGAGGCCATCGGCCGGTATCTGCGTCAGTCCGGCCGGCGGAAGGACTGGGTTTTAGTATCCAAATGCTGCCACCCTACCCTGGCTTTTGTTCAACGGGTAAGCCGCCAGGCCGCGGAGGATGATCTGGAGCGTTCCCTGGAGGCGCTGGGCACCGACCGCATCGACATTTATTTTCTGCACCGGGACAACGAGCTGGTGGATGTGGGCATCATTGCGGAATTCATGCACCGGTTCCATGAAGAGGGCAAAATCGGAGCCTTCGGCGGGTCCAACTGGTCCGCCAAGCGTATTGCTGCCCTGAATGCCTACGCGCAAAGCCACGGTCTGACCGGCTTTACCGTATCCAGCCCCCATTACAGCCTGGGCCGCCAGCGGCATGATCCCTGGGGCAACGGCTGCAAAACCATCACCGGCGACAAGAACGCCGTCCAGCGGGAATTCTACGTCCGAAATCAAATGCCCCTGTTCTGCTGGGCCAGTCTGTGCGCCGGGCTGTTCTCCGGAAGGATCCAAAGCACAGAGCCGGGCCGGATTCTGAAGCAATTCGGCTTCAACGCCGCCTGGGGCTACGACTGCCGGGACAATTACCGGCGGCTGGCCCGGTGTGAGGAGCTGGCTGAAAAGAAAGGCGTCACCGTGGCACAGATCGCCCTGGCCTGGCTCCTGGGCTCGGAGCTGAACACCCTGGCCATCGTGGGCGGAAGCAGCCCGGACCGGATCCGGGAAAACGCCCGGGCCGCGGAGCTCTCCCTGACAGAAGCGGAGCGCCGCTGGCTGAACCTGGAGCTGACATGACCGATATTCAAACAGCACCGTCCCAAACCGGGACGGTGCTGTTTTGATTCAGCTCAGCAGGGCGGCAGCGCCCAGAATCAGGCTGGCCGCGATAGGGACCGTCACCGTATCCAGGCCGCGCTTGGTATAAAGCTCCACCAGCGCCGCCACCGGAGCCGTCACCAGAGAAACCACCAGAATGGTCCCCAGGGGCAGGCCGGACATGATGTACAGGGTCCCGAAGGTAAAGAGGAAGGATGTGATCCCCATGGCCAGGGTCCCTTCCACGGACTTGACGCCCTCGATCCAGGGGCCGGAAAGCTTGTGCCTGCCCAGCTTCTTGCCCACGATGGCTGCCGCGGCATCGCCGGGGCCCCAGGCCATAAGGGCCGCCACCGCGATATAGGCACAGCGGTCCCCGAAGCCGCCCCAGAAAACCGCCAGCATCACCGTGATCATGCCAAAGAGCATGACAAAGCTGGTGACCACCTCGTGCTTACCTTTCTCCACGAACAATGGCGAATAGAATTTGAACCGCTCAAAAAAGAGCAGGGCGACGATCACCACCGCCAGGAACACCAGCTCCACCAGCACCGCGATCCACCAGATCCGGGTCCCCAGCACCAGAGGCAGCACGGAGGTAAAGGCCACCGTATGCAGCAGCTTTCGGAAAATGTAATCCGGGATCTTCACCGCGAAACGAAGGATGATCAGCACAGCCGCGAAGGACAGAATATAGCCCCAGTAGATGCCCATAAGCTTCCAGAATTCCAGGAACAGGGTCATGTCGATCCGGTCCATATAATTCAGGAATACCAGCACCAGGCCCAGGACCAGCAGGATCCCACCGGTGACATAGCCCACTGCCTTGGCATTGACCCGGTTGGCGAACCGGGCGCTGATCAGAGAGAAGACCGTGGCGGTGACCACGGAGATCAGCAGATAATCCCAGCACTCCAGCAAAATGGCCGGCTCGATGAGGATATGGCTCACCGAGGCGATGAGTGCCGTAAAGGTCATAATGAAAGTGGAGGTACCCACGGCGGTTTTCCGGTCGTAGCCCAGCATAGCAGTAAAAACAATGAGCATCATCATGCCACCGCCGGAGCCGAAGAAGCCGGTGCCGAAGCCAATGGTCAGGCCGAAGAACAGGGACACCGCGATTTCCTTCCCGGTCAGCTTTGCCCCGCCGCCGTCAGTTCTCTCACCGGAATCGGGCTTTACCAAAAACCGGATGCCGATGGCCACACACAGGAACAGGGAGAAGCCCCCCAGCACCTGCTGATGGGTAAAATAGGCCGCCACGGAGCCGATGGCGCACATGGAGATCACGCATACCGTCATCAGCCAGCCATGCTTCAGGTCGATGTTTTTGTTTTTCGCGTATACCGCGGTGGTCACGGCGGAGCCCAGAATATCGCTGGCCAGAGCCAGGGCCGTAGCCATATACGCACCGTGCTCCCCCCGGAAGGTGGGGCACAGTACGATCAGCAGCGGGACCATGGCAGTGGCGGCGCTGAGCCCCACCAGCCCTGTGCCGATCCCCGCCAACGCCGCGGCAAGTATGACAATCAGATGTTCCATGTGTATTTCTCCTAAGTATTACGGAAGCCTTCTTGCCTCCAGTTTCTGCATCATAAACAGATCAATATCTGTTACTAGTGTAAGCGGTGACATTGAGAAAAGGTCTTTAATAAAACGCATATGCACAAGCGTACCGTTATCCTGACTGGTAAATTCAAGAATATACTGCGTATTCTTAGCCTTACGAAATTGTCCGCCTGTAAAGGTAACCAGCATTTTCCCATCCGTTATTCTTTCACACTGATACCAAAGTGCCGTGCCCCAGTCACAGAAGTATTCTCTCGGCATTGCTTCGATCCGGAGCATACACACATCCACAGCAAGCGGAGAATCGTAATAATAATCCCAAATATTGTAATTCATCAAACGGTTCCCCCATCCAAAAAGCATCACTGCGTTACATATATTTTTCCTGAAACTTGATGCTGCCCCAGCTTAACGCAAGCGGACCGCAATACATCAGGCAAGTCGAAAACACCGGGTACAAATCCGGCCACACTTTTGCGGCAGCCGAAAAAACAAACCAAACGGGGATGAGGTACCCAAGCACATACACAAATATTTTCACCAAGCTTGCACCCGATCCCTTTGATTGCCGTAAATTCAAAAACACTATAAATACATTCGCTATATTCAGAAGCGGTATGTACATGAGTTTCTTTTGCGTTTCGATTGAGCGCATAGGGATTCCCCCCAATGCGTTTTATTGATTATACCACATACGCACAAGCATCCGCAAGAGGTATCCGGAATTTGGCAGGCGGCTGCCTGTCGCAGTTTCCCGGAAGCACCGGAAAAAGAGCGCTGTCGAAGCAGCACTCTCTATGCATAAATACAACACGATTCTGACAGGGTGTTATGAATGACCAAGCCACAGTCTCTGGCCCGGGAAAGCTGGTTTACAAAACCTGCATCTGCAATTCATACCGTTCGCTTCATATCGAGTGCTTCTCTCGTTGCTATCTTTTCCTGTGCGTCTTTTGTGCAAAGAGCATTCCTCAAGTCCGGAGATAATCACGATTGCAGAGAAACAAAAAATCTCTTCAAAACCTTTTACCAACACATCTTTTTTTATCTGTGCTTGCACCAACAGCACCCCCGGCTAAAAACCGGGGGTGCTGCTGAAAAAAGGAGAAGATATATGAACGGGTAATCATGCCCGGAGTTGTCTGTTTTGCGGTCTGCCCGGCAAACGCCGGGCAGACATTGCTTTATTCTTCCACGGACCAGTTCATGCGGCCGTAGCGCTTGGTCGTGTCCAGGATTTCCTTCGCCAGAGCCTTGCTGAGCTGCTCTGCGGTCACACGCCAACGCCAGTTAATGCCAATGGTGGACGGTGTATTGATCCGGCAGTCATTGTCCAGGCCCAGCCAGTCCTGCATGGGAATGATGCAGCTCTTGGCCCGGCTGCGCATGGCCAGAGCGATGAAGGACTTGTACAGATATTTCTTCGGCGTATGCCGGTCGCACAGGTAGTCCCGCGCCAGAGTCTGTTCTTCCTTGCTGATGGTATCAAACCAGCCAACCAGGGTTTCGTTGTCGTGGGTGCCTGTGTAGGCCACACAGTTTTCGATGTAATTATGGGGCAAATAGTCATTGGCGGAGCCGGAATCCCGGGCATCGAAGGCAAATTCCAGCACCTTCATGCCTGCAAAGCCACTGTCCCGGACCAACTGCCGGACGGAATCTGTCACATAGCCCAGATCCTCGGCAATGATCTCATGCCAGCCCAGATTTTGTTCCACGCAGCGGAACAAGTCCATGCCGGGGCCCTTTTCCCAGTGCCCGGTCATGGCGGTTTCCGCACCGTAGGGGATAGAATAATACTCGTCGAACCCCCGGAAGTGATCGATCCGGGTTACATCGTAGAGCTGGAACACATACCACAGACGGCTGAGCCACCAGGCATAGCCCGTGTTCCGGTGATGCTCCCAGCGATACAGGGGGTTGCCCCAAAGCTGGCCCGTGGCAGAGAAGCCATCGGGAGGACAGCCGGCAACCGCCGTGGGTATATTGTTCTCATCCAACTGGAACAGATCCGGATGGGCCCAGGTATCGGCGGAGTCCATGGCCACATAGATGGGGATATCGCCGATGAGCTTGATGCCCTGCTGGTTGGCATAGGCCTTCAGCTTCCGGTACTGCCGGAAGAACAGGAACTGCAGGTATATCTGATACTCGATCTCGAAGTACAGTTCCCGACGGTAATAATCCAGGGCAAAGCCCCAGCGCAGACGGATGTCCTCCGGCCATTCGTACCAGCACTTGCCGCCAAAGAAATTCTTCAGGGCCATAAACAGGGCGAAATCATCCAGCCACCAGCGGTTTTCCGCCAGAAATTTCTGATATTCGGGATTCTTGCTGATATCGCTGCGCTCGTAGGCCATGGTCAGCAGGATGTGCCGCCCCTCATACAGGGCCGCGTAATCAATATCGGCATCCTTCTCGCCAAAGTCGATCTCCTCACATTCCTCCCGGGTCAAAACGCCTTCATCGATCAGCTCTTCCAGATCGATGAAGTAGGGGTTACCCGCAAAGGTGGAGAAAGACTGATAGGGGGAATCGCCGTAGGAGGTGGGATGGATGGGCAGGATCTGCCAGTAAGTCTGGCCCGCGTCTTTCAGCCAATCCACGAACCTGTATGCTTCCTTGGAAAAACAGCCGATGCCGTATTTGCCCGGCAGGCTGGAAATGGGCATCAAAATGCCTGCTGCTCTGCTCATAAGTTTTACTCCTTCGTTTCAATGAGAACGCCGAAATGGTCGGAAATAATGTTCTGGTTTTCTCCGTTGAAGATCACACGGGAACTCGCTACCTGCCGGGACTCGCTGCACCAGATGTAGTCCAGCCGCATGCCTGCCGGATCCTTGACCCGGTTCTCCCAACCGTCAATGATGCCGGGGACGGTGATGCCCCTGTCCCGACGCTCCGCCAGCAGGTAAGTATCCTGCCAGCCGGACTTGCGGATCGTATCGTAGCTCTCGCCGTTGGCGCAGTCCGGAGCGTTGAAATCGCCCATCAGCCACACTGGCCCGCAGATCCGTTTGCTGGCCAGACAGGAATTCAGCACCTTCCATTGATGCAGGAAGGGTTCCTCCGCGTCATCCCACCAGCCCATATGGACGGTGTAGAACCAATCCTCCAGGCCCTCCAGCCGGACGCCCAGAACTTTCCGGGTACGCCAGTTCTGATAATCGTTGACCTTGGAAACAGGGATGGTATCAATGGCACGGATTGCACGGCCCAGACTGATGATCGCAACACCCTCATCATATCTGCCATAACCGATCTTGACAGGAAGCCATGTCCAGCTCACTTCCAGGCCTGCCCGGCGCAGCAGGAATGCCACCTCCGCCGCGTAATTGTCCGCCCGGACGGTAACGGCTCCGGGGACGGGGTACTGCCCCACCAGCATGGACGGATGGATGGGGTCTGCCCACATGGTTTGGCTGACCTCCTGCATGGCAATCACATCGGGCTTTTCCCGAAGGATCCCCTCCACGAACCAGTCCAGCTTCTGTGCGCCGTTGGCTTCCTGAAGAGAATGCGTATTGATGGTGAGAATCTTCATAAATATCCATCCTTTTTGGAAAGAGAAATTGTAGTTTATATCAGCACCGCACCCCTTGCCCCCCGCATTCATGAGGGGGGTGGCCCGAAGGGCCGGGGGGAGAAAAAAGAACTCCCCCAGTCAAAAATCGGTTCCGAAGAGCCGATTTTTGCCAGCCCCCTCTTGAAAAGCGGGGGCCGAGGCGGCTTCGCCGCCGGGCGACCGCAAGGG
>JAFVWL010000152.1 GCA_017501695.1 Oscillospiraceae bacterium
GTCAAAACCATTGCGGCCCGGAACGGACTTCATGCGGATTTCTCTCCGAAGCCTCTGGACCGGAAGCCCGGCAGCGGATTCCACATCAATATCTCCGTAAATGGAGGCGACGAAATCGCAGCGCAGCGGATGATGGGCGGTATTCTGAGCAAGATCCAGGATATGACCCTGTTTTTGAATCCCACGGAGGAGTCCTACCGGCGTTTGGGTGAGCACAAGGCACCCAAATATATCTCCTGGTCCACAGACAACCGCTCCATGCTGATCCGGGTTCCGGCAGCGGCGGGAGAGTACCGCCGTTTTGAGCTTCGCAGTCCCGACTGCACCGCCAATCCCTATCTGGCCTTTGCGCTGCTGATTTGGGCAGGATTGGACGGAATCCTCAACAACATCGCTCTGCCCGAAAAATCCAATGTCAACCTCTATACCGCCTCCCCCAAGGATCTGTGGGGACTGGAAACCCTGCCGCTTACCCGCAGCAACGCTGCCAAAGCAGCTCTGTCCAGTGTTTTTCTCAAGTCCCACTTGCCGGAGTCCTTGATCAATTACTTTTGCGAACCCTGATACGAATTCAAATTCGCAGAAAGGAGGGAGCCTATGGTATTCAGCGAACAAACATATCGTGTACTGGTAGTGTCAGCGGCACAGAAATTCAACGACGCGCTGCTTCCTCTGCTCCCCTGCTCTGACTATTACCCTGTATGCGTTGTCCACAATATTGCAGCAGCCCGTCGGGAGCTTCTGGGAAACGCTTATGATTTTGTCATTGTCAATGCGCCGCTGACCGATGATTACGGAACCCGCTTTGCCATCGATGCTTCCGGTCATACCGGCACGGTGGTACTGCTCCTGCTCCGTATGGATGCCTATGAGGAGATCCATGCCAAAGTGACACCCCACGGTGTTTTTACCCTGCCGAAGCCCACCCCGATACAGACCCTTCAGCAGGGTCTGCGCTGGATGGCAGCAGCCAGAGAACGCCTGAGGAAGCTGGAAAGCAAGGCCCTCACCATTGAGGAAAAGATGGAGGAGATCCGGCTGGTAAACCGGGCGAAGTGGATCCTGATCGAGCAGATGAAGATGACGGAAGCCGAAGCGCACCGCCACATCGAAAAGCAGGCCATGGACCGGTGCTGCTCCAAAAAGGAGATTGCGCTGGGAATCATCAAAACATATTCATGATCGCAAATGCCTGAAGAAAAGCCTTCACTAAGGTGACATCACCCTTAGGTTCCCCCGCGAGAGCGTGCAGGTTCGAGTCCTGTTGCCCGCACCATCGAAAACAGCCGATTTTGCATCCCAAAAGTTGCAAAATCGGCTGTTTCTTTGCTTTTGGGCAGACACACCGGAATACGTAATTTGCAAATAATGAGCTTGTGTGATATAATGATAAAAAACGCAGGAGGGATGCTATATGGCACAGTCCTTGTTGGCGCACCTATACCCTTACATAAAGGGTTCTCAGGAGGATATTGCGACCTTTTCTTTGCAGTATCTGTTATCCCAATCCAGCAAATTGAATGCCGCATTCACGAAGTTTGTGGCGGATACAATGGGTATTGACCTGGAAGAACGACTGCAATACCTCTGCCAAGTCACCGGCGAGAGTGAGGAGAAAGAAAGACCTGATATGGTCGGTACTGATGCAGATGGAGCGGAAGTTGTTCTCTTTGAGATGAAGTTCTATGCATCTCTGACCGCTAACCAGCCGAATACATATCTGGACCGTTTGCGCAAGAATGGCGGCAAAGGATTGCTGTTCATTTGCCCTATGGCAAGAAAGACAAGTCTGTGGGCAAAGCTGCAGGAGCTGTGTGGCACCGAAACTGATGATGTGAACAAATACTGTGTTACTGTTAACGGAGTCAACCTCGCCATTACAACCTGGTCAGAAGTATTGGGCCTGCTGAAGCAGGTTGCTTCCACAGTAGATAATGCGTTTATTCCTGATACCGGAATGATTTGTTTAGATATAACATCTTTAACTCCCCTGTCCAGTTCTTGCCCTCCGGGCGAATTGGAATGCCGAGAGACGAAGGCGAATATCTTGCAAAAATAAATGCTGTCGCAAGATCCAAGCGACTGGAGAGCCTTTCTGATCCAAGCATTTCGGTGTACTCTCCATCCCATTTGATAAATCATTATCAGTCCGAACTTGATGATGCATTTTTAGAGGAATATGGTTTCTCTTTTCAGCAGTTTATGCAGTGTATCTTGAGTCTTGCTGAGTATGGCGAAGAAATGACCGGCGATGTCAAAAAAGCACCTCGGATTACTGTTGTCAATGAATTAGCCAAAAGAGAGAATATTGCTTCCGATATTGTTGACAAAGTGATTGGACAAATAACTTTAGGGCCAAGAGAGGATTATCTCATAGCACCCGCTCCATACTCCAAGAACGATATTTACCCATGGCGGTTCAATCGAGAGTTGTCATTTACCCGCAGGCCAATCCTTCAACATAATGATGACTTGATTTGGGGAAATCGTCAGCTCCACCATATGTGGCGATACACTATCGATCTGATGATTGAGGGCAAATACAAAGCGAGGAAGCCAAAGCTCAAGAAGCTAATTGGTAAGCTAGGGGATAAGCGAGGTAATGACTTTAACGCAGTTGTAGCGCGCAAACTGAGTGGCTTTAAAGGTTTAATTGTCCAGGAAAAACTCGCCAAAGTGAATGGTAAGAAAATTGCTGATCCAAAGGGGAATGTCCTTGGAGATATTGATGTCTTCTATATTATTCCTGATCAATTCAAGCTGGTTGTGGGCGAAGCGAAAGACTTTTCGTTTGCGAAGAATCCATATGAAATGGATCAAGAATACAAGAGGATATTTGTCGATGGGGAAAAGCCCTGCTATATGACAAAGCATAAACGCAGAGCTGCCTGGATTGAAGAACACTTGGATGATGTGAAGAAACACTTTAACCTACCTGAAGGAAAATGGACTGTAAAAACAGTTATGTTTGTCAGTGAGGAGATTGTGAGCAATGCCTTCTATCAACAAGGAGAAACCATCATTGTCTATTCAGACATTACCGAGGATGTTGTGAAAAAGGTTTAGTGTGGAGTCGAGTGCCTAGCAAAACCTTCACTAAGGTGACATCACCCTTAGGTTCCAATGGGCGACCGTGCAGGTTCGAGTCCTGTTGCCCGCACCAACAAAGAAAAGGGAGGCAGAGCCTCCCTTTTCTTGTTGGTAAGAGAAGGACAGGACTCGAACCCATTTTAATGCGACAGTCCGGTGGACTGTCGCTGATTTCCGGCTCGACGGAAATCACACCATAATTTCATCGAGTCCTGTTGCCCGCACCAGCATAAAAAGGAGGCGTTAGCCTCCTTTTTGTGTTGCTAAGAAGACGGGACTCGAACCTTTTAATGCGACAGTCCGGTGGACTGTCGCTGATTTCCGGCTCGACGGAAATCACAGCTTTCTCTTCTGCGAGAAAGCTGAAATTGACAGAGCGGATATCACGCAAGGCAACATATACGAAAGGACACCGTTACCCCTTTGCTTCCGCCCGCTTAAAAATCCCCACAGCCGATCCTTTGTGATGGAGGAAAGGGCTGTGGGGATATTGTTTGGAGGTTGCCTTTAGTCGATCAGGGACATTGCGATCTGTTCGGGGGTGATGGGCAGTTCACGGAACCACTTGCCGGTTGCCCGGTAGATGGCATGGGCAATGGCGGGGGCGGGGGTGTTGATAACGATTTCTCCGATGGATTTGGCACCGAAGGGGCCGGTGGGCTCGTAGCTATGCTCAAACTCCACGTGCAGGCGGCCCATGTCCTGCCGGGTGGGGACCTTGTACTGCATAAAGCTGGCTTCCGCGGGGCGGCCCTTGCGGTCATAGGTCACGTTTTCGAT
This sequence comes from Oscillospiraceae bacterium, assembly GCA_017501695.1. GTDB lineage: Bacteria > Bacillota > Clostridia > Oscillospirales > Oscillospiraceae > Faecousia. The sequence continues at coordinate 3,871 of JAFVWL010000152.1, forward strand.
CAGCGTATGGCCGATGCCCTGGACGATGCCGCCTTCGGTCTGGATCCGTGCCAGATTGGGGTTGATGGGGATGCCGCAGTCCACCACGGCCATGTAATCGAGGATCTCCACCTTGCCGGTGCGCTTGTCCAGCTCGATTTCCACCATGCCAACCATGTAGGGCGGGGGAGAAACAGGAGAGGTATGGGTGGCGGTGGATTCCGCGGGGGTTGTGTTGTTTACCTGAGACTTATAGGCGATGTCCGTCAGGGAAACGGTCTGGTCCGTATGGATCCGGCGGACGACGCTGCCCGCAAACTCCACTTTCTCTCCTTCACAGCCCAGCATATCCGCGGCGATGGAACAGATCCGCTTCTTCAGCTCGGCGCAGGCCTTGACCACGGCCTGGCCGGTGATGTAGGTAGTAGAGGATGCGTAGGAACCGGAGTCATAGGGGGACACGTCAGTATCCGCGCCGAACACCGCCACATCGTCTACGTGGCAGTCCATAAGCTCCGCTACCATCTGGGCCAGGATGGTGTCGCAGCCCGTGCCCATATCCGCGGCGCCGATGATCAGGTTATAGGTTCCGTCCTCGCTGAGCTTGAGGGTGGCAGAGCCAACGTCCACATTGGAAATGCAGCTTCCCTGCATACCCATGGCCACGCCGGCGGTTCGGACCTTGCCGTTGCCCATATCCCGGACCTTGGAGCGTTCTTCCCAGTTGAACATCCGGCGGCAGTGCTCCATGCACCGGTCCAGAGCGCAGGCGCTGGCGATCTCGTTATAGTAGGCAGGCATGACCATGCCTTCCTTGATCATGTTCATATCCCGGATGGCGGTGGCGTCCATGCCCAATTGCTCCGCCAGCTCGCTGACAATGGATTCCACGGCGAAGATGCCCTGGGTAGCGCCGTAGCCCCGGTAGGCACCGGCAGCCTGGCGGTTGGTGTAAACCACATCATAATGGAAGCGGTGGGCTTCCAGAGATCCGGTGTACAGGGGGATGGCCTTGTGGCCGGAAAGGCCGACCGTAGTGGGACCGTGCTCGCCGTAGGCACCGGTGTTGGAAAGGGTATACAGATCCATGACCCGGATCTTACCCTCCTTGGTGGCGCCCAGCTTGACGGTGATCTCCATTTCGTGCCGGGGGGAGCCGGCGATCTGGGATTCCTCCCGGGTATAGGTGACCATGGCGGGGCGGCCGGTCTTCATGGCAACAAAAGCGGGATACACATCACAAACTGCCGTCTGCTTGGCACCGAAGCCGCCGCCGATCCGGGGCTTTTCCACCCGGATCTTGCTCTTGGGAATGCCCAGGGCCCGGGACAGGATGCGCCGGGTGTGGAACACGATCTGGGTGGAGGAAATGACATGGAGCCGTCCGTAGCGGTCAAAGCTGGCGTAGGCGGTGAAAGGCTCCATCATGGCCTGGTTGAAGGCCTTGGTGTGGTAGGTGCGCTCCAGAACGATGTCGCACTCCGCCAGAATTCCCTCCACATCGCCGTGGATCTCATCGTCACTGGCAACCAGATTCCGCTTGGGGTCGCCGCCGACCTGACAGGGTGGGAACCAGTCATCCTCCGGATGGACCAGCACCGGGTTGTCCTTGGCGGTGCGGAAATCCAGAACCGCTTCCAGAATTTCATACTTGACCTTGATGAGCTTCATGGCCTTCAGGGCGGCCTTTTCCGTTTCCGCGGCGATGATGGCCACCACGTCGCCGGCAAAACGCACATGGCGGTCAATGATCAGCCGGTCATAGGGGGAAGGCTCGGGAAAGGTCTGTCCGGCGATGGCGAACCGGGTCTGGGGCACATCCTCCCAGGTATAGATATCCACAACACCGGGCACCTTCTTGGCGGCGGCGGTATTGATGGATTCCACCATGGCGTTGGCGTGGGGGGAACGGAGAATCTTGACCACCAAAGCGTCCTTGGGGGTCACATCGTCCGTATAGACAGGCTTGCCCAGCAGAAGCTGCATGGAGTCCTTCTTGCGGACGGATTTGTTAATGGATTTATATTCTTTGTGTTCCATAGCCGCCTCCTTATGCCTTGCGGGAGTTCAGGTAGTTGCGGATGCCCCGGAGCTGTCCGTCATAGCCGGAGCAGCGGCACAGGTTGCCTGCGAGGTATGCACGAATCTCGTCATCGGTGGGGTCAGGATTCTCCCGGAGCAGGGCGATGGTGTTCATGACCAAGCCGGGGTTGCAGAAACCGCACTGGTCAGCACCCTGGTCAGCGATAAAGCCGACAAAATCCGAGGCTTCTTCCTGCAGGCCTTCCAGCGTGTGAATTTCGTGGCCGTCGGCACGGACAGCCAGGGTAGAGCAGGACAGGATGGGCTTGCCATCCATCAGCACGGTGCAAAGACCGCAGTTGGAGGTGTCGCAGCCCCGCTTGACGGACAGGCAGCCCTTATCCCGCAGAAAATCCAGCAGGACGGTATCGGCTTCCACAGAAGCGAGGATATTCTTGCCGTTGAGCTTCAGCTTGATCTCCATATCACATACCTCCCAGTTCGTTCATAGAACGCTCCACCAGTACCCTGATCAGATGGGTGCGGTAAGCGGCACTGCCGCGGATATTGCTCTCGGTGGGTGCGTTTTCCGCAACGAAAGCTGCGAAACCCTCTGCCTTATCACCGCGGATCAGCGTTGCCCGGGCAGGGCGGGCACCGATGGAGGCACGGTATTCACCGTTCATACAGGAGACGGCGCAGGCCAGCACCGGTAAGTCTGTGCGCTGGTTCCGCATGGCAGAATAGACTACCTTGCAGGGGGTCTTTTTCACGATCAGCCGCACCAGAATATCGTTGTCCTTCTTCATCTTCGCGAACTGTTCCAGGGGAACGATGCCGCCCTTGTACAGCTCCACATAAGTATCCAGAGCCAGGAAAACCGTCAGCACGTCGGAAAAGCCGAACCGGCCCCAGATGCTGCCGCCAACCGTGGCCATATTCCGGAACTGAACACCCACAATGTCCTTTACGGAATCAGCAACCGCGCCATTGGTGTATGCATTCAGGCCCTCATGCAGTTCGATATCCCGCAGAGCAGCCATAGCGCCGATGGAGAACTGTTCTTCCGTTTCTTCGATGGTATTCAAACCCAGATCGCACAGGTCGATGGCGGTATTGATGCTGCCTTTTCCCAGCCTCAGCCACAGCATGCCGCCTAAGATACGGTTACGCTTGCTCTGGTTGAGCTGCCATGCCTCTTCCAGGGTCTGAGCGCGGACATATTTCTGTATGGTTATCATAAGCAAATACTCCTTTGCAGAAATTCGCATATTGAATCTTTTTACATTATAACAGTTTCGGTTGCATTTGGAAAGGGGATTTGTTACAATATCGTTGTATTTTCAAAACGACAACGACAGGAGAGAACCCAACATGAAGAAACTCATTTCCCTGCTTCTGGTTTTGACCATGCTGCTTACCCTTGCGGCCTGCGTCCAGACCGGAACGCCTGATGAATCCACGCCCACAACCACCGATGCGACGGATCCGACAACCGAAACGACAGATCCGCCGGAAACAACCGTTCCCGATACAACGGCTGCCCTGAGCCATTACCCCATTACGGTCACCGACCATGCCGGCCGCGAAGTGGTAATCGAAGAGGAGCCTCAGAAGCTGGTCAGCGGTTACTATATCTCTACCAGCCTGCTGATTGCGCTGGAACTGGATGAGAAGCTGGTTGGCATCGAAGCCAAGGCCAATAAGCGGGCCATCTATTCTCTGGCGGCTCCCGAGCTGATCGAACTGCCCAATGTTGGCACCGCCAAGGAATTTGACCTGGAGGGCTGTGCCGCCCTGGAGCCGGACCTGGTGATCCTGCCCATCAAGCTGAAAAGTGCCGTGGAGACACTGGAAGGGCTGGGCATCGATGTCCTGCTGGTGAATCCTGAGAATCAGGAGCTGTTGACCGGGATGATCCATATGATCGCATCCGCTACCAATACCGAGGATAAGGCTGCCGAGCTGCTGGACTTTACCGCTGTACAGGAAAGCTATCTTTCCGAAACTCTGGCAGGTGCTGAAATGCCCAGTGTCTACCTGGCAGGCAACTCAAGCTTCCTTTCCACCGCCGGTAATGCCATGTACCAGTCCGATATGATCCGTCTGGCTGGCGGTGTCAACGTGGCCGCAGAGATTGAAGATACCTATTGGGTGGAGATCGACTACGAGCAGCTTCTGACCTGGAATCCCGATTACATCATTCTGGCATCGGACGCAGCCTATACGGTTGAGGATGTTCTGGCAGATCCCAATCTGGCCGGCTGCACAGCCGTGGTGAACGGCAATGTCTATCAGATGCCCAATAAAGCTGAGGCCTGGGACAGTCCTGTTCCCAGCGGCATTCTGGGCGCGCTGTGGTTGGCCAATGTGCTGCACAGGGACCTGCTGACGGACACTGAACTTGCCGAAAGAATCGATGACTACTATGAAACCTTCTACGACTTCACTTACAGCGAAAACTAAATACTACTGCGCAGCCGGAGCGGTCATGGTGATCGCTCTGGCTGTTGCCGGTTTGTTTGTAGGAAAGTACCCGCTGTCTTTGGAGAAGCTTCTGTCAGGCGACGCTATGCAATGGCGGGTATTTCTGACCCTGCGCCTCAGCCGGACTGTTGTGGGTGTGATCGGGGGATTTGCCCTGGGTGTGGCGGGATTCGTGTACCAGACAGTGTTTCGCAACCCCCTGGCATCTCCGGATATCATCGGCGTATCCTCCGGTGCCAGTGCCGGTGCGGCAGCGGGTATTCTGTTCCTGTCCGGCAGCATGGCGGTTACGGCATCTGCCTTTGCGGGCGCCCTGCTGGCTGTGGTGTTTGCGCTGGCGCTTTCCGGCCTGGATAAAAGCGGAAAAAACAGCACCATCGTCCTGGCGGGTATTGCGGTCCATTCCCTTGCCCAGACCGCCCTCATGTGTCTGAAGCTGACCGCGGATCCGGAGCGGGAGCTGGCTTCCATTGAATACTGGATCATGGGCAGCTTGAACGGCATCAGTGTCTATTCCATCGGCGGAAATATGATCCTGTGTCTTGTGTGTATGGCTGTCCTGTTCCTGCTTCACCGCCAGGTGATCCTTCTCTCGGCGGAAGAAGGTGAAGCAAGGATGCTGGGAGTCAATGTGGGCGGACTGCGGCTGGCTGTTTTGCTGGTTGCGACATTGGTGACGGCCTCTGTGGTCAGTCTGACGGGCCTGATCAGCTTTGTGGGCCTTTTGGCTCCGCACGGTGCCCGGTTGCTGGCAAAGCATAACCGCATCAGTACCATGCTGCTCAGCGGACTTCTTGGCGGCATCCTGCTTTGCGGAGCCGACATTCTGGCAAGATCCGTGGCAGCCACCGAGCTTCCTGTCAGTATTTTTACGAGCTTCCTTGGTGCGCCTTTTTTGATCTATCTGATCGCCGGAGGGAGGGAGAAGGTATGACTTTCTTTTCCGCAAACGGAATCACTGCCGGGTACGGCAGGCAGAATGTCATTGAAAACATTTCTTTCCAACTGGCGGAAGGCTGCCTGATGGGCATTATCGGCGCCAATGGCAGCGGAAAAACGACCTTGCTGAAAGCCCTGTGCGGCATTTTGCCCCACCGGGGAAGCTGCACGTTGGATTCCGTTGTCCTGGAGCGGTTATCCTCCCGGAAAATCGCGGCGGCTGTCAGCTACATTCCCCAGAGAAGCGGCATATCGATCGATATTTCCGCGCTGGATGTGGTGCTGATGGGTTTTAACCCCCAACTGGGCCTGCTGGAATACCCGACGCAGAAAATGAAACAAGCCGCGGCAGCGGCGCTGGCGCAGGTAGGGCTGGCCGGCAAAGAGGAAATGAACTATCTCCAGCTAAGCGAAGGCCAGAAGCAGCTCTGCGTTCTGGCCCGGACCTTGGTTTCGGACAGCAAGCTGCTGCTTCTGGATGAACCGGAAAGCGCTCTGGACTTCCGGTTCCGTTATCAGATGCTGAAGCTTCTGCGGCAGTGGGCTTCCAAGCCGGGACGGTCAGCCATTGTGACTCTGCACGATCCGGCGCTGGCGCTGAATTACTGCGATCAGCTTCTGCTGCTGTCCGATGGCGGCATTCTGGGGATCATCGAACCCAAGACAGATCCCCTTGACAAAATGGAACACATGCTGAGTCAGATTTATGGATGCGTCAGTTTGCGGCGGTGTATCAATCGCGGCGGGCAGCCCTGCCTTGTGATGGTGAAAGAGGAAGAACAATGAAGGCTGTAACAAAAATCATATTTCTGGATGATAACAACGAGAAATTTTTCGGAGAAGGGCCTGCCCGCCTGCTCCGGAGCGTGGAAAGAACCGGCTCCCTCCGGTCTGCCGCCATATCCATGGATATGGCCTATACCAAAGCCCTGAAGCTGATCAAAAACGCGGAAACAGCCTTGGGCTTTCCACTGATCATCAGAGCTGCCGGCGGTAAAGACGGCGGAGGAAGTATCTTGACCGATGACGGAAAGGAGTGGCTGCAGCGTTATGAAGCCTACCGGGACGCCTGCAAGCAGGCTAACAGCGCCCTGTATCTGGAATTCTTTCCGGAGCAGCGGTAAACGGCATATAATCCTGACCGGGACAAGGGGAAGCGGAAAAACAACGTTGCTTTCCCGGCTGTTCCCGGAAAAATGTCCCGGTCTTACCACCTGGGCTCAGCCGAAACAGGCCGTTTACCTACAGGACAACGATTCCGGCCGGCAGGTCCAAATCGGCAGGTTCGATCCAACGTTCCCCGGTCCGGGTAATCAGATGGTGCCCATCGAAGCAAGCTTGCTGGAATCCGGGGTTTCTGCGCTGCTGCGGTGTGCGGAATCAGACCGGAAATGGATCACCGTTGATGAGGTCGGTTACCTGGAAGCCCAATGTGTGCCCTACCGGGCGGCCCTGGAAACGTTGTTGGAAAAAAAGCAGGTGGCGGCAGTGGTCCGCAAGCAGGAGCTGCCCTTTTTGCGGGAGCTGTGCCGTCGAAAGGATGCTTTTGTTGTAGATCTGGATGATCCCTTCGGAAAAACCGGCTGTGTGATTATGGCATCCGGCTATGGGAAACGCTTCGGCGGCAACAAGCTGATGGCAGATTTCCACGGCGAGCCCATGATCGCCAGAATCCTCGACGCAACAGCGGGTATTTTTTCCCGGCGCGTTGTTGTGACCCGGCATAAAGCTGTTGCTGCCCTTTGTGAAAAGCGGGGCATCCACGTGGTTGTGCATGATCTTCCGTACCGAAACGATACGGTCAGACTCGGCCTGGAGGAGATCGGCGAAGTGGACAACTGTATGTTCTGTCCGGCAGACCAGCCTCTGCTCCGCCGGGAAACCGTTGCGTCCCTGGTTCTGGCCGCTGCCAATGACCCGGATTCTGTATGGAGGACCGGATTTGAAGGCACGTTTGGTTCTCCGGTGCTGTTCCCGAAGTGGACATTCCCGGAGCTGCTGACCCTTCCGCAGGGCAAGGGCGGCGGTGTGGTCATAAAAAAATACCCCGAACGCCTGCGCACGGTAGGCGTCCGGGATATGTATGAGCTGAAAGATGTGGACAGTCCTGAGGACCTGAAAGAATTGCTGGAGCGGTAAGAAATTACTGCTCCGCTTTTTCTTCTGCCTTTTCCTTGGGCAGCAGGATGTTCAGCAGGATGGCAACCATAGCGGCGGGGACGATGCCGGAGCCGCCGAAGATCAGTTGAATGAACTGAGGCGCATGGGACAGGATGCCGGTATTGGCACCCATGCCGTAGCCAACACCCAGGGCGACGGCCACGATGGACAGGTTCCGGCTGTCCAGAGGCTCCTTGGTGATCAACTGGATACCGCTGATGACGATGGAGGAGAACATCATGACGGCGGCACCGCCCAGGACGGACTGGGGCATAATGGACACCAGCGCGCCCAGCTTGGGGCACAGGCCGCACAGGATCAGGAAAATGGCACCGGTGGCGATGGCAAACCGGTTGACCACCTTGGTCATGGCCACCAGACCCACGTTCTGGCTGAAGGAGGTGTTGGGCAGAACACCAAACAGGGCGGCGAAGGAAGAGCCCACACCGTCACAGATCACGCCGCCGGACAGCTCCTTGTCCGTGGCTTCCCGGCCAAGACCGCCTTCCATAACGCCGGAAATGTCGCCCACGGTTTCCACAGCGGTGACGATGAACATAATCAGAACGGGAAGGATGGCCCGCAGGTCGAACACGGGCATAACGGGCAGGAACTGGGGAATCTCAAACCAGGCAGCGTCGGCAACCTTGTCCCAGTTCAGCACCCAGGCCTTGGTATATTCCACACCGTCGGCGGTGACACCGGTGGTGGGCAGAATAAAGCCCATGATGAAGGCGGCGGCATAGCCGCAAATGATGCCCAGCAGGATGGAGGAGGAACTGGTGAAACCCTTGGTGCCATGCTTAAAGAACAGGATCATAGCCAGCACGAAAATGGCCAGCAGCAGGTTTTCCATGGAACCGAAGTCCTTGGCCGCGTTGCCGCCGCCAAAGGAGTTGATGCCCACGGAGATCAGACTCAGACCGATGGACAGCACCACGGTGCCGGTGACCACGGAGGGGAAGAATTTCCGCAGAGGCTTCAGGAAGAAACCGAGAACGCCCTCAAACAGACCGCCGATGATGGATGCGCCCATGATGGCGCCGTAGGCGATGACACCGCCGCCCATGGTGGCGGCAACGGAGTTGAACACGCCGATAAAGCCGGAGGAGGTGCCCATCACGACAGGCACATTACCGCCGATGGGACCGATGGAGAAAAGCTGGACCAGGGTGACGATGCCGGCAACCAGCATAGCGTTCTGGAGCAGGTGGAGCTGCAGGGACGCGAAATCGCCGCTGGCGATGCCGCAGGTGCCGGTGATGATCAGCAGGGGTGTCAGGTTGCCGACGAACATGGCCAGCACGTGCTGCAGGCCCAGAGGAATCGCCTGGCTCAGGGGCATTTTTCCGTCAAGCTGGAATGCCGCTTCAGATAGCCGGTAGGGTTTCTTCATGGAAATACCTCTCTTTCTATATTTACACAGTTCAGTATATCATTTCCTGAGGAGTCTGTAAACTGACAAAAATAAAAGGGCACCTCTAAAAACTCCCCTTTTGGGCTTTGGGCGAATCTTTCGCCCCATAAATGCGTTTTGAAAACGCCACAATACACAAAGTATTCTGCCGTTTTCAAAACTTTTTCTGAGCCGAAATCTTCTGCCCAA
>JAFVWL010000153.1 GCA_017501695.1 Oscillospiraceae bacterium
TCGCATCATGCTCTCTACGACCATCTGCTTAAACTCACCCGTATATCGTTTGTTCGGTACTCCTTTAGGCATAAGAAAAACACCCCATTTCTTAGTACAAGTATTATATCATACTTGTCTAACAAATGGGGTGCAGTTCAGGCCCCGGGGCGGTGTTATTCGGGTATGACGGTGTTCAGGCTTACTGCTCCGGCGGAGTGATAGGTTTCCGGTTCGTAGGCCATGATTTTCAGAACGACGCCGGTGCCTTCGGCGGGGACGGTACGGAGCGTAACGGATTGGACATATTCTCCGGGCCGGATCAGTCCCGTTTCTCCCAGCATATTTCCGGCCTGGTCAAACAGCCGCAGCTTCAGCCATACCCGGTTCTCCGGCGGATTGGTCAGCCAGACGTCGGCCCGGCCCTCCATGGGGACGATCACGCCGCAGACGGATACCCGGAATACCTGGGCATCCAGGGCGGTCCAGCCCAGTGTCTCCGGCACTGCAGGCGTTCCGGCCCGGGCTTCGGGATCAAAGGGCGGAGGGGTAAACGGCTGCCGCACCTGCCGGTGCCCCAGGGTCAGGGAAAGGAGCATCATCACTACCGCCAGCGCACACAGCACCGCCGTCAAGGTGAGGACCTTATTGGTTGCTTTCATCGGAACCAACTCCTTTCATAGCATTTCTCCGGAAAGGGACAGCCCTTTCCGGAGAAAACGGTTTTCGGGGGTGTACTTACACGTTCATCAGTGCCTTTACCTTGTTGTAGAAAGAAAGAAGCTCAGTATAATCGCGATTCAGCTGTTCCTGTTTCGTTGGATCATCATAATAACCGCTCTGCATATCAGTTATATGAGCAACATAATCAGTATACATGGTTTCTTCGGCAACCTCAAGTTCAGGACTCATGGAGGTATCATCTAATTCGTTGTGCAGTGCCAAAACCTTGTCAAGCAGTGCCTGCATTTCCGCCTTTGTGTAATCGGGATTATGGGCAATGGCGATGGTAATGGTACCGATGGTGGTATCCTCGGTGTTAGCGGGCAGGGAGCCGGAGGGAGTGACGGTGATGGTGCCGGTCTGGGCAGAACCGGACTCGGCGGAAGCAACCAGAAGCTTGGCGGTGCTGAAGCTCATGTTGGCACTCTCAAAGCCGGTGTTCTTGGTATAAGTGGGTGTGGCACTGATCTTGGCATTGGAGTGGTTGGTCACGGTGATGGTGCCTTCGCCCTCCCAGTAAGCGGCAACGGCTTCGGAATAGGTGTGGGTCTCCACATCCCAAACGGGCTGCTGCTCGGCATGGTAAGTAAAGCTCATACCTGCCCAGGCAATATCCACGCTGAAAATGGTGCCGCCGGTGGTGCCTTCCACATAGGTGCCGGTGACATCAGCGGTATAGTCACCAACGTTCACATTGGTCTGGTCCTCCGCGAAGACCACGGCACTCATGCTCATAACCAGAGCCAGTGCCAGAATCAGGGAAATCAGTTTTTTCATAGTGTACCTCCTGTTTATAAAAGTGGTTAAAAAGATGAATTACAGACCGGACGATGCCTTGAACGCATTGTATTCATTAAGCAATGCATTGTATGCATTGTTCAGCTCTTCCTGGCATTCCTCATAGGACGCCGCACCAGTATTATTCCAATATTCACCTTCAAATACCTCAATATAGGCCCTCAAAGAAGCCGTGTACTGGTCCAACATCGCATATTCATCCTCATCCATACCGGAAACCTGTGCTGCATCCAGCAGCGCGGTTGCTTTTGTGTGCAGTTCCTTGGCCTCTTCCAGACTTACATTCATGTCTTGCGCGATGGTCACGGTGATGGAACCGATGGTGGCACCCTCAGTGTTGGCGGGCAGGGAGCCGGAGGGCGTGACGGTGATGGTGCCCACAACCGCGGCATTGGTGTCGGCGGCGGAGGCCAGATTCAGCTTGGCGGTGCTGAAGGTCATGTTGGCACTCTCAAAGCCGGTGTTCTTGGCATAAGTGGGTGTGGCACTGATCTTGGCATTGGAGTGGTTGGTCACGGTGATGGTGCCTTCGCCCTCCCAGTAAGCGGCAACGGCTTCGGAATAGGTATGGGTCTCCACATTCCAAACGGGCTGCTGCTCGGCATGGTAAGTAAAGCTCATACCGGCCCAGGCAATATCTACGCTGAAGATGGTGCCGCCGGTGGTGCCGGCTACATAGGTGCCGGTGACATCAGCGGTATAGTCACCAACGCCCACATTAGTCTGGTCCTCCGCGAAGACCACGGCACTCATGCTCATAACCAGAGCCAGTGCCAGAATCAGGGAAAACAGTTTTTTCATAGACATTTACTCCTTTGCTTCGTTAGCTCAGGGTAATGGTGATGGAGCCGATCTTAACACCGGTATTGGTAACCGCGTCGGTGGGGGTGCCGCTGATGGTCAGGGTAGCGACCAGGGCATCTGCTTCCTGGGGCTTTCCTTCCACACCGGCAGCCAGAGTCTTCTCGGTGTTGTTCAGGGTGCCGGTAATGCCGGTGTCTTCCACGGCGGAGTAATTGACGGTGGCGGTGACGGTGGCGTTGGAGTGGTTGGTCACGGTGATGTTGGCAGTGGTCTTGTCCCACTCACCGGTGGTCACGACGGTATAGCTGTGATCCGCTGCGTTCCAGATTTTTTCCGTGGTTTCGTTGTAGGTGAAGGTCATGTTTTCCCAGGTGATATCCACACTGTAAACAGTTCCTTCAGTGGTGGTGCTGTTGTACTTGCCGGTAACATCGATATTCTCGCTGTCGCCGGGAGCGGCGGCAAAAGCGACAGTGGACATCGACAGGATCAGAAGTACAGCCAGCAAGACGGTCAATGCTTTTTTCATGATATTTCCTCCTTTTATTGTTCGTCCGCAGACGAAATGTACGGTTATTCGGTTACGGTGATCTGAATGGGGATCTCCGTATTGACAATGGCTTTCTCGCCGCTGTCGGGATTGTAATAGAGGATCACAAACTTGCCCTCATATCCGCCGGGAACCAGCATGGAAGCCTTGCCGTCCAGCAGGTCCAGGGTGAGCACCTGATGACCGGGCAGGATGGCACCGGACTGGACGATCACGGTGTCCTGGATCACGATTTGCAGGACCATATCCTGGTTGGATTTTCCGGGGTTGGCGAACAGCAGGTAAGCTTGTTCCTTGCTCAGATCAATGGCGACCTGGTTGGAATAGGTCAGGCTGACGCTGCCACCGCCGTCCTCGCTTTGCATCTTGTCGCCGCTGTCATTGGGGAGGGTCTGGGCATGTTCCTCTGTCTCCGGCGGGATATAGTCCGGTGAAAGAATCACATCCGGCTCCCGGAAGAACAGTGCCCATATGGTGATACACACGGCACCAAAGGTGATCAAAAGCAGCAGGAGAATGAGCCATTTGGATTTGCCCTCCCGCTTTTTCTCGTCATTAAATTGCTCCATTTATGAACCTTCCTTCCTGAAAATAGGAACTATAGTTCCTATAATTATAGTGCTTTAGTTCCTGTTTGTCAATAAAATGAGGAACTATAATTCCTGTAACAAGAAAAAAGGGGGAAGCAAAATGCTGGTGTTTGATTTACACGCCATAGGAAACAATCTGCTGGCGGTTCGGAAGCGGATGGGAATGACGCAGGCGGAGGTGGCGGAAGCGGCGGGGCTGTCAGACCGGACCTACGCGGACATTGAACGGGGGACGGTCAATATGCGGACCGAGACGCTGCTGCGAATCTGCAGTGTACTTCACATTACCCCCGATGAGATCCTGACGCAGGAGAGCTCGTCTGCGCTGGCCCGACAGAGCGAACTGTGGGACCGGCTGAATGCCTGCAATCCAAAGGATAAGGAAACAGCCCTGCAGTTGCTTTCGGTATTTTTGCTGTCGCTGGACAGAGGACAGCCGGAATGACTGGAAGCGATCCTGCGGTTGCTTGTGCCTCTGCCCCTGCAAAAGACTGAAGGTCCATAGGAACCCATACCTGCGGCGGTCTAACAGAGATCTGGCATTGCTGGGGGAAACCGTAGCCCAGAAACGGCAAGCACTGTTAGCCGCCCGGTTTTGCTGCCTTCGGTTAGGCTCCGCCTTCCCCTGCCAGAAAACGGAAATCCTAAGGCCGAACACAGCGCGAAAAACGACAAGAAATAGTAGTTGACAAAACGGGCTGCCTATGCTATAATACCTAAGCACTCAAGAGAGCGTAGGGAATGTCGTGCAAGAGGGTGCGCCGAATATCGCGGAGTAGAGCAGTTGGAAGCTCGTCGGGCTCATAACCCGGAGGTCGTAGGTTCGAGTCCTGCCTCCGCAACCA
>JAFVWL010000154.1 GCA_017501695.1 Oscillospiraceae bacterium
ACCACCACCCTGGTGATTCTGCTGGGTGTGGTGCTTCTGGTACCCCTGCAGCCGGTGCTGCAAAGTCCGGCCCTCCAGCCTGCCTTTGACAATGTGGTGCCTGCCCTGTTCGGCGCGCTGGGTCTGAAGTATTTCGCAAAATCCATTCGCCTGTCCGCGCCGCCTCTGGTGCTGATGAGCCTGCTGTGCATCTCCATGCCCAGTCTGATCAACCAGACCGGCACCATGATGCTCCCCACCGGCGCCCTGGCTCTGGTGCTGGGCTATCTGCTGTGGAAGAAGGATAAGCTATAAAAATTGGAGTTTGGCGGCGAATTGCCCGTGGGAGCGTCCCCGTAAACTCCAATTTGAACATCAACCTCTGAAAGGAGTCTTTTACAATGCTCACATTCCTTTTGATTTTGCTGGCGCTGATTGCTGTGCTGCTGACGATTTGTGTGGTTCGGGCGGTACAGCTCAAGCCTACGGCGGCGGCCAATGCCAGGATCGATCTGCATAACGGCCCTGAGGATCAGCGCTACGGCGCAAGGCTTTCCCGGATGATCCAGTGCGAGACCATCTCCAAACGGGGAGAGTATGACGAGGAAAAATTCCATGCCTTCCACGCCCTTTTGGCGGAGCTGTTCCCCCTGGTCCATGAGCGTTGCGAGCGCCACGAATTCGACGGCAGTCTGCTCTACAAGTGGCCCGGAAAGCGGCTGGCAGATCCCATCGTGCTGATGAGCCACCAGGATGTGGTGGAAGCCGGCGGCAAATGGGAGCAGGCTCCCTTCTCCGGTCACATTGATGAAACCGGCCGGGTCTGGGGCCGGGGTACTGTGGATACCAAGGGCAGCCTGTTCTGCATTTTCTCCGCCCTGGAGGAGCTGATCGCCGAGGGCTACGCCCCCGACGGGGATGTGTACATTGCCTCCTCCTGCACGGAGGAAATCTCCGGCCCCGGCGCTCCTGCCATTGTCCAGTGGCTGAAGGATCACGGTGTTCGGCCCAGCCTGGTGCTGGACGAGGGCGGCATGATCCTCCAGGCGCCCATTGCCGGTGTATCCGGCCTGTACGCCATGGTGGGCGTGGTGGAGAAGGGCTACGCCGATGTGAAATTCACCGCCCGTTCCAACGGCGGTCATGCCAGCGCCCCCACCAGGGATACCCCCCTGGTCCGGCTGGGCCGGTTCATGGCGGACGCGGAGGACCATTCTCCCTTCCGCAAGGAGCTGAGTCCCACCATGGTGGAGATGTTCCGCCGTCTGGCGCCCAATATGATCTTCCCGATGAAGCTGGTGATGGCGAACCTGTGGCTGTTCAGGCCCCTGCTCACCGCTGTGCTGCCCAGCATCAGCCCTGCGGTGGGTGCCATGATGGGCACCACCCTGGCCTTTACCACGGCCAAGGGCTCCGACGGCCTGAATGTGCTGCCCCAGACCGCCTATGTCACCGGCAATATGCGGCTGATCCACCATCAGCCCGGCCCGGAGTCCATTGCCGCGGTGAGTGCCATGGCAAGCAAATACAACATCGAAACCACGGTGCTGTACCAGGACGAGCCCTGTCCCGTGGTGGACTATCAGTCCAGGCAGTTCCATCTGATTGAGGAGGTCTGCGGTCAGGTTTACCCCGGTGTCCAGGTCAGCCCCTATGTGATGACCGGCGGCACCGATGCCAAGTTCTTCAAGGAAATCTGCCCCAACTGCATCCGGTTTGCCCCCCTGTACATCGACGAGCAGCAGTATGGCTCCGTCCACGGTCTGAATGAGAACATCTACCAGGGTGCCCTGGCCTACGGCGTGAAATTCTACAAGCAGGTGATCCGGAATTCCCGGAAGATTTCCGGCTGATCAATCAAAAATTAACGGGTGTGCCGCAGCCGCGGCACACCCGTTTTATAGGGAAAAACGATAAATTGCGATTTGTGGGGCTGCTTCGCTTACCCCCAGAGGGAGAGGCAAGGTGGTTTCTCCGCGGAACAGCTCGCCAAATCATAATTTATTGGTTTCTATATGCTTCTATTATTTTACTCATATTGTCCTTCAAAGCATTTGCACCATCTAATTTCATTACTTTGCATTTCAGAGATTGTAGCCATAGTTCATGTTGTTGCAATGTACATCCACCAATTCCAAAATCATACCCAGAGATATCATTTAAGTATTTTTGGTGTTCAATATACATATCTCCACCTTCCAAAATGCGTTTGCCAAACCGCTGCAGTTCGCGCTCGTGGACACGCTTCGCACGGATTTGTGCATCCGTATGTAAATGAACAACCAACTCGAAAAATGGGTCAAATTGTTCATGAAACGAATCCATAGAGCCAGCCATTACAAAGTGTTTACACTGCGATATAGCATCCATCAAGCGGCTAATCTTTTCAGACCGCGGATACATTACAGAAAAAGGAATCTCCGTATCTTTCCGCCATATATACTCATCAATATCCACAAAAGTGTAACCCAATTCCTTTGCCACAAGTTCGCCAAGCGTTGTTTTCCCTGCGCCAGAAGAACCCACTATCATAATTCCAGTTGCCATTTTCTCACCTCGTCAAATTCAAGTTTAGGCTATCGGTTTTAGTAAGCAATCAAATACTTCTTCTTGCCTCTCTCTCTGGGAAAGGTGCCCCCAGAGGGGGCGGAGAGGGAAAATACCCTCTCAGTTACTACCGCGACTGCACTTCGCTTACTCCCAAAGGGAGAGCCAAGCTGAGTAAAGCCGATAACCTAAATTCAAGTTTATCGATCAGTACGTCTGTATGAATATTGTATTTCATCTTTTCTATAAAAACAATACATACAATAATAACCATCATCAGCATACGTTTGTATACGGATGATGGTTCTTATTTGGCGGAGCAGCAGGGATTTGAACCCTGGCAACACTTTCATGTCCTACGAGATTTCGAGTCACGCCTCTTCGACCACTTGAGTACTGCTCCCTATTTGCTTTGCCATTATATCAGCCGTCCGGGAAAAAATCAAGAGAAATCCAATGAAAACGAGCGTGCCCTGCAGAAAGGCACGCCCTCGGACTGTCAGATAACCCTCTTTTCAGATTTCGGAGGGAAAGGGAGTTTGAGGGAAAACCGTCAGGGTTTTCCTTCGCGTTCAATAAAACCCGAAAAAACCAACTTTTCGAAGTTGGTTTTTAAGGCACGCTCTGATTATTACGCAAACACCACAAAATGCATGAACAGGGCATTGAGCAGACCGATGCTGATGCCTGCGGCCACCTGGATGGGGGTGTGGCCCACAAATTCCTTCAGCACGATGTCCGAGGGGGTGCCCATTTTCATCCGCTCGAAGGTGTCCAGCATTTCGTTGATGACCATGGCCTGCTTGCCGGTTTCCATCCGGACGCCGGTGGCATCGTGGCAGACGATCACCGCCAGAATGGCCGCCATGGCGAACTGGAAGGAACCCATGCCGTAGACCAGACCGCTCATCAGCGCCAGGGAGGACACGGTGGCAGAATGGCCGCTGGGCATACCGCCGTCACCGATCAGCCGCTCCCAGACAATCTTTTTGTGGATGGTGTAATTGATGATCACCTTCATGACCTGGGCAATGAACCAGGACGAAAGGCTGGTGAGCAGGAAGGGATTGGTGAACATCTCTCTGATCCAATTCATGTGCCGCAGTCCTCCTGATATGGTATTGTTGAGATTCTCTATTATTATATCACAATTGCGCTCCAATGGGAAGTAAAAAAACACATTTCCATGGGCATTCTCCGTTGTGACCATATTATACCCTGCCATTTCTTAAGAAAAAAGAAGGGAAAGCCTTAAGAATTTCTTAAATTCCGCACCGGGACGGGGATTGGGGCGCGATGGCCGCTGGAGCTGTCCGGCGTGAAAAAAGCCCGAACAAGGAATTGCGAGTCAAATTGCAGTTCATTGGGCTGCTGGATCATCCTCTGTAGGGCGGAGGCATGCCTCCGCCCTACAATGGGTGATACCATATACCCCTACAAACTCCAATTTGACTACCAATGCTGTGTTCGAGCGGTTTCCGCTTGCATGGCGTTTTCCGGTGCAATAACGCACGAATTGTCAGCGGCGACTCGCCGCCAAACTCCCATTTCTCTGGCGCAGTGGTTAGTGTCCCCGGCTTACAGCAGGGACAGCACGCCGCCGGTGAGCAGCAGAAGGGCGGTTTCCATACAGCCCTCGTGGGGAACGAAGCTGGGGCTGTGGAGGGCCTGACCCTCCAGACCCTCTGTCCGGGCGCCTACGTTGAAGTAGCAGCCCGGGGTGTGGCTGGAGAAAAAGGCGAAATCGTCGGCACCCAGGCTGGGCTCCTGCATCAGCACCGTCTGCTCCTCGCCCAAAAGCTCCCGGGACAGGGCAAGGAGCCGGTTGGTCAGCGCCTGGTCGTTGATCAGCGCCGGGCACAGGTCATCCATTTTGAGCTGAACCTCCGCGCCGAAGGCGGCGGCGGTGTGTTCCGCCATCCGGCGG
This sequence comes from Oscillospiraceae bacterium, assembly GCA_017501695.1. Classification (GTDB taxonomy): domain Bacteria; phylum Bacillota; class Clostridia; order Oscillospirales; family Oscillospiraceae; genus Faecousia. The sequence goes on from JAFVWL010000154.1 coordinate 4,454, forward strand.
AGGGTGTCCTTCAGATGGGACTGGGTTTCCGGATTCAGAGCCCGGATGGTGCCGGTCATGGTGACGGAATCGGCAATGATGTTCTCCTTGGTGCCGCCCTGGATGGTGCCGATGGTGACAACGCCGGAGGCGGTGGGGGAGATGCTGCGGCTGACCAGGCTTTGCAGGGCGGTGATGAGCTGGGCGGACACCACAATGGCATCCACACCCTGATCCGGGCGGGCGCCATGGCAGCCCCTGCCCAGAACCGTCAGCGTGAAATCCGTGGCGGCGGCGTTCATGGTGCCGTAGCAGAAGGCGGCATACCCCGGGGCCAGGGTGGGGTCCACATGGAAGCCCAGGACGGCAGTGACCGCCGGGTTCTCCATGCAGCCTTCGGCGATCATGTCGGATGCGCCGCCAGTGGTTTCCTCCGCAGGCTGGAACAGGAGTCTTACGGTGCCTTTCAGCTCCGATTCCCGGGCCTTCAGCAGCTTTGCCGCCGCCAGAAGCACGGCGGTGTGGACATCGTGTCCGCAGGCGTGCATGATCCCGGGAATCCGGGAGGCGAAGTCCAGCCCGGTCTGCTCGGTGATGGGCAGGGCGTCCGTATCCACCCGGAGGGCGATGCAGGGACTGCCCCTGCCGATGTCGGCGATGACACCCAGATTCCGGGTGCAGAGCCGGTGGGGGATGGCCCAGTCGGTGAGCTTCCGGCAGATATAGTCCCGGGTTTCCTGCTCCTGTCCGGAAAGCTCCGGGTGGCTGTGGAGATACCGGCGCATTTCGATGGCCTCCGGCAGAACCCGGGCCACCGCTTCCTGAAGGGTCATGCTGTCAGTCCTCCCGTTTGCCGTTGATGAACACGGCGGTGGTTTTGGTCAGATAGTGGAAGGGGTGTCCGGAGAACACCACAATGTCTGCGTCCTTGCCCACCTTCAGAGAACCAACCCGGTCCTCAATTCCGGCGGCCCGGGCGCCGTTGATGGTGATGGCCCGGAGGGCGCTCTCCTCGTCCAGGCCCTCCCGGACGGTCATGGAGGCGAAATAGGGCAAAAACCACAGGGCTTCCACATCGTGGTCGGTGGTCAGACAGAAGTCCACACCGGCCTGGTGGAGTTTGGCGCCCAGGGCCAGGGAGCCGCCCACGGTTTCGGGCTTACCGGCAGGGCCGGTGCAGGGGCCAACAATGGGGATGATGCCTGCCGCGGCGATCTGGGGCACGATGGCTCCGCCGCCGGTGGTATGGATGATGGAGCAGCGCAGGTTGAATTCCTTCACGATCCGCAGGGCGGTGAGAATGTCGTCGCTGCGGTGAGCGTGGATGTGGGCAGGGATTTCCCGTTTCAGCAGGGGGATCAGGGCCTCCATCTCCGGGTCAAACAGATCCTCCCCGGCTTCCTTCTTTGCCAGGTACCGCTGAGCCTTGGTCAGGGTGTTCCGGAAAATGGCGGCGGTGGCCATCCGGGTCATGGGGGAGCGGCCCTTGTTCTCGCCGTAGTTCCGCTTGGGATTTTCGCCCATGGCGCACTTGATGGAGCAGGGGGACTTGAGAACCATATCCTCCACGTCGGTGCCGGCCAGCTTGATGGCGGCGGTCTGACCACCGATGACGTTGGTGCTGCCGGGACAGACCACTACGGTGGTGACGCCTGCCCTCCGGGCCTTGGGAATGGCGATGTCGAAGGGATAGAAGCCGTCCATGGCCCGCAGATCCGGGGTCACGGGGGAGGTGGTTTCGTTGCAGTCCTCGCCCTCCCAGCGGAAGCCCTCCTCGGAAATGCCGATGTGGGAATGGGCATCAATGAGGCCGGGCAGGATGTAGCCCCCCTGGGCATCCAGGATCTCCCCGGCATAAGCCGGGGCCTTGGCGGCATCTCCCAGGGCGGTGATCACACCGTTTTCAAAATCCACATAGCCGTTTTCATAGTTCTGACCCTCCATGGTCAGCAAAATTCCGTTTGTGATTCGCATAGCGCGCTCCCTTCCGCCGCCGGAAATCCGGACGGCGCAGTCGTAATGAACGTTAAATAACAAAGGACACCAGCAGCAGCAGGGCTCCTGCCGCGGCTTTGGCCCAGACCTGGGCCATTCCGGTCTGGCGCTGGGAGAAGGGGGACTCGTCCACGGCGGTGGCGGCTGTGAGGTCGTCGTCAAAGTCCCGGCTGTCCTTCCGGAAGGCAGGACGGTGGGGCCGTCTGTCCTTGAAGCGCCGGTGGATGTAGGGCACTTTGCCGGAGCCGGAATGGGACTGGAATCTGAAAATGCCCATGCCCTCCAGCTTCAGATAGGAAAACCAGCCCAGGCACAGCAGGACGCTTCCCACTGCGCACAGCGCCCAGACGGTGTGCAGGGTATCGCCGTACAGCCCTCCGACGATGGCGGAAAGCACCAGCCCCAGGCTGAACAGCCGGAAGGTTCTGGCGTAGATCAGCCGGAAATACCGCTTCCGTTCCTCCCGGGTCATAGGCTCCGCTCCCGGCGGTAGCCTTCCAGCTCCGCCTGACTGCCCAGCACAAAGTGACCGGGGACAATCTCCTCCCACTGAGGTTCGTGGGTGCTGTAATCGTGGGCGGAGGGATCGTAGGTTTTCAGCTCATTTTTGCCTGCCACATCCGGGTCGGGATAGGGAATGGCGGACAGCAGGGCCTTGGTGTAGGGATGCAGGGGATGCTCGAACAGCTCGTCACAGTCGGCAAGCTCCACGATCTGGCCCCGGGTGATGACGGCGATCCGGTCGGAGATAAACCGCACCACGGACAGGTCATGGGCGATGAACAGGTAGGTCAGATCCCGTTCCTGCCGCAGCTTGTTCAGCAGATTGATGATCTGGGCCCGGATGGACACATCCAGGGCGGAAATGGGTTCGTCTGCCACGATGAATTCCGGGTCCATCACCAGGCTCCGGGCGATGCCGATGCGCTGACGCTGGCCGCCGGAGAATTCGTGGGGGAACCGGGAGGCAAAATCCGGGGACAGGCCAACCTTGCTCATGATGGAGCCTACCTTGTCCCTGCGGTGCTGCTCGCTGTCGTACAGGCGGTAGTTGTGCAGGCCCTCGGAGATGATGTAATCCACCTTGGCCCGGTCATTCAGGGAGGCCATGGGGTCCTGGAACACCATCTGGATCTTCATCCGCAGCTCCTTGAGCTGCTGCTTGATCAGCTTGCCGTTGATCTTTTCCCCGTGGAACAGGATATCGCCTTCGGTGTTGCTGTTGTAGATGCGCATGATGGCCCGTCCGATGGTGGTTTTGCCGGAGCCGGATTCGCCCACCAGGGACAGGGTTTCGCCCTTGTAGATGTCAAAGCTCACGTTGTTCACGGCCCGGAAGCTGGAGCCTCTGCCCTTGAAGGTGACGGAGAGGTTTTTGACCTCCAGCAGCTTTTCCGCGTTGCTGTAGTCAAAGGGAGGGGCCGGGGTGCTGGCGGCTTCGGCCTGACGGCGGCGGTCCCGTTCGGCAAGGCTCCGGGCGTATTCCTCCGCCAGGGGGTGCAGCAGCCAGGTTTTTGCGAAATGGGTGGGGCTGACCTGGAATTCCGGGGGCTCCTCCTCAAAATCGATCTCCATGGCGTCGGGATTCCGGGGGGCGAAGGCATCGCCCTTGATTTCCTTGAACAGATTGGGAGGCGTGCCCTGGATGGAGTACAGCTCGTGGCCCCGGATGCCAAGCTGAGGCAGGGCCCGGAGCAGGGCCTTGGTGTAGGGATGGACAGGGCTGTGGAAAATCTCCTGAACGGTGCCCCGTTCCACCACCTGACCGGCGTAGAACACAGCCACCTTGTCGGCCACGCTGGCCACCACGCCCAGGTCATGGGTGATGTAAATGACGGACATCCGCAGCTCCTTTTGCAGCTCCCGGATCAGCCGGATGATCTGGGCCTGCACCGTCACGTCCAGGGCGGTGGTAGGCTCGTCGCAGATCAGAATCTCGGGACGGCAGGCAATGGCGGTGGCGATGACCACACGCTGGCGCATACCGCCGGAAAATTCGTGGGGATACTGATTGTACCGGCGCTCCGGATTCTGGATGCCCACCTTGCGCAGCAGCTCAATGGCTTCCTGCCTGGCTTCCGGGTGGGGGGTCTTGAAATGCCAGGTGATGACCTCGGCGATCTGCT